>NZ_JBWBEW010000009.1:0-181031 GCF_056148915.1 Microvirga sp. jy35 | reverse complement strand
GGCCTAGTTTGGCGCGCTAATACAACTAATAGATCGGCGAAGCAGCGCTCGGGAGTTTTTCAACAAAATCGGCACATTTAAGAAGTTGGGCAGAGGACAGCTCACTCAGCCGAAGCAGACATTCGCGAAGGGTACGGGATCGGCAGAGAATGCCCCAAAGGACACTCCGGGGAACCCAGGTACCCCTGAAGGTACAGTGAGCAGCCTGTCATCGTCTCGTTACCAGATGCAGCCATGCAGGCACCCGGTGGCTTAGGTGGCGCCGCGCCAAACCGGGGCTGGACAGCACCTAGATCTGAAGCTATGGCGTATAGTATACTATACGTAGCCACAGCCGAAGGGAGCTCCTCACCATGCTGCGCACTGTTTCCGTCCTGGGCCTCGGCCTCATGCTGGGCCTCGGTCCCGTCCAGGCCGCGGCGGGTGACGATGTCCTCGACATTGTGGCTCCCTTCGAGATCAACGGCACCGATCCCTCCACGGCGGGAGATCTCTTCCTGAAGATGGGTGTGGCCGAGACCCTTGTCAGCGCCGACGAGGCCGGGAAGCCTGTGGCGGCGCTGGCCGCGTCCTGGGAGCTCTCGGACGACGGCAAGGTCTGGCGCTTCAAGCTGCGTCCGAACGTGACCTTCCATGATGGCTCGCCCCTGACGGCCCAAGCCGTCTTCGCGGCATTGACCGCCGCGAAGGGCAAGCCCGGCATCCTCAACAAGGCGCCAATCGAGACAATTGCAGCAGACGCCAACGACGTCGTCATTCGCCTTTCCGAGCCCTTCGCGCCTTTGCTCGCCTTCCTGGCGCAGAACACCACGGCGATCCTGGCACCTGCCGCCTACGACGACAAAGGACGGGTGACGCAGGTCATTGGGACCGGGCCATACAGGATCAGACTCTTGCAAGCGCCGCAGAAGATGACGGTCGAGCGCTTCGACGGGTACTGGGGCGAGAAGCCCTCGATCCGGGCAGCCAGCTACCTGGCGGTCGGCCGCGGCGAGACTCGCGCGTTGATGGCGGAGAGCGGTGACGCGGATTTCGTGTTCAACCTCGATCCAGCGAGCCGCACCCGCCTGAGCCGGAGCCCCAAAGTGAACGTGCTCTCCGTCTCAATCCCGCGCAGTATCCTTCTCAAGGTGAACGCCGGCGATCCACTCCTGAAGGACATGCGCGCACGCCAGGCGCTGAGCCTTGCTGTCGATCGCGAGGGCATCGCTGCCGCCATCCTGCGCTACCCGGCCGCCGCCAACCAGCTCTTCCCGCCCAGCGTTGCGAGCTGGCACAATGCGAAGGTTCAACCGCTGGCCTACGATCCCGTGAAGGCCAAGGCACTGCTGGCCGAGCTCGGCTGGAGACCGGGGACTGACGGAGTTCTGGCGAAGGACGGCCAGCGCTTCACCCTAACGCTGACAACCTATCCCGACCGGCCTGAGCTTCCGCTCGTCGCCGCCGTCCTCCAGGAACAGCTCAAGGAAGTGGGCGTCGTGATCACCATCAACTCCACCAATTCGAGCGAGATCCCGGCCAAGCATCAGGACGGGACGCTGCAAATGGGCCTTGCCGCGCGCAACTTCGCGCTCGTCCCCGACCCGATCGGCACGATGTTGCAGGACTACCCACCGCAGGGTGGCGACTGGGGTTCGATGAATTGGTCCAATGCCGAGTTCGACCAGGCGATCAAGGATCTGTCCAAGGTCTCGGATGCGGCTCAGGGTCAGCCCCTGCGTGAGAAGGCGGTCTCGATCCTCCAGGCCGAGCTGCCGGTGATCCCGATCGCCTGGTACCAGCAGACGGCCGCCGTCTCCAAGAGCCTCGAGAACGTGCGCCTTGACCCATTCGAGCGTGACTTCGGCCTCGCCAGGATGCGGTGGGCGCAATGACGAGAGCTCTTGGCTATCGCCTGTTCCAGGCGGTTCTCGTTGCGCTGACGGTGGGCGTGCTGACCTTTATCATGGTCCGCGCGCTGCCCGGCGACATGGCCTACCGCATCGCAGCCGGCCGCTACGGCTACGATATGGTCAACACCGATGCGGCCAACGCGGTGCGCACCGAGCTTGGGCTCAACCAGGGCGGCGCGGCGGCTCTCGGCCAATGGTTCTGGGACCTGATCCGCTTCGACCTGGGTGAGTCTGTCGTCTCGGGCGAGGCCGTTATCGACGAGGTGCGCCACCAGCTCGGCCACACAGTGGAGCTCGCGATCACGGCGGTGCTGCTGTCACTCCTGATCGGACCACCGCTCGGTATTCTCGCTGGCCTGCGCCCCGGGGGGGTGATCGACCGCGGACTGTTGCTGGTGTCGAGCACGCTCCGCGCCCTGCCGCACTTCGTCGTGGGCCTGCTGCTGATCATCGTGCTGGCGACCGGAATGGGTGTCCTTCCGGCCGCAGGCCACGGCGAGCCGCAGAACCTGATCCTGCCGGCCCTGACGCTGGCGCTCGGGCTCGCCGCCGTCTCAAGCCGCGTGGCGCGGGATGCGATGGCGAGCGTTGCAAGCTCACCTTACTACGCTTTCGGGCGTACGAAGGGACTGTCGGAGATGCAGGTCTTCCTTCGCCATGGCTTGCGCAACGTGAGCGTGCCGATCGTCACCTATCTCGGCGTGCAGTTCATCTACCTCATTGAAGGGGTCGTGGTAGTGGAAACGCTCTTCGCGTGGCCCGGTATCGGCCATGCGCTCGTCCATGCGATCTTCGCCCGTGACGTGCCGGTGATCCAGGGAACGGCTCTTGTGATGGGACTGCTGTTCGTGCTGCTGAATGCGCTGGTGGATCTGGCCTGCTACCTCATCGATCCCCGGAGGCAGGCAGCATGACAATCGCCACAATGTCTTCACCCATCATTGCGTCCGAGCCGAGACACCTCCCCATCGGACGGATCATCGGCTTCGCCGTCCTCGCCCTCATCGTGCTCTTCGCTTTCCTGACGCCGCTTGTCTGGCCTGTGGATCCGACCAGGCAGAGCCTGCGCAACGTCCTGGCGGCCCCGAGCTGGAGCGAGCCGCTCGGCTATGATCATCTGGGGCGCTCGATGCTGGCCCGTCTCGCGGCAGCCTTGCGCCTGTCACTGGGTTTGGCTGTTCTCAGCGTGCTGACGGCCGCCGTCCCCGGTGTCCTGCTCGGCATCCTCGCAGCCTGGAAGGGCGGAATCGTTGATCGAGCCCTGTCGGTCCTCGGGGACGTGTTCCTGGCTCTCCCGGGACTTCTGCTTGTGCTGATGCTGACGGCCATCGCACCGGACACGCCTGGGGCGCTGTATGTCGGCATTTCCCTGGTGCTCTGGGTCGAGTACTTCCGGCTGACACGAGCCACCACCCGCACGCTGATCACGTCGCCGGCCGTGCAGGCCTCCCGCCTTCTTGGCTTCGGGCCGGCCTACATCGTTCGGCGCCATCTCTGGCCCGAGATAGCTACCATGATCCTGACCGTCGGCGCCTTCGGTGCAGCCTCCGCCATTATGGCGATCGCCGCGCTCGGCTTCGTCAGCGTCGGCGTGCGCCCGCCCACACCGGAGCTCGGCCTAATGATGACCGAGCTCCTGCCGTACTACGAGGAGGCCCCGCACGCCCTGCTGCAACCGATCATTGTCGTGTTCCTCCTCGTCCTCAGCCTCAATCTTATCGCCGGGAGCAAAACACGATGACCGCCCTGCTTGTCGCCGACGGCGTCTGCGTCTTTGCCAAGGAGCGGATCGTCGAGGCGGCCTCCCTGTCGCTTCATCCCGGCCGCCCCTTCACGATCCTGGGCGAGACCGGCTCGGGCAAGAGCCTGCTGGCTCAGGCCATCATGGGCACGCTGCCGAAGGGCCTTCGTGCCGAGGGCAGCGTCACCATCGCGGGCCAGCGGCTGTCGCTTGCCGCAGGGCAGGGGCATCGTTCCCTCTGGGGCCGCGTTATCTCCGTGCTACCGCAGGAGCCGTGGCTGGCGCTTGATCCAACCATGCAGGCCCGCGAGCAGGTGGCCGAGGGCTATGGCTTCGTGCGGGGATTGAGCAAGGCCGAAGCCAACCTCCATGCCCAAGCCGACCTGACAAGCCTCGGACTTGCCGAGGCCGGGGGCAAGCTGCCGTCCCAGCTCTCCGGCGGCATGGCCCAGCGTGTAGCCTTCGCGGCATCACGCGCGGGCGGGGCCCGGATCGTCATCGCCGACGAACCGACCAAGGGTCTCGATGTTGCTCGCCGTGACGATGTCATCGCGCTCCTCATGCGTGAGGTGGCCGAGGGCGGCGGCCTCCTGACCATCACGCACGACCTCGAACTGGCACGGCGCATGGGCGGCGACCTCGCGGTGATGCTCAACGGCGTCATCATCGAGCAGGGACCGGCCGAGGAGGTGCTTAGGCATCCGCAGCATGCCTACACCCGGCGACTGATCGAGGCCGACCCTGCTCATTGGCCGGACGCACAACCCCCGAAGGCCGCAGGGAGGCCTATCCTAGTGGCGGAGGGAATCGGCAAATCTCGTGGTGGACAGCGGCTGTTCAGTGGGCAGAACCTCGCGGTCCACCCGGGTGAGATCATTGGCATCACGGGACCGAGCGGCTGCGGGAAGAGCACGTTCGGCGACATCCTGCTCGGGCTGCTCCATCCGGACGAGGGCTCCGTTCACCGCGGCGAGGCACCGCCCGTGATCAAGTTCCAGAAGCTATACCAAGACCCACCGTCGGCCTTCCCACAGCGGATCACCTTGCGCCGCGCTATCCTCGATCTCGTCAAGCTGCATGGCTTGGATGCCGCGAGAATCGAACCCCTCATGACACGGCTGCGGCTGGCACCCGAGCTTCTCGATCGGCTGCCGGCCGAGGTCTCAGGTGGCGAGTTGCAGCGGTTTGCGCTCTTGCGCGTCCTCCTACTCGATCCTGTGTTTCTGTTTGCTGACGAGCCGACCTCCCGGCTTGATCTCATTACACAGCAGGAAACGATCAACCTTCTCGTCGAAATGGCGCGGGAACGGAACTGCGCAGTCCTGATCGTCAGCCACGATACCGAGTTGATCCGCAAGGTGAGCGATCGGCGGATCCGGTTCGGGGCGGAGGAGTCCGAGACCCCGTCCAGGGTCCCCCCTACCCCCGAAATCGCCTTGGCCTAGACCGGAGTTCGGCCTCTACAGGGTCATTCCTGCTGACAGACGACAATGATCTGGCCGGCTAGGTCGCTGTTCGCTGTCGCAGGGACATCGAGTACACCTCGCAGGGCAGCCGCAATGTCTTGGGCCAGACGCTCAACGTCTTTGGATCCGCTTTCGGCTGGGTGCTTGATCGATACCCTGCAAGACTCCGGAGCCCCATCCAGCATTGCGGCTTCAGCACCTTCCAGGAGCGTGAGGGCCGTGAAGAAGGTTGGATCACCGATGCGGATCGTCATCTCCTTGGCCATTGCGGGAAACTCCAGCGGAAGCATGAACCGCAGCACGAGGCGGTCATCCGCCATGGTGGCTTGGTGATCGCCGGGGGAGGCAAGAGCGGCAGGTGAGCCATCCACCTTCACGGCCGTGAAGTAGTTGGCCTCTGCGAGGGAGGCGAGGTTCGCTTCGGCTAGTTCCTCGAGCTTGTCAGGATCAGGGCTGCCGTCTCTATCCGTATCGAGGCCCATGGTCGTGTATGCCGAATAGGCTGGATCGAAGATCCAGATATGCCGGATGCCTGTCACCCGCGCAGTCGCGTCGAAGACAATTTCAGCACGGGCCTCAACCCAGACATGAGAGTGCGCGACGGCCGGCGTCATGATTGCTAGCCCTGCGAGGGAGCCCGAGAGCCATCCTGTGCGGTTGAACCATTGCCTCTGCACGTGCGCGCTCCATTCGGGCCGGCATCATTTGGACAGGAAGGAACTGGTCCGATGCTTGGCCGCTTCGGAAGTTAACTTCAGCCTGAGCAAAAGGTTTGGATCGTCCGAATCCGTGCGGCTTCTTACTGCGCCGGGGTTTCTGCCAAGGAGTGACGCGTGTCGCGGGCCTGGAGGAGGGCAGCAACGAACTCCCTAACGAGGCGCGCCTGCTGGGCATCAGGACGGAAGAGTAGAATGCTCTTGAAGTAGACAGTCGGTTCGAAGGAGCGGAAGACTAGCCCTCGCTCATGGAAGCCGTCGGTTGACGCGGGATTGACAAGGCCTACGCCCACGCCCTCGAGCACTAGAGCGCAGACCGTTGTGGAGCCGGGCGTCTCGACTACGATCTTCGGGCGCACCCCCGCAGCCTCAAGGACGGCGTCGAACCGTTGGCGGGCACGGTCCTCGGGTGCCAGCGCGACGAAGGGCACGTTGTCGAGGTCCTCGGGCCTGACGGTCTCCCTGGCAGACAAGGGATGACCGGGAGGTATCGCGCAGACCGCCCGGAAGCTGCCGAAGGTCCGGTGTTCCACCCCGGACAGGTCCACCTCGTCGGCCGCGAGGCCGATGTCGAATTCGCCCGATCCGACGAGCTCGCGCACACGCGTGGTCGGATGGACCTGAAGAGTCAGGGCGATGTCTGGATGCTTGCCCTGAAACACCCGTATGGCGCGCGGCACGATCGTGTTCCCGAGCGCCGCAAGGCTGGCGATGCGGATGCTGCCCGAGCCAAAGTCGCGGATGCGGGCCACCTCCGCCCTCAGGCGCTCAAGGCCAACGAAGCTGCGGTCGACCTCCCGGAGAAGCAGCTTGGCCTCCGGGGTCGGCACGAGGCGGCTGCGGACCCGGTTGAACAGGGCGAACCCCACCGTCTCCTCAAGGTCGGTGATCGAGCGGCTGACCGACGGCTGGGTGATCTGGAGCAACTCGGCTGCCCTCGACGCTGAACCCGAGTGCATGACGGCGCGGAAGGTCTCGAGCTGGCGAAAGTTCATGATTCACCCGAATAGCAGAAGTCTATAGGTTTTATGCATAGACTGATACGACCCGGTCAATTGTTTCTATGAAGCGGCTCAGTATCCTAGCTCTTACAAGACCAAGGATACCCCATGAAAGACTTGTCCCGCTGCGTCCACCACCCGGCCGTATCCCACGAGGGCTTCGCCAGCCTCGCGGTGCCGACCTACCGCGCCTCCACGATCGTCTATCCGGACGCGGAGACGTTTGCCCAGCGCAAGCACCGGGGCCCGGACGGCTACTCCTACGGACTGCACGGGACACCGACGACCCGTACGCTCGAGGCACAGCTCACGGAGCTTCACGGTGGTGTTAGGACGGTTCTCGTTCCGTCAGGCCAAGCAGCCGTGACAGTGGTGATGCTATCGTTCCTCATGCCGGGCGACAGGGTTCTAATCCCGGACACCGTCTACCCGCCTGTACGGGGCTTTTGCGCCAACTACCTCAAGCCACGGGGCATAGACTACGAAGTCTACGACCCACTGGTAGGAGACGGGATCGCTGACCTTATCGACGAGCGCACGAAACTCGTCTGGATCGAATCCCCCGGATCCGGAACGATGGAGGTCCAGGACGTGCCCGCCATCGTGCGTGCAGCCAAGGCCAAGGGCGCACTGGTCGGATGCGACAATACCTGGGCCTCGCCCCTGCTGTTCAAGCCGCTCGCTCACGGAGCGGACTTCGCCATCGAGGCCTTGACCAAGTACGTTGGCGGACATTCCGACCTGCTGCTCGGCTCGATCACGGTCAATGATCTCGATCTGCGCCAGCGTCTCAAGGATACGCTGCGCATGGTCGGCATCGGTGTCTCTCCCGACGAGGCGGCCCTGGCGCTGCGGGGCATCGAGACCATGGGCGTGCGCCTGGCTCACATGGGACGCATCTCGGAGGACTTCGCCCGCCGTCTCGAGAAGCATCCGGTCATCGACTGCGTCCTGCACCCGGCCTTGCCGTCATGTCCCGGCCACACGTTCTGGAAGCGCGACTTCAAGGGCTCCAGCGCCGTCTTCAGCGTCGTTCTCAGGCCGGGCTGCGAAGGGAACCTTGGCCCGGCTCTCACAGCGTTGCGCATCTTCGCCATCGGCGCGTCGTGGGGCGGTACCCGCAGCCTGATCGCCCCGATGGCTATCAAGAGTGACCGAACCGTGAACCCGTGGACGTCCGAGGGGACGATCCTGCGGATTAGCATCGGCCTGGAGGATCCGGACGATCTCTGGGCCGATCTCACTGACCTCTTCGCCAAGCTCGAACAGGAGCCCGCCGCGAAGGTCGCCTGACATTTCCAATCAAAAACAGAGGGAATAACAATGTCATCGATCAAGCATACTCTCACCACTCCGATCCTCGGCGCCATCCTGACGGGATTGGCCGTTGCAACCCCGGTCTCGGCGCAGCAGACGACCGAGGCCGTCAAGCAGCGCGGGTTCGTGAGTTGCGGGGCGAGCCAGGGCACTCCTGGCTTCGGTGCCCCGGACCAGAACGGCTACTGGCGCGGTCTCGACGTTGACACCTGCCGGGCCATTGCCGTCGCGATCTTCGGCGACAAGGATAAAGCACGCTTCGTGCCGCTCACGGGCCAGCAGCGCCTGACGGCCCTTCAGACTGGGGAAGTGGACGTGCTGCCCCGCACGACAACCTGGACCCTCCAGCGGGACGCAAACGGGGTGAACTTCACAGTCCCGAACTACTACGAGTATCCCGGCGTGATGCTCCGCAAGGACCTCGGGGTGACGAGCGCCAAGGAGATGAAGGGTGCGACCGTCTGCGTGCAGACCGGCTCGACGACGGAGGTGACGGTCGCAGACATGTCCAAGACCCATTCGCTCGATCTCAAACCGGTGGTCTTCGACACGGTCTCGTCTACCCGCCAGGCCTTCTTCTCTGGGCGTTGCGATGCCCTGATCACAGATGCGTCAGCCCTCGCCTCGGTCCGTGCGACCCAATCCAAGAACCCTGACGAGTACGTGATCATTCCGGCCAATGACAAAATGGAGGCCCTCACGCCTGCGGTGCGCCACGGAGACGACCGCTGGTTCGACATCGTCAAGTGGTCGTTTCAGGCCCTGATCATGGCCGAGCAGCTCGGGATCACACAGGCGAACGTCGATGACAGGCTTGAGTCGGGGGACCCGACCGTGCGGCGCTTCCTGGGCGTCGAGGCCGGCAACGGCAAGGCACTGGGGCTCGACGAACGCTGGACCTACAACATCGTCAAGCAGCTTGGGAATTATGCTGAGATCTTCGACCGGAACGTCGGCAAGGACAGCCCGCTCAAGCTCGAGCGCGGTCCCAACCGCCTGTACCGGGACGGCGGGTTGATGTTCCCCCTGGTGTTCAACTGATCCAGGGCACCCGTCATGGTACGCCTCTGGTATGATCCCAGGCTCCGGGCCGCGACCATACAGTTCGCGGTCCTCGGGCTTGCCGGGCTGCTCGCCGTGTGGCTTGCAGCCAACACGGCGGAGAACCTTGCCCGGCGCGGTATCGCCGTCGGGTTCGACTTTCTCGGTCGCGTTGCCCGCTTCCCGATCTCGGAGAGCCTGATCGCCTACGCGCCGAGCGACACGTTCGCTCGCGCCTTCGCGGTTGGACTCGTGAACACGTTTTTTATTGCAAGCCTCATCATCGTCGGCTCGACGGTGCTAGGACTGTTCGTCGGCTTGGCCCGGCGCTCACAGCATCCCTTGGCCTTCGGCATCGCGACGGTCTTCGTCGAAACCATGAGGAACACGCCCCTCGTCGTGCAACTCCTGTTCTGGTACGCCCTCGTGACGGTGGGATTGCCCAACGTGCGCCAGGCCCTCAACCCGCTGCCCGGCACCTTTCTGTCCGTGCGCGGCCTGTTCGTGCCATCCCTCCAGGTGGGAGGGAGCACGGCGGTGCTGTGGGTCCTCCTCCTGGGTGGCATTGCCGCCATCGTCGTCGCGACCTTGGTCGGCCGCAGGCAACGGGTCCTGACGGGTCGCAGGTTCCGGTACGGATCGATCACGACGGCGGTCGTTGTCGCCGTCCTTGGAGGGACGTGGGGTGCCGGCATCTGGTCGGTGACCATCGACACGCCCCGGCTGCAAGGGTTCGGCTTCGTCGGCGGAACGACCCTAACGCCGGAATTCGCCAGCCTCGTCTTTGGCCTGATCCTCTACTCGGCGTGCTTCATCGGCGAGATCATCCGGGGTGGCATCGACGCTGTCGGCAAGGGTCAGTGGGAGGCTGGACGCTCGCTCGGTCTGAATGAGCGCCAATCCCTGCGCCTGGTGGTCATCCCGCAAGCGTTGCGGGTGATCATCCCTCCCATGACCAGCCAGTATTTCAACATCGTGAAGAACACGACGCTGGCCCTCGTGGTGGGCTATCCGGACATCTCCTATGTGGTGGCGACCACAATCAACCAGACGGGCCAGGCGATCGAGGGTGTCCTGATCCTCATGGCCGTGTTCCTTACGATCAGCGCCGCGATCTCCCTCTTCATGAATTGGTACAACCGCAAGGTTGCCTTGGTGCAGCGATGACCTCGATTGCCTCCTCGACCGATGCCTTCGTTCGCCTGGACGCCACGGCATCCCAACCGTCGCCACCCCGGAGACGGCGCTCACTCGTTCACGTCTTCCTCGGCGACATGCTCAGCGCCTGCGTGACGATCGCAACCGGGGCGATGCTGATTGCGCTCGTGCCGAAGCTCGTGTCCTGGGCTGTCGTCAACGGCGTGTGGCAGGGCGACGGTTCCGCATGCCAGGAGGCTGGGGCCTGCTGGGCGTTCCTTCGGGAGAAGTACCGCTTCATCCTGTTTGGGATCTACCCCCCGGGCGAGCAGTGGCGCCCCGCTGGCGTAATCCTGATCTTCTTCGGGCTGACGCTCTGGTCCATGCCGCCGGCCCATTGGACCCGAAAGACGCTGATTTTCTGGCTCCTTGGTGTGATGGTGGCCATCATCCTTATGGCCGGCGGCATCCTCGGCCTCTCTGAGGTTCCAACGTCCTCCTGGGGCGGCCTGCCCATCACGATCCTCCTGACGGTCATCTCGCTGGGCGCGGCCTTCCCGCTCGCCGTCGCCCTGGCTCTCGGTCGCCAATCCAGCCTGAAGGGCATTCACCTCATGAGCGTCGGCATCATCGAGGTGATCCGCGGGCTGCCGCTCCTGAGCCTTTTGTTTATCGCGTCCATCGTTCTGCCCATCATGCTTCCCGATGGGATGACGATCGACAAATTCGTACGAGCCCTCGTGGCACTGACAATCTTCTCGGCGGCCTACATTGCTGAGGTGCTCCGGGGCGGTCTCCAGGCCCTTCCTCCGGGTCAGCGCGAGGCGGCCCAGTCGCTTGGACTGGGTTGGCTTGCCACGACGCGCCTCATCGTGCTGCCCCAGGCCATCCGCAAGGTGATCCCACCGCTGACCAACACCGTCATTGTCATGGTCAAGAACACGAGCCTTGTGCTGGTCGTGGGCCTGTTCGACCTGCTGAGTTCGGGCCGGGCAGCGGCCACCGATCCAGCGTGGCCGGCTCCCTACAAAGAAACCTACCTGTTCGTCGCCGTAATCTACTTCCTGATCTGCTTTGCCATCTCGCGGTACTCGCGCTGGCTCGAACAGCGGGTGGCGATCGAGACCAGATCATAGCATCAAGGAGACGTGTCGATGACGGCGGTACAGAAGATCCAAATCGCAGCGACGGTCGATCCGCGAGCCGAATCCGCCGTCCAGATGATCGACGTGCACAAGTGGTACGGCGAGTTCCACGTGCTGAGGGACATCAACCTCAATGTGCGCCGCGGCGAGCGCATCGTGATCTGCGGCCCCTCGGGCTCCGGCAAATCCACGATGATCCGCTGCATCAATAGGCTGGAAGAACATCAGAAGGGCCGCATCATCGTCGACGGCATCGAATTGCTGGACGATCTCAAGCGCATCGACGAGGTGCGCCGCGATGTCGGCATGGTGTTCCAGCACTTCAACCTCTTCCCGCATCTCACCATCCTCGAGAACTGCACGCTGGCGCCGATCTGGGTGAAGAAGATGCCTCGGAAGGAGGCCGAAGAGATCGCGATGCACTACCTGACTCGGGTCAAGATCCCGGAGCAGGCCAACAAGTATCCGGGCCAGCTCTCCGGCGGCCAGCAGCAGCGCGTGGCGATCGCCCGCTCCCTGTGCATGAGCCCCAAGATCATGCTGTTCGATGAGCCGACCTCGGCGCTGGACCCCGAGATGGTGAAGGAAGTGCTCGACACCATGGTGGGGCTCGCGGACGAGGGCATGACCATGCTGTGCGTGACCCACGAAATGGGCTTCGCCCGTCAGGTGGCGGACCGGGTGATCTTCATGGATTACGGGCAGATCGTGGAGATGAACACGCCGGACGAGTTCTTCAAGAACCCGCAGCACGAGCGAACTAGGCTCTTCCTCTCCCAGATCCTGCACTGAGTTCCTTGAGCGCATTTGGGATGACAGGGGGAATCCACCCCATCAGTACAGGGTTGGGGCTGCCAAAAAGCAGATGGCAGCAATCTTCGCCATTATATCTTCGAGGTATCGCGACAGAACTAGCCTAGCGCCTGGGTCGCTAAACCGAAAACTGTCGGTTCGCCCGGCACTGCTTTTAGGAATGGCCGACCTCTCGACATCGTCGTTACCGTGTCGAAAATACGGAGTCCGCTTTCCTGAAGGAAGGTCATGAAAGCACCTCCCGATTGTCGGGTGTCCACCCGTGCAAATTGCCCCGGCAACTCCGTCAGATGCGCCGAGACGAGTGCGCTGGCGTCATCGTCGCTGGTAGCGACGATTGGACCAATGACCTGTCCCCGTCCGAACCTGCGGCGGAAGGCATAGGCCACTAGGGCTCCGTCACGCCAGATACCATAGGCGCTGGAGTTGCGAGCGAGAAGTCGGAGCAGCTTCGTCCGATCCGTGCCAAAGGCGCGCGCATCAAGCCCTGCGACGGCTTCGAAGTCGGCCTCCAGAATTTTCTTCAATTCACCGTTCATGAGGCTCACGCTGGGCAGTCTGGACGCAGCTGCTCCCTGACATTGATAAACGGTCGCCTCTGGCAGGAAACCCATGGAAACATAAAGATTGTAGGCTGCCCGTGTGGCATTGAGGCTCAAATTACGGGCTCCGCAACGCTCTAGAACCTGATCCATCAGCCAACGTCCATTGCCCTGCGCCTGCACGCGATGTGAGGTGATAACCATCCCGACCGTCGCGAAATCAGACCCATGGGCAAACCACATGGCCGAACCAAAAACGCGACCGATCCCATCGATCGCGGCAAACCCCTGTCCTACTTGGCGAAGCATCTCCCAGTCCTCGGGGCGATGTGGCCAACCGACACCGAGAGATAGGGCGTGCAGCATCTTTACATCAACAGAAGCAATATCAACTGAGACGAGTTCGAAGGAGTCGAGGTGTAACTGGTTTTGCATGGGTATTTCACTGCCTCCCGGACGCCCAGCCACACCGCCGATCCTCTGTATCGCCAACATCTTCGCGATCGAGACGCTTCCGGCACTGTGTCACCCGGCTATTGAGATTTTGTCACAGCATTGCACATGGGCAGCAGTAGTTTCGACTTGATGCGACCCGGCATTCGAAATCTTTATCTGCAACCGGCAACAATCCGGCAGGAAAAGTTCCGGCCCGAAAACTACCGTTGTTCAAACAGCGCAGTTCGTGCGCAAACCCATTTGGTGTCCAATGATGGTAGAAGAGCTTCTGGCAAGACTGGTTGCCTTTCCGTCAGTTGTGGGCACGTCCAATGGTGAAATTGTCACCTGGATTGCCGAGTATTGCCGGTCGCACGGCGCGACGGTCGCGATTCTGCCCGGCCCTGAAGGCGATCGATGCAACCTGCTCGCCACCGTAGGCCCTCGCGACAAGGCCGGATATATTCTGTCCGGCCACATGGACGTCGTGCCGGCGACGGAGTTGGATTGGAGCTCCGACCCATTCTCCCTGCGGGCAGACGGTGATAGGCGCTACGGCCGCGGTACGACGGACATGAAGGGCTTTCTCGCTTGTGCGCTTGCGGCCCTGCCCAAACTCGCAGCCAGCAACCTAAGCCAGCCTGTTCATTTCGCCTTTTCGTATGACGAAGAGGCCGGGTGCCGTGGTGCTCCGCATCTTATCTCGGCGCTTCCCCATCTGTGCAAGACGCCTATCGGCGCCATTATTGGGGAGCCAAGCCGGATGCAGCCCGTGCGGGCACACAAGGGCAAGGCCGCCGTGCGCCTCGAGGTGATCGGTCGATCCGGGCACTCGTCCCAACCCCATCTCGGCTTGAACGCCGTGCACGCCATGGCACGCGTCATCACCCAGGCTGCAGCCTATGGCGAGTCGCTTGCCAAAGGACCAATCGATCAGAACTTCGAGCCCCCGTACTCGTCGCTGCAAGTCGGTGTCATCACCGGTGGACAGGCGGTCAACATCATCCCGGATCGTTGCACCGCCGATATCGAGGTACGCGCCGTCTCCGGCACATCGCCAATATCGCTGCTGGAGCCCGTGAAGGCGCATCTCGAAGCACTGCAGGCCGAGAACTTCAGGACAACATGGCACGAGCTCTCGGCCTATCCAGCCCTTTCGCTTGCCGCCGACAACCCTCTTGCGGTGCTGATGACGGAGTTGACTGGCAAGGAGGCCTTGGCAGCAGTCAGCTACGGCACCGAAGCCGGCCTTTACCAGCAGGCGGGTATCGAGGCGATCATATGCGGTCCCGGCGACATCGGCCGCGCCCATCGCCCCAACGAGTACATCACAGTAGGTGAACTGCACGCTTGTCAGCAGATGATCGAAGCGTTGGGTGCGCAGCTCTCAGGATAAACTCCAAACAAAAGGCTGGCGAGATGGTGTTTCTTTTTAACTCAGATCCTGGGCGCGGCGCCGTTTTCCGCGAGGCTTTCGCACGCGAGTTGCCCGATATTGAGTTCATGCAGGGGGGCGATCATATCCCGCCGGAGCAGGTTCGGTATCTTCTGACCTGGACAGCGCCGGAGGATATAGACCGCTACCGCAATCTTGAGGTTCTGTTTTCCATCGGCGCGGGGGTCGATCAGTTCCGGCCTGGCAGCGTACCCGAGCATGTGAAGCTCGTACGGATGGTGGAAGAGGGCATTGTCCGCATGATGCAGGAGTATGTGGCGCTCAGTGTTCTCTCCCTGCATCGGGACATGCCCGCATACCGCGAACAGCAAAAGGCGCAGGAATGGCGCGCCCGCCCTACACTCCAGGCGCCCGAACGGCGGGTCGGCTTTCTCGGTCTCGGCATGCTCGCGCAAGCCGCGATCGAGCGCCTTGCGCCGTTCCAGTTTCCTCTGACTGGCTGGAGCCGGAGCGAGCGCGATCTAACTGGGGTTCGGTGCTTTAATGGCGCCGGGCAGTTACCGGAGTTCCTGGCACAGACGGACATTCTTGTTTGCCTGCTCCCTTTGACCGACGAGACACGTGGGATATTGGGTGCTCGCCTATTCGAGCAACTGCCGCAGGGTGCTGGACTTGTGCATGTCGGTCGTGGTCCGCAGCTCGACCAGCAGGCACTCCTCGCAGCGCTCGAGGCCGGAAAGCTCTCCGGGGCGGTTCTCGACGTGACCGATCCCGAACCTCTACCGCAAGGTCACCCGCTTTGGAGCCATCCAAAGGTGATGCTGACCCCACACATCGCCAGCGTGACCCAGCCTCACACGGCGGCCCGCTCGGTCATCGATAATGTCCGGCGCCATCGTGCCGGTCAGGAACTGATCGGCCTTGTCGATCGGACACGCGGCTACTGAAGCCAAGGAGAAAAATATGACCCTTCTCGTCACCATCGATACCAATCCGAACTTCGCGCCGAAGGAAGCGCTGCCGACGCCGGAGCGGCTGATATCCGGTAGTCCATCGTTCAAGACATGGGCGCAGGACGCCTCGCGTCAGGATAAGGTGCTGACCGGCGTCTGGGAGGCAACCCCCGGCGAAACGCACTCCATCAAGGGCACGACATACGAGTTTTGTCACCTGATCACGGGTCTTGTCGAGATCGAGGAAAAGGATGGCGAGACCAAGACTTACCGCGCCGGCGACAGTTTCGTGATGAAGCCCGGTTTTGTCGGTGTCTGGCGGACTATCGAGACGGTCCGCAAAATCTACGTCTGCGTCTACGATTGATCCCGTAGAACCGGTGGGCGAACCATGGCGATCGCCCACCGATCTTCCAAACAATGCGCCGCAAGACGGCCTTCCGGCACGATTCTGCGCCTCCCGGGATGCCGACGTCGACGGAATATGCGGCTCATCTGGCGCTAACCTCTCATCGAACAGCAGCGCGAGGTGCTTTATGACGTTGAGTTTCAATCCCGATACGCTCGCGTTTCCCTTTTATCATTTCATCGATGGCGAGCCAGTGGCGCCGGTTGGTGGCGGGGGACCGGAAATGCGGCGGCCGTCGGATGGCCGCGCCTATGGCGAATGCCCTGTTGCGGACGCTGAGCTTGTCGATCGCGCAGTGCAGAGTGCTAAGAGGGCACTAAAGACCAGTGGCTGGGGTGATGCGCGCCCGCGCGATCGCGTCACAGTAATGCAACGTTGGGCGGATCTGATGGAAGAGGAGGCTACGACGCTTGCCCGTCTCGAGGCCACATCTTCAACACGACCAATCGCCCAGTTGATCGAGGGCGACATCGCCGTCACAGCCGAGCAGATCCGCTTCTTTGCCGAATTCGCGGACAAGGAGGGGAGCGACGTTGTCCCGACCTCCAGTTCCACTTTCGGTATGACGCTGACTGAGCCCTACGGCGTCATTGGTGCGATTACGCCATGGAACTTCCCGATTTCGATGGCCGGTTGGAAACTCGGCCCTGCACTTGCTGCTGGCAACGCCGTGGTCTTGAAGCCTTCTGAGATCACACCCTTTTCGACACTTTACATGGCGGAACTGGCAATCAGAGCGGGCATTCCGAGGGGGCTCATCAACGTTGTCCTCGGTGATGGCCAAACCACAGGGAGCGCCATAACCGGTCACCCTGACATCTCGAAGGTTAGCTTCACCGGATCGACAGCCGCCGGCGCCGCCATCATGCAGAACATCGCCCGTACGGGCATCAAGCCGATGACGCTAGAGCTAGGTGGCAAGAGCCCCCAGGTCGTGTTTGGCGATGCAGACCTGGATCTTGCCGCATCTGCCATAGCGCGTGGTATCCTCGCCAACGCAGGGCAGGCGTGCGTTGCTGGATCCCGTCTGATCGCCTCGGAAGAGATTGCCGAAGCGCTCAGCGCGGCTATCGCCCGCCACATGGGTCATATCAAGCCCGGTGTGACGTGGGACGCGCAGACGCAGTACTCGCCGATTATCTCCCGGCGGCAGATCGATCGGATTGATGCAATCGTGCGCAAGAGCGTCACGCAAGGAGCCGAGTGCGTCGTCGGCGGACGGATTATGGAGCGGTCCGGTTACTTTTATGAGCCGACGCTGCTGGTCGGTGTCGACTCGTCTTCACCTGCAGTGACTGAGGAGATCTTTGGTCCAGTGCTGACAATGCAGACCTTCCGCAGCGAGGAGGAGGCGCTCGCGCTTGCCGATCACCCGACGTACGGGCTCGCCGCCGGCCTGTTCACACGCGATCTCTCCCGCGCTCTGCGCGTCACCAAGGCACTGCAAGCAGGAACCGTCTGGGTTAATCGCTACGGTCGTTCGCGCGACCACATCCTGCCGACCGGGGGATACAAGAGCTCCGGTATTGGCAAGGACCTTGGGCGGGAGGCCTACCACGCCAATCGTAAATCCAAGAGCGTGCTGATCGACCTCTGAGAAGGCAAACCATGAAAACTTATTCCATAGCGCTCATTCCAGGCGACGGCATTGGCACGGATGTGACCGAAGCTGCCTGGTCTGTACTGCAGCTTGCTGCAAGCAAACGCGAATTCAAACTCGACAGGACAACTTTTCCGTGGTCATGCGCATACTACAAGCAAACCGGCGGAATGATGCCTGCAGACGGGATTGAGACGCTGCGTGCGTTCGACGCGATTTACCTCGGCGCTGTGGGCTGGCCGGCCGAGGTGCCGGACTCGGTTTCGCTACATGGTCTTCTCCTGCCGATCCGCAAGGCATTCGTTCAATACGCTAACATTCGGCCGCACCGGCTTCTTCCAGGTGTCACCGGTCCCTTGCGCGCACAAAGTTTCGACATCCTGTGCATTCGCGAGAACACCGAAGGAGAATATTCCGGGGCTGGCGGGCGGGTGCACACGGGGACGACGAACGAGGTGGCAGTCGAAACGGCAATCTTCACCCGCAAGGGTGTGGAGCGCATCATCCGCTTTGGGTTTGAGCAGGCAAGGGTCCGGCGCGGCAAACTGGCTTCGGTGACGAAATCAAACGCGCAAAAATACTCGATGGTGTTCTGGGATGAGGTGACACGCGACGTTGCACGCGAGTATCCCGATGTCGAGGTTTCCCACTATCACATCGACGCCATGGCTGCCCGCATGGTGATGGCTCCCGATTCGCTCGACGTCGTGGTTGCATCCAACCTTTTCGGGGACATCCTGACGGATCTCGGCGCCGCGATCCAAGGCGGACTTGGCTTTGCCGCATCCGCCAACATCAACCCGGACCGCACTGCGCCTTCGATGTTTGAGCCCGTGCACGGCTCCGCCCCCGATATCGCGCATCTCAACATCGCTAACCCGATCGCTGCCATCTGGTCGGGAGCAATGATGCTGGAGCATCTGGGAGAAGCCGGAGCGGCAAAGGACGTGATGAATGCGGTCGAAGCATGCACCGCCAAGGGAACCGGCACCGTGCCAGGTGCGGACAGGACAGACGTGATCACAGAGGCTGTTCTGGCAGCACTGGCTTGAACGAAGAGGAAACCCGATATGCAGTTGAAGGATACGGATCTGTTTCGCCAGCGCGGCTTGGTGAACGGATCGTGGCAGGGCGCAAGGTCCGGCAAAACCGTCGATGTTATTAGCCCCGCAACACAGTTAGTGCTCGGGACGGTTCCTGACATGGGCGCGGCGGAAACGCGTGACGCAATCGAGGCTGCATCACGTGCGTTCAAGATCTGGAAAAAGAAGACGCACGCGGAACGGGCGATACTGCTTGAACACTGGTATAACCTCATGCTTGAGCACGAGGAGGATCTCGCCCACATCCTGACATTCGAGCAGGGTAAGCCGCTAGCCGAGGCACGCGGCGAGATCCGGTACGGCGCGAGCTTCGTCAAATGGTTCGCCGAGGAGGCGCGTCGTATCGGCGGGAGCACTATCCCATCACCGACGCCGGACCGGCGGATCCTGGTTCTGAAAGAGGCGGTTGGTGTCTGTGGCATCATCACACCCTGGAACTTTCCGAACGCGATGATCACGCGCAAGGTCGCGCCTGCTCTGGCGGCGGGATGCACGGTCGTCATTAAGCCCTCTGAATTCACGCCGTATTCGGCACTAGCTCTCGGCGTCCTGGCGGAGCGGGCCGGAATACCGCCAGGTGTCGTCAACATCGTTACGGGCCTGCCCACCGAGATCGGCAGTGAGCTGATTAGGAACGAAACTGTACGGAAGATCTCGTTCACCGGGTCAACACGCGTCGGAGCGCTTCTGATGCGTGGCGCGGCCGACGGCATCAAGCGGCTGAGCCTTGAGTTGGGTGGAAATGCACCCTTCATTGTGTTCGACGACGCTGATGTTAATCTGGCGGTCGAAGGTGCCATAGCGTCGAAATTCCGTAACGGCGGCCAGACCTGCGTGTGCTCCAACCGTATCCTCGTGCAGTCCGGCATCTACGATGCATTCGCGGACAAGCTGGCTGCGCGTGTGGCACAGATGAAGGTGGGTGCTGGCACCGAGGATGGGGTGGTGATCGGCCCAATGATCAACGCGGCCGCCATCGATAAGATCGAACGGCACGTCCAAGATGCTTTGTCCAAGGGGGCGCACATCCTCTCGCAGAGCAACTTTGTTCCAGACGGTCGCCAATATGCAAGGCCGATCTTGCTGGGTGGGGCAACCACCGAAATGCTGCTTGCCTCGGAAGAAACCTTTGGACCTGTGGCACCACTCTTTCGCTTTGAGTCCGAAGAAGAGGCAATCGGGATCGCCAACGGCACGCCATTCGGACTCGCTGCGTACTTCTACACGCAGAACCTCAGCCGTTCATGGCGCGTGGCCGAGGCGCTGGAGTTCGGAATGGTTGGCTTGAACACCGGGGCAATCTCGACAGAAGTGGCTCCGTTTGGGGGGGTCAAGCAGTCGGGCATCGGACGTGAGGGCTCCCAACTCGGCATCGACGAGTATCTGGAGGTAAAAACCCTGCATGTCGGAGGATTAAACTAGATCGCGGCAAGGTGCGCCTGCGATTGCGTCTTCGGGACAGCATGAATACTATCGCATTCGGAAGAGTGGGAGGAAGGCGGCATAGGCCGCCTTCCTCACCTTTTTCATCGCAAAAGCAGTCCTACTGGATTCTGTCGAGCATCTTATAGTAAAGGCCAACCATCGGCAGGAACCATGGTTTGCCTGAGTAACCGGCAATTGTGGGCCATTGGAGGCCCTCGATCGGGTTACGATCTCCTTTGCCCATGATGGCGTCCGCGAGCAGAATTCCCATTTGCGTGGACATCTGTGCGCCATGGCCCGAATACCCCATAGCGAACCACACCCCATCGGCGAAACCCGCGCGCGGGAACCGATCCTGTGTCATGTCGACAAGACCACCCCAGCAGTAATCGATCTCCACCCGGGCCAAATGCGGGAAGAGCTTTGCCAAACTGGCGCGCAGGATCTCGCCACTCTTGGCGTCGGATCGTTGGTCCGAGGTGGCGGAAAAGCGCGCTCGGCCGCCGAAGATCATGCGACGGTCGGGCGCCAATCGGAAATAGTTGCCGATGTTCATCGACGTTACGTAGGTGCGGTTGCCCGGCATGGTCGCGGCGATTTCGCTCTCGCTCAGCGGTCTGGTCGCGATAATGAAACTGCCGACGGGGATGATCCGACGGCGGAAATACCCGAAACTCTCCGTCGTGTAGGCCCCGGTTGCCAACAATACCGTATCGGCCGTAACCGTGCCGCGGGAGGTCACGAGGGCGGTTCGATCGTCGCTCTGACGGCGCTGTGTGACAAGCGCGTTCTCAAAAATGATGGCGCCATGGCGGGCGGCAGCGGTGGCCAAGCCAGTGACATACCGGCCCATATGCATCATGGCGCTCTTGCGGGAGAGCATCGCACCATGGAACGCGTCCGACCCGACCTCATCGACGAGGTCGTCCCGGCGCAACAGTGCTGTGTCTGGATCCACCTCCCGGTGAAGCGCCTCGAAGTTGCGAGCCAGCGCATCCATATGTGCCGGCTTTGACGCCAATTTGAGCTTGCCCGAGCGCCGAAAGGCACAATCAATCTTCTCTTCCCGGACGATGCGCTCGATCGAGTCGATCGAATCGTCGAAGGCGCGATAGAGCGCCTTCGCGCGATCCGCTCCAAGATGTGCCTTGGCGGCCAGGTAGCTGTGGGCGATCCCGTTGTTGAGATGCCCCCCGTTTCGCCCGGACGCGCCGGAGCCAACCGTCCCCCCCTCCAGCACGACGACACTCCCGCCCGCCTTGGCGAGATGCAGGGCCGCGGAGAGACCCGTGAACCCCCCGCCGATGACGGCGACATCATAGTGTCCCTCCACCGGACCGTCCAACGCCATGGTGAAGGGTGGTGTGGTGTCGTGCCAATAGGGCTTGAACTGCATTTCTACCTCCCGATCAGAGGCCGACGACGCCGGGGAGGCCCGATATGTCCCTGATCTCGGTATAGCCATAATAGGGGTTTGCAGGCTCATGGCCGCGGTTCACCCAGACCTTGTTCTTGATGCCGAGGTCGTGGGCGGACATTAGATCGTAGCGGAAGGAAGAGGAGACATGGAGAATGTCTTCCGGATTGGCGTTCAGCTGATCGAACATGTACTCGAAAGCCTCAAAGCGGGGCTTGTAGGCCTGGGCCTGCTGCGCAGTGTAGACAGCGTGGAACGGCGCGCCAAGCTTCTCGACATTCGACATGATCTGCTCGTTCATCGCGTTTGACAGAATGACGAGGGGGATTTCCTTGGCCACTTTGGCAAGCCCGGTCGGGACATCGGGATGAGGCCCCCAAGTCGGCACCTGGTCATAGATCCAGCGTGCGTCTTCGTCCCGGAACGCAACCCCATTCTTCTTGCAGGTGCGCTCAACTGCATTGTGAATGACCTCATTGTACGGCTTCCAGGCCCCCAGGATCTCGTTGAGTCGGTACGCGGCAAAGTTCTTGATGAACTGTTGCATGCGATCTTCGGTCAACCGCTCGCCATAAATCTCCCGTGCGGCTTCGGCCATCTGGAAGTTTGTCAGTGTGCCGTAGCAATCGAAGGTAATGTATTTCGGCCGAAACTGGCTCATGAGGTCCATCCTTACAATTCTATCGGCAGCGCCTGCCGACCTGCCAGGCATCATAACGAGCGTCCTCATGGACTAATCACCGCATTCGCTGCAACAGAAAGCAGATTGTTCCGTATCAGATGATGGGTGCGGCAGAGAGTTTTCCCGCTACGGCGGCGGATGCCAGTAAAGTCTCATGATGTCCGCCTGTACTGCCGGACTGACGGCATAAGATGCGGAACTGGGGGCCACAGAAAGCGCAAACGCGTTGGCCAAGCCACGGAGTCGGGAGGTGCTGCTTCCGGGACTGCTCTATCCATAAGAGCACGCACACCGCATGCGGAAAATGAAATGACTGCAGAACAGATCTCGCTGGAAGCAATGGGAGCCGAACATCTGGATGGAGCCGTCCGCCTGTCACAGGAGGCCGGCTGGCCTCATCGCCGCGAGGACTGGGAATTGGTGTTGTCGGTCAGCGAGGGCATCGTAGCGCTCCAAGGCAGCCGCGTCGTCGCGACCACCATCATGACGCCTTTCGGCTCCGATACAGCTACCATCAACATGGTGATTGTAGACGCATCCATGCGCGGGCGCGGGCTCGGCCGGCGGTTGATGGATACCGCACTGGACAAGGCGGGTGCACGCAACTGTCGACTCGTGGCTACGACAGAAGGTCTGCCGCTCTATGAAAAACTTGGTTTCGTCGCGGTGGGTGAAATCATCCAGCACCAGGGGAAAGCCCTTAAGATTGACGCTCCGGCTAACGTGTTCTGGGCGCGGGACGATGAGCATGAGAGAATTTCCGCACTTGATCGCGCCGCCTCTGGCGTTGATCGCAGCAAGCTCATGAGCGTTCTTCATCGGTCGGCCCAGTTTGCGGTTATCCGGGAACGGGGAGAGGCCGTGGCATTTGCGGGGGTACGGGCTTTCGGTCGCGGACTGGTCATCGGACCCGTCGTCGCAACGAGCGACGAGCAGGCCAAGGACCTCATTCAGTTCATGCTCGCGCACCATGAAGGCGCGTTTGTGCGTGTCGACACTGAGCTGTCCACCGGACTGGGCCCTTGGCTTGCCGAGCGTGGCCTTATTCATGTCGGTGGTGGCATACCGATGCGACGCGGTCCCAAGGCGGACGGAGCGGAAGCACCTTACCGTTCATTTGCGCTGGTTAACCAGGCACTAGGTTGAGTTGGAGAATACCATGCTGAGCAATTCGCTGATCGAGCTTGATCGCGCCCATCTGGTTCACCCCGTTGCCTCCTATCGCGGGCATGAGAAAAGAGGGGTGCGCGTGCTGAAATCCGCCAAAGGGGCCCTGGTTACGGACTCAACAGGGCACACCATGGTGGATGGCTTCGCCGGCCTCTGGTGCGTCAATGTAGGATACGGCCAAGACAGTATCGTGGAGGCCGCAACCCGTCAGATGCGTGAGCTGCCCTATGCGACCGGGTACTTCGGGCTAGGGTCAGAACCACCGATCCGCCTAGCGGCAGAACTTGCCGAACGCGCACCAGGCGACCTCAATCACATCTATTTCACCCTCGGCGGGTCCGATGCCGTCGACAGCACGATCCGCTTCATCCGCTATTACTACCACGCCAAGGGCACGCCCGAGAAAGACCAGTTCATCTCGGTCGAGCACGGCTACCACGGGTCTTCGACGGCAGGTTCCGGCCTGACGGCACTGCCTGCATTCCACGCCGGCTTCGGCGTACCGTACGATTGGCAGCATAAAATTCCGTCGCACTACGCCTATCGTAATCCGGCGGGCTCGGAGCCACAGGCCATCATCGATGCATCCGTGGCGGCCTTGCGGGCCAAGGTAGGCGAACTCGGCGCCGAGCGCGTCGCCGCCTTCTATGTCGAGCCGATCCAAGGGTCCGGCGGCGTCCTGGTGCCGCCGAAGGGGTGGATGAAGGCGATGCGCGACGTTTGCCGCGAGCTCGAGATCCTGTTTGTGGCGGACGAGGTTATCACCGGCTTCGGACGCACCGGACCGCTATTCGCCTGCCTCGAAGATGAGGTCGTGCCTGATTTCATGACCACCGCCAAGGGGCTGACCTCAGGCTATGTGCCGCTAGGCGCCGTTTTTATGTCCGACAGAGTCTACAACACCATTGCGGACGGGGCTGGGATGGCTGCGATTGGCCACGGTTACACCTACTCGGCGCACCCTGTCAGTGCTGCCGTTGGGCTGGAATGCCTGCGCCTCTATGAGAATGGGTTGCTGGAAAACGGTGTTCGGGCTGGCCAGCGGCTTATGGCCGGGCTACGCTCCCTCGACGACCACCCGTTGGTCGGCGATGTTCGGGGGCGCGGCATGTTGGCGGCGATCGAACTTGTTACCGACAAAGAGCGCAAGACACCGCTGCCGGCAACGGCAGACCCCGCGCGCCGGATATTCGACCGAGCGTGGGAGAATGGGCTCGTCATCCGCGCCTTCGCCAATGGCGTGCTCGGCTATGCCCCGCCGCTTTGTTGCACAGATGATGATATCGACAGAATTATCGATTGCACGCGCATGACGCTCAACCAAACGCTGGAAGACGCAGATGTCCGTGCAGCAATGGCCGGGTGAGCGGGTTGCGGGGGGGGCGATCTCGCCCCCCAAATGTCGCTCAGGCGTCATATTCGCAATTTTGTGCCGTGAGGCATCCACGATTCAGCGAAATCGATAAGCAATAGCCGCCAAACTAACCCTATCGGCACCAAGAGAAACTGAAGGCGAAGCGATCGAAGGCAGCGAACAAAAACTATCACGCCAGAGCATTCGCGCAAAGCAGACAGGTTTCAGAGGAGTATCGCGTATGGCGAAAAGCCTGAGTGATTTCAAATACCTGACCTTTGACGTGGTGGGTACATTAATCGACTTTGAGGGTGGTCTTAAGAAATCCCTCACTGAGATTGGCAAGTCCGCTGGCGTGGAAATCGACGGGGAGGAGGCGCTCGCGCTCTACCGGCAAGCACGCTATTCGGACGATGCCGGCCTCGTCCCGGACGACCTGGTGCGCGTTTATCTCGCTATAGCGCCGAAGCTTGGATTGCCTGCGGAACGGGCGAATGGCGAGAAACTCCGCGACGACGTCCGCCACTGGAAGGCCTTTCCTGACAGCGCTATGGCGCTAGCCCAGCTTGGCGAGCGCTACAGGCTTGTCGCCATGACGAATGCCCGCCGCTGGGCTTTCGACCACTTCGCCAGAGAACTCGGCGATCCGTTCTACGCAAGCTTCACCGCAGACGACACCGGCACCGAGAAGCCTGATCCGGTGTTTTTTCAGAAGGTTTTCGCCTTCGTGGAAAGCGAAGGCAACAGGATGGACGACATCCTGCATGTTGCGCAGAGTCAGTATCATGACATCGGCGTCTCGCGCCGGCTCGGCATGACTAACTGCTGGATCGAGCGGCGCCACGCCCAGCAAGGCTATGGCGGCACGATCGAGCCGAGTGAATTTACTCAGCCGGACTATCACTTCACCTCGATGGCCGCCTTGTCTGAGGCGGTGCGAGAGACTTTACCTGCTTGATTTTCCGATCCGCCCACAGAAGGCGGACGAACGCACCGTCAGCCACTCAATAAAAGGGAACTGCAATGAGCGACAAGATTGTGAACTGGACTTCTTCCGACGATATGATGGTTGAAAACGCCATCCGTCGCGGTGCAAATCGCCGGCAACTTCTGCAGATGATGCTGATGGGCGGCGTCGCTGCCACCGCTGGCGCCACTATACTCGGGCGCGCGACTGCGGCTATCGCGGCCGAGCCGGTGAGAGGCGGCTTCATCAAGGCAGCCGGTTTCTCAGCCTCGACCGCCGATACGCTCGATCCGGCGAAAGCGTCGAACGCGACCGACTATGTTCGCTGCGCGGCCCTTTACAATCGGCTGACCTTCATCAACGGTGCCGGTGAAACCACGATGGAGCTCGCTGAGAGTATCGAAAGCAATGATGCAAAGGTCTGGATCGTCAAACTACGTAAAGGTGTAACTTTCCATGACGGCAAGAGCCTGACTTCAGCGGATGTTGTCTTTTCGCTGAACCGTCATCTGGATCCTGCTGTCGGCTCGAAGGTAAATGCGCTCGCCAAGCAGATTGTCAGCGTGAAGGCTGTCAACGATCAGACAACCGAAATCACACTTCAAGCGCCGAACGCCGACCTTCCGACCATCCTCGCATTGCACCACTTTATGATCGTCGCCAACGGCACCACCGACTTCTCGAAGGGTAACGGCACCGGGCCGTTTGTCTTGAAGGAGTTTCAGCCTGGCGTGCGATCGATCGCAGCCCGCAATGAGAATTACTGGAAAGACCGGAAAGCCAACCTTGAAGGGTTCGAGTTCTTTGCAATTGGAGACGAGTCGGCGCGCATGAACGCCGTGCTCTCCGGCGATATTCAGCTTGCCGCCAATCTCAACCCGCGCTCGCTGCGCGTTCTCGAGAGCAACCCAGCGGCAGCTCGTCCCTTCATCTCAAAACTTGGCACTTATACCAACCTCAATGTCCGTCTGGACATGCCGCCCGGTGACAAGCAAGGGGTTGCTGAAGGCTTCAAATATCTTATCAATCGTGAAGTGATCCAGAAGTCGGTGTTGCGCGGACTGGGCGACATCGCCAACGATCATCCGATCCCGAGCACGAACAAGTATCACAATGCCGAATTGAAGCAGCGTGCGTTTGATCCCGAAAGGGCCAAATCCCTCTTCCAGAAGGCCGGCGTACTCGGGCAAGAAATCCGGATCACCGCGGCTGAGGCAGCATCTTCCTCCCTTGACTACGCAATGGTCGTCCAGCAGGCCGCGTCCAAGATCGGTCTTAACGTCGCGATCAACCGTGTCCCATCCGACGGCTACTGGTCCAATCACTGGATCAAGGATGCTGTCCACTTCGGCAACATCAACGCGCGTCCCACGCCTGACATTCTCTTCTCTCTGCTCTACAAGTCCGACGCGGCCTGGAACGAAAGCGGCTACAAGTCGGAAAAGTTCGACTCCATGCTGCTCGAAGCACGTGGACTCCTGGACGAGGCCAAGCGCAAGGAAATCTATGGCGAAATGCAGGCCATGATTTCCAATGAGGCTGGCACGGCAATTCCCGTCTTCATGTCGAATGTCGATGCCGTTTCGCCCAAGCTGAAGGGACTCGTCGCGAACCCGCTCGGTGGCATGATGGGCTACACCTTCGCGGAACATGCCTGGCTTGAGGCCTAAACCCGCCTAATTCGGCCCGGATCTGGAGGGTCCTCCTGTGATTCGGGCCGATCCACTTCCATGCATCAGTGGGTAGTCGCGCTATGAACTCCCTCATACTCAGTCTCGCCGCAAAGCGCGTACTTGTCGCTCTCATGACACTACTCTTTGTCGCGTTCACCATCTTCTTCGCGACCGAGATGCTCCCGGGGGACGTTGCGGAAATCCTCCTGGGTCAAGCTGCTACGCCCGAAGCTGTGGCCGGACTGCGAACAGCCATGAACCTTGATCAGCCGGCTTTCCTGCGCTTCATCTACTGGCTCGGGGAACTACTCACCGGCGACCTCGGCGTTTCCTACGTGAATAAAATGCCAATCAGCGACCTCATCGGCGGACGGCTCGTTAATTCGCTGAAACTGGCCGGTGTGACGGCCATGATCACGGTTCCCATCGCGCTAACTCTTGGTATCACGGCCGCGATCATGCGGGGGACACTTTACGATCGGCTTGTGTCGATCTTCACGATCTCGGTGATTTCTGTGCCCGAGTTCATGGTTGCAACCATCGCCGTTATCGTTTTTGCGGTCTATCTCGGCTGGCTGCCTGCCCTTTCGATGGCCAATGACGTGACGTCGATCGGAGGCTTACTGAAGGCCTTTGCTATGCCGGTGATCACGCTGAGCTTCGTCGTTTCCGCACAGATGATCCGCATGACTCGTGCTGCCGTGCTCGAGACGCTCAACACGCCCTACGTGGAGATGGCTCTTCTCAAGGGTGCGTCGCGCCGGCGTATGGTTCTGCGCCACGCGCTGCCGAACGCGCTTGGTCCCATCGTCAATGCAGTGGCCCTGTCTCTCTCTTATCTGCTGGGTGGGGTGATCATCGTCGAAACGATCTTCAACTACCCTGGTATTGCGAAGCTTATGCTTGACGCGGTTTCAACGCGCGACCTTCCGCTGATACAAAGTTGCGCGATGATCTTTTGCCTTGCCTACTTGCTTCTCATCACCATTGCCGACCTCGTTGCCATTGTCTCCAATCCGAGGCTTCAATGACCATGTCCATTTCGCTGTCGACCACACAAAAGACTAGGCTACCACGCTTTGGATACCGGGTTCCCCTGGTGGGAACGGTATCGTTCCTCATTATCGTCGCCTGGATGCTTGTTGCTGTTTTTGCCCCATACATAGCCCCGCATCCAGTCGGAGACATCGTCGACTTTGACTTCTTCGGCCCGATGACCGCGCAATTCCCCATGGGAACGGACTACCTCGGTCGTGATATGCTCTCGCGCATTCTGCTCGGCGCCCGCTATACGGTCGGCATCTCCCTTGCTGCCGTTAGTCTTGCCTGTTTCTGTGGTGTCACCTTAGGCATGACCGCCGCGGTTATCGGTGGGTGGTTCGATAGTGCCCTGAGCCGGCTGCTTGATGCCCTGACATCCATTCCGAGCAAGATCCTGGCGTTGGTGATCGTCGCGGCCGTTGGCTCGTCGATCCCGATTCTTATCGGGACCCTGGCCTTCATCTACACACCAGGCTGTTACCGCTTTGCGCGTGCTCTAGCCGTGAATATCAACACGATGGACTATGTAACGGTCGCCCGAGCGCGCGGTGAGGGTCTCGGCTACCTGATCCGCTCCGAAATCCTACCTGGCATCATCGGGCCGGTTTTAGCCGATTTTGGACTGAGGTTCGTGTTCATCGTGCTTTTGCTGTCAAGCCTGTCCTTTCTTGGTCTTGGCGTGCAGCCGCCATTCGCCGACTGGGGCGCTCTGGTTAAAGAGAATATCGGCGGGCTGTCCTTTGCGGCGCCGGCGGTGATCTTTCCGTCGATCGCGATCGCAAGCCTGACCATCAGCGTCAATTTGCTGATCGACAACCTACCCCAGAAGATCCGAGACCGGAGCGAGTCATGAGAAATCTCGTCGAAGTTCGCAAATTGCGGGTTGATGCGAAGACAGACTCAGGCCGCACAGTCGAGATTATCCGGGGTGTGTCCTTCGATGTCGCGGAAGGGGAGATCGTCGCTCTCATCGGTGAAAGCGGTTCCGGTAAGACGACTATTGCCTTGACCCTGATGGGGTATACGCGCCCTGGATGTCGGATTGTCGGGGGGAGCGTTGAACTCGCTGGACAGGAGATTTCTGCCCTACCGGAACGCAAACGCGCCAACAAGCGCGGCACCGAAGTCTCGTACGTGCCGCAGAGCGCCGCCGCCTCCTTTAACCCGACGCACAAGATCATGGATCAGGTTATCGAGGTGACGAAGATCCACAGGTTGATGCCGGTTGACCAAGCACGCAAGAAGGCGATTGAGCTTTTCAGGGCCCTGGCCCTGCCTGATCCTGATACGATTGGTGACCGCTACCCGCACCAGGTATCCGGCGGCCAGCTGCAACGCCTTTCGGCAGCGATGGCTCTGATTGGTGATCCAAAGCTTGTGATTTTCGACGAGCCGACGACTGCACTGGACGTGACGACGCAGGTTGAGGTTCTTCGTGCCTTTAAGTCGGTGATGAAGAAAGGCGCGATCGCCGGGGTCTATGTTTCGCACGACCTTGCCGTCGTCGCGCAGATTGCCGACCGCATCGTCGTTTTGAAAAACGGCGAGATCCAGGAAGTTGGCCTGACCCAGGATATTTTGGAGCGTCCGCAGCATCCATATACACGGGAGTTGCTCAACGCTTTTGAGCCGGCCTCGCATGCCCGGGTGGCCGCTGAAAGCGTTGAGCCCGAAAAGCCGCTTCTCGTCGTCAAGGACATTGTGGCGGGATACGGTAAGCTGGATGAAAGCGGAACTCCTACCCTACGGGTGCTCAACAAGGTCAGCTTCGAGCTTCCTCGTGGGAAGAATCTCGGCATCATTGGCGAGTCCGGCTGCGGAAAATCAACCTTGGCGCGGGTCATCGCTGGCATTCTGCCTGCCACGCAGGGACAGATTCTTCTTGAAGGTAAGCCGCTTGATCGGGATTTGCGCAAACGCAGCCGCAATGAGCTACGCGAGGTGCAGATCGTCTTCCAATCTGCCGATACTGCACTCAATCCCGCCAAATCGATTTCCGATATCCTGGCCCGCCCTTTGACATTCTATCATGGGATGGCCGGCAAGCAGCGAGAGGCCAGGATCGATCAACTGCTCGATATGGTTCGCTTGCCGCGCTCTTTACGATATCGGCGACCAGGGGAGCTGTCAGGCGGACAGAAGCAGCGCGTTAATCTGGCACGTGCATTGGCGGCCGACGCCAAGCTCATACTTTGTGACGAGATCACCTCTGCGCTGGATACCGTCGTCGCGGCAGCAATCATTGAACTCCTCAAGGAACTTCAGCGCGAGCTTTCCCTGTCGTACCTTTTCATCAGTCACGATCTTTCGACGGTACGGGCGATCTGTGACGAGGTAGCGGTGATGTATGCTGGCGAGAAGATCGAGCAGTTGAGCCCCGACGTTATGGGCAGTGAGGCCGGACATCCCTATTCGCGGTTGTTGTTTTCCTCTGTACCGAAGCTCAACCCAGGTTGGCTCGACAGTCTGGAGCAGGATCCCGAACTCCTGCAGGCCTATTCGAAGCGTTAATGAGAACCCGCCGGATCTCTTCGTTCAAACGTCAAACATCTTATCGAGCGGAAGGTGTGTTTTGACGATCGGAGATTTCAGAACCACGTAGCTGAAGTATTTGTCGATGCCCACATCCATATCGATCAAGCGTTCCATGATCGTCTGGTATTCAGCGATGCCCGGTGTGACGAACTTCATCAGATAATCGTAGCCACCAGAAACGAGATGGCACTCCATAACCTCATCGATTTTATCGACGGTTGCAAGAAAGCGTGCAAAATCGATCTGTCTATGGTTCTTGAGCGTGATCTCGGTGAAAACCGTAAGTGTCTGACCAAGTTTAGAAACGTTTACCTGTGCTGAATAGCTGGTTATGTACCCTTCAGTTTGGAGTCTCTTCACCCGCATGAGGCAGGGACTTGGCGAGAGATTGACGAGTTCTGCGAGTTCGACGTTGGTGATGCGCCCGTTCTTCTGGAGTTCCGAGAGTATCTTCAGATCGATCCGGTCGAGCTTCATTGTCATCCGCACAGTCTTGGATTAGATCCCGCGATTATGCCGGTTTTGTTCGCTACTGCAATCGCATGAGCGCTTTTGCACTGGTCTGGCAGGTGTGCCTGATCATAGACCCTAGATGAGTCTATCTGGGTGCGAGCATAGGCGTTCTGATCACATTGTGGCTTCTTCCCAGCCTATGACCATAGGATCGACCGCAACAATCACCTGTCTTTCATTGTATGAACAGCATGAAATTCCGTTGCATCGCATCGTTGCAGGGAATGGGTCTGCTGCCAGTCATCTATGCTCCAGCCAAACTACGGGAGACCTGCCATGCCGGCGCCGCTCATTCAAATTAGGACCACGCCTGACCTACCGCAGGAAGCCGACGTGGTCGTCATCGGTGGTGGCGTGGTCGGCGTCTTCACGGCGTACTATCTGGCGAGGCGCGGCGTGAAGGTCGCGCTGGTCGAGAAGGGGCTGGTCGGTGCAGAACAATCCAGTCGCAACTGGGGCTGGTGCCGTCAGCAAAACCGTGACGCGCGCGAGTTGCCGATGGCAACGAAGAGCCTTGATCTGTGGGAGAAGTTGGCTGAAGAGACCGGCGAGGATACTGGCTTTCGCCGCTGTGGGCTTCTGTATCTCTCTCAGAACGAGAGCGAACTAGCTGGTTGGGCGAAATGGCGCGACTTTGCCAAAATGGCTGGCGTCACGACCCATATGCTGAGTCAGCAGGAAGCGACGGAACACGGCCGTGCCAGCGGTCGGGTTTGGAAGGGGGGCGTGTTCTCACCAAGCGATGGCACGGCCGACCCGTCCCGAGCCGTTCCCGTGACGGCGCGGGCGATTTTGGCAGCCGGGGGGACCGTACATCAGAATTGCGCAGCGCGTGGCATTGAAGTCAGCGGCGGCCGCGTAAGCGCGGTTGTGACGGAAAAGGGCACCATACGCACACGCGTTGCCGTCATGGCCGGTGGCGCTTGGGCATCGTCTTTCTGTCACCAACTCGGCATTCGTTTCCCGCAAGCGTCGATACGAGCCTCGATCTTGGCCGTCGCACCGGGCGCAAACGATTTGCCCGATGCACTGCATACGGCAGAAATCTCAATGACCCGGCGCGGTAATGGTGGTTACACTCTTGCAATCAGCGGCCGGGCGCGGGTCGATCCAACCCCGCAGCAACTCCGGTTCAGTCGCGAGTTCTTGCCAATGTTCGCTCGGCGGTGGCGTAGCCTTGCGCCCGGGGGACTTGAAGGCTGGCGTCAGGGGCACGAGACCCTGCGCAAATGGCGATTGGATGAAGTGACGCCGATGGAAAAAGTCCGGATCCTCGATCCCAAGCCTGATACGAAACAGATCCGCTTAACCCACTCAAGAGCGTGCGATCTCATGCCGGGCATGCGCCAGATGCCAATAACCGATGTATGGGCCGGATACATCGACAGCACACCCGATGGGGTGCCTGCCATTGGTGAGGTTGAGAATATACCAGGTTTTATTCTTGCCGCCGGCTTCAGTGGGCATGGGTTCGGGATTGGACCAGGGGCTGGCCACCTCATCGCGGACCTGATTACGGGTCGACCGCCGATCGTGGATCCACGCCCCTACAGGCCTGAACGCTTAAGCGCCTCTGTATGGGGTAAAGTTGCGGATTTCTGAGGTCGTTCACAGCTTCTGGAGAGTACTGCTTTCAGTTGATACGCCGACGCTGGATCATCGGCTCTACGGTGCTGGTGCACAGCGGTTCCGCTACCACCGCCATTACACCATTCTTGAGGGTCACACCATGCGCGTTCTCGTTCTCGGCAGCGGCGTCGTCGGCGTCACGTCCGCCTATTATCTCGCCAAGCTGGGTCATGAGGTGACGGTGGTGGATCGCCAGCCCACTGCCGGCATGGAGACGAGCTTCGCTAATGCGGGACAGGTCTCGCCCGGCTACTCGGCGCCATGGGCCGCTCCCGGCATTCCGATCAAGGCCATGAAGTGGCTGATGATGAAGCACCGTCCACTGGTTCTCTGGCCACGCACCGAGTTGCGCCTCTGGGGTTGGCTGGCCCACATGCTGGCCAATTGCACCGAGGAGGCGTATCGGCGCAACAAAAGCCGGATGGTCGCTCTCGCCGAGTACAGCCGGGACTGCCTGCGCGAGGTGCGGCAGGAGACCGGCATCACCTATGATCACCGGGAGCAGGGTCTGCTTCAGCTTTTCCGCACCCAAAAGCAGCTCGATGGGATCGGGGAGGACACGGCGGTTCTCGACGGCTACGGCGTGCCCTACGAGATCCTGGACCCCGCAGACTGCGTGGGCATCGAGCCGGCGCTCGGTCTCGTCCAGGGCAAGATTGTCGGCGGCCTGCGTCTCCTCGGCGACGAGACCGGGGACGCTCACCTGTTCACCCAGCGGCTCGCTGTGATTGCCGAGCAACTGGGCGTCCGGTTCCGGTACGGCACCTCCGTCCAGAGGCTGCTCACCGAAGGCAACCGGATCTCCGGCGTGCAGATTGATGGCGGCGAGGTGCTCACAGCGGAGACCTATGTGGCAGCCATGGGCAGCTATACGCCCCAATTGGTGAAGCCCCTCGGGATCCACTTGCCGGTATATCCGGTCAAGGGCTATTCCCTGACCATGCCCATCGTGAACCCGGACGCGGCGCCGGTCTCGACCGTGATGGACGAGACCTTCAAGGTCGGGATCACGCGCTTGGGCGACCGGATCCGGGTCGGAGGAACGGCGGAACTGGCCGGCTTCAGCCAGCGCCTGCGGGGGCCGCGGCGAGCAACGCTGGAACACTCGGTCACGGACCTGTTCCCGCAGGGCGGAGACGTCAGGCAGGCCAGCTTCTGGACGGGCTTGCGGCCGATGACGCCGGATGGCACGCCCGTGGTGGGGCCGACACGGTACAGGAACCTGTTCACGAACACTGGTCATGGCACCCTCGGCTGGACCATGGCCTGCGGCTCCGGGCGCGTCCTCGCCGACCTGATCTCCGGCCGGGCACCCGAGGTCTCGCACAAGGATCTCGCCGCCGATCGTTACAAGGGTGAATGGCGCTTCCAGGCCGCATAAGTCGCTGCTTGGGGAATTTGGAACTCCGCGTAGCAGGTAGGCAGACTAGGGCACATTCATTGAGGTCCGTTAATCCGACATAGGCCCGTCGCGACAGAAGCCCGGCTCCTATTCATGAAGCGTATCTGCGATGGGTTGGGCTACCGCCGCTCCACGTGAAAGTGCAACAATCATAATGAGCGCTCAAAGCGCACTGCATCCCGATTTGGCCTTCGGCCTAAGGGCGCTGTTAGCACCTCATCGTCAAGGGTGAGAAATGCGATACGACCAATTGCAGTCCCATCCGGCTCCACAAAGAGGCTTACGCGAGGTACGCGGCTGTCTTCCTGAGTGCATGAGCCAAAAGTACGATTGTATTATTCGCAACTCAGCCATGAGACGAAGCCTCTGTTCAGCGGCTGCTTCGGTAGGTTCCCCTGCTGATTGCCAGATCGAATCCATTATCGGCAAGCGAAGGAGGAAGCCCACATGTCTCTCACCCGACGCAGTCTCGTCGGCGCACTCACGGCAGTTGCGCTTCTTGCCGGAGGCATAGCGCACGCCGCCGATGGGGCTGCCAAGCGCATCATGGTCTACGGCGACTCCAACACCTGGGGCTACATCCCGGTCGAAAGCGGCTCGACCACTCGGTATTCCAAAGACGTGCGTTGGCCCGGTGTCCTTCAGGCAGCACTCGGATCAGGCTACGAAGTTATCGACGAAGGGCTGAGCGCCCGTACAACCGACATCCCTGATCCGACATTGCCCCACATCTCGGGTGCCGGGCTCGATGGATCTGCCTACCTGTCCTCGGCTCTAGCCACGCACCAGCCGCTTGACCTCGTTGTGATCATGCTAGGCACCAACGATGTGAAGAAGATGTTCGATCGCTCGCCATTCCGGATCGCGCTTGGCATGGGCAAGCTGATCGACACCGTGGCGCAAACCAAGGGCGGGGTGGGAACGTCGTATGCCGCTCCCAAGGTCTTAGTCCTCGCTCCACCCCCACTGGGGAAACTGTTCCCTGAAGGACGCGCCGAGAGGTTCGCCGGCGGTGTGGAGAAGACGAAGGCGCTTCCGGTTTACTTTGAAGCGATTGCAAAAGCAGCTGGAGCCGAGTTCCTTGATGCCGGCAAGCTGACGACCACGGATGGCATCGATGGTGTTCACCTAAGCCCAGAGGCTCACAAGGCCATCGGCACCGGTGTTGCCGAGAAGGTCAAGGCGATCCTGCAGTAAGATCTGTGCTGTGAAGGGCAGTTCATCACGGGGTGAACTGCCCTAGTCCCCGGGCTTCTAGTGACAGCGGCCTTGTTCCTTGATTGATTATTCGCTTCTAGACTGGGGTTATCCCGCATCCACCCCTCATCAGATCTCCAAGTCTTCGATCGTCGTAAAAAAACATTGCGGACAAGCTAAGGCTATGCAGAAATCTTCATACCAGTGAAGGTCGGGCAGCGGCCCGAACCAACAAAACTAGGGAGCCCTTAATGTCGTTGCGCTCGTTGATCGCCGCCGGCGCGATTCTCGTCTCGCTTGCGCTGCCCGCAGCCGCCCAGCAAACCCTCAAGGTCGGCTCGACCCCGACTGGTATCCCGTTCACCTTCCTGGATACCCAGACGAACACGATCCAGGGTGTCATGGTGGATCTGATCACCGAAATCGGCAAGGACGCCGGCTTCGGGGTTCAGGTGGAGCCGATGCAGTTCTCCGCGCTCATTGGCTCACTCACCTCGAACCGCATCGATATCATCGCAGCGGCGATGTACATCACCGAGCCTCGCAAGCAGCAGATCGATTTCTCGGCCCCGGTCTACACCTATGGGGACGGGCTGTTCGTGCCCAAGAGCGACGTCAAGGAATATGCATCGCTTCAAGACCTGAAGGGCCTCAACGTCGGGGTCCAGGTCGGCACAGCCTATGTGGAGCCGCTGCAGAAGAGCGGGCTCTTCCCGGAAGTGAAGATCTACGAAACGATCCCGGACATCATGCGCGATGTGAACGCCGGCCGCATCAAGGCCGGATTCGCTGACCTGCCCATCGTCGCCTACAACCTCCAGCAAGGCCGCTTTCCCGAGGTGCGGCTCGTGAAGGGTTATAAGCCCATGGTGGTGGGATCCGTGGGCATCGGGGTGCGTAAGAGCGACAGCGAGCTGCTGCGGAAGATCGACGCGTCACTAGCGAAGCTCAAGCAAAACGGCACGGTTGCCAAGATTCTCACTAAGTGGGGGCTCCAGGAGTAGCGCCCGCCGAGGGGCGGCGCCACCGCCGCGCCTCCCCTCCAAATACGCCTGTTCCTGCCGCTAGGTCCCCATGCAAGGCTTCTTAAAGGACTCCATCGAGTTCCTGCCCATCCTCCTTCAAGGCCTGCGCCTCACCCTTATCGTGACGGCTGGGTCTCTTGTGCTCTCGACCGCGCTTGGCCTTCTCTGGGCGCTCATGCGCGTGTCGGGCGTGCCGATCCTCGCGGGCATCGCCAAGACATTCGTGAACACGATCCGGGGCATTCCGATCATCGTGCAGCTCTTCTACATCTACTTCGTCCTGCCAGACCTCGGCATATCACTCACCGCGGTGCAGGCCGCAATCATCGGGCTCGGGATCGCTTACTCCGCCTATCAGTCGGAGAACTTCCGAGCCGGCATCGAGGCGATCGACCGTGGACAGGTGGAGGCGGCACAAACCATCGGCATGGGCTGGGGACTCACAATGCGGCGAGTGATCCTGCCGCAGGCGTTCAAGATCGTGCTCCCGCCCTACGGCAACATCATGATCATGATGCTGAAGGACTCGTCCCAGGCCTCCACGATTACGGTTGCGGAGCTTGCGCTTCAAGGCAAGCTCATCGCATCCTCAACCTTCCAAAATACGACCGTCTTCACCCTTGTGGCGCTGCTGTACCTGTGCATGAGCATCCCGTTGATCCTCCTCGTTGGCCACCTTGAGCGGCGTTTCGGACGGAGGTGACGCGATGGCGATGATCGAGCTCGATAACGTTCACAAGAGCTTCGGGGCAAACCACGTCATCCGGGGGATCACGACTCACGTGTCGAAGGGCGAGGTCGTGTGCATCATCGGTCCTTCAGGATCGGGCAAGAGCACAATCCTGCGGTGTATCAACGGTCTGGAGGGCTACGATTCCGGCTCGATCCGGTTTGAGGGCATCCCGGTGAACCGGACAGCGAAGTCCATAACCACCGTGCGCACCCAGGTCTCCATGGTATTCCAACGCTTCAACCTCTTCCCGCACCGCACTGCGCTAGAAAACGTTATTGAGGGTCCCGTCTTTGTGAAGCGCGAGCCACGGGCGGACGCACAGGCGCATGGGCGGCTCCTCTTAGAGCGCGTGGGGCTTGCGGACAAGGTTGGGGCTCATCCGCACGAGCTCTCCGGCGGACAGCAGCAGCGGGTCGCTATCGCCCGTGCGCTGGCGATGCGACCGAAGGCAATTCTCTTCGATGAACCCACCTCCGCCCTAGACCCAGAACTCGTAGGCGACGTGCTCACCGTCATGCGGTCGCTCGCCGATGAGGGCATGACCATGGTGGTGGTCACGCACGAAATCGGCTTCGCCCGCGAGGTCGCTGACCGTGTGCTCTTCCTCGACGGCGGCGTTATCGCCGAGGAGGGTCCCGCCGCCGAATTGTTAACGAACCCGCGCAATCCCCGGACTCAGGATTTCTTGCGGCGAGTACTGAAGCCTCTCTGAAAGGTCTTTGCCGATGACCGAGCCGTTTCCCTTGAGCCCCTCTCTCTGGGCTGCAACAGCGCCGCCAGCACCTGAGACACCACCGCTCGAGGCAGACGCTCGGGCCGACATATGCGTGATCGGGGCCGGCTATGCCGGACTTTCGACCGCGCTCCACCTCGCCGAGCAAGGCGTCGACGTGACGGTATTGGAGGCGCACGAGCCGGGCTGGGGCGGATCCGGCCGAAACGGCGGCCAAGTGATCCCAGGGCTGAAATACGACCCTCGTGAGCTTCGCTCGATGCTCGGCGAGGAGGCCGGGGATCGCCTAGCGAACTTCGCCGGAAGGACAGCCGATGCGGTGTTCGACCTCATCGCCAAACACCGGATGGAGGTGCCGCATCTGCGTCGTGGGTGGATCCAGGGTGCACATACCCCCGAGAGCGTCGAGACCGTCCGCCGACGTGCCGCGGACTGGGCAGAACGGGGTGCGCCGGTCGAGTTCCTGGACCGGACCGCCACCGAGGCTCATCTCGGCACAGACCAGTATGAGGCGAGTTGGCTCGACCAGCGAGGCGGGGCAATCCAGCCGCTTGCCTATGCCCGCGGCCTCGCTCGCGCCGCGTTGGAGGCGGGCGCGCGCATCTATGGGCGCAGCCCAGCAACACGCCTCGTCCGGAGAGGCGGACGCTGGCACGTGACCGCGGCTAATGGGAGGACTGTTGAGGCCGAGCGGGTGGTGCTGTGCACGAACGGCTACACGGGTGACCTCGTGCCGGGGCTCAGGCAGACGATCATCGCCCCGAACTCCTTCCAAGTCGCCACTGCTCCCCTGTCCGACAACCTGCGCCGGTCCATCCTCCCTCACGGCCAGGTCTGTTCGGACACTCGAAAGCTCCTTCTCTACTTCCGGCTTGATCACGCGGGGCGTTTGATCATGGGCGGGCGTGGTCCCTTCCGGGAACCCACCTCCGCCGCTGACTGGGCGCACCTGGAGCGGGTGGTAGTCAAGATGTTCCCGCGCCTCGCTGGGGTGCCGTTCCAACATCGCTGGTGTGGGCGCGTAGCGCTCACACGAGACTTCCTGCCCCATCTCCACGAGCCCGAACCCGGGCTCCTCGTCGACATCGGCTGCATGGGGCGTGGCGTGGGTCTTCAAACCGCCATGGGAATCCGGATGGCGGAATATATTTCGACGGGTCGGCCGGATACTCTGCCCTTCCCAGTGGTGCCGATGAAGCCACTTCCCTTCCACGCTCTTCACCGGGCCTACGTGTCCGCCATCATTACTTGGTACAGGATGACGGATGGTGGCGTGCGGCAGAGCGCATGATCCTACGCGAGAGCGCGGGCGGATTGATATGCGGACCGCCGCGCTTGCGCGACAGGACTGAGGTTTCGAATTTGGCTGTAGGCGAAACTTGAGGCGGTCACATGCCGGTCAACAAGGGGCATGCCTCATCTAAGGACTCTGATGTCATTGACTGTTCAAAGAGATTCTGACGGCGCAAAGCGGGAGCTTCGTGTATCGCGGTAAGGTCAGCTTCTGGTCCGCCGCTCAATACTCGCTCCGGGCACTCCTAGGACATAGGCGCTTGGTCCGCTTTGGCGCTTCAGAGCAGACATTGTTGTGGGGATAGAAGGGGAATGTTTGCTCTAGAGCTCTTTCGGGAGGTCAGGCCACTTCGGAGTCGGCCCCTCGACAAGCAATCCGAAAAGGGTATTCATCAGTGATCTGAGACCCTGTCTACCCTCTGTCGCACCTAATTCCGTCCGATCGACGGGCCGTCATAGCGTAATCCGAACAAGCGCGACAGTCGCCTAGTAGCCCGATGTGTGGCAAGCCAAGTCCTCCGTCGTGACCAGGCGAGCAAGAGCGGCAGAGGGGCGCCCGCCGGCGGAACCTTGATCAACCGCTTGAATTCGACCTCACTCGTGGCGCCTTTCAGGCCGTTGCAGTCTGCGCACGCGGCCGCAAGATTGTCTCGGCTGTGCTTTCCGCCCTTTGCCTGCGCGATCCTGTGATCGGCTGTCGCCATGCGTACCGTGAGCGGGCAATAGCAGTAGAAACAGGTGTGCTTTTGAGCTCTCAAGGCGTCGCCACGATGCATCACGTAGAACGCGCGGTTGACCCCCGTCGGCTTCTTCGGCGGAGAAGAGGCGTGTGCCGGTGTTTCCTTGGACTGCCTTGGCGCCACAGACGGGGCAGACATCTTTGCCTCTTTCGGTCGCTTAGGTAGTCGCTTGACAATAAAACTATCGCCGGCCTCAGCCATCACGAGATCAAACTCGTACGAAAGCTTATGCCGCTTGACGATATGGGCGCAGAGCGATCGGAAGCCGCCGGCGTCGACTGCGCAATATGGGCAGCGGTAGATTGTCATGCGGTCATGCTTCTCGCGTTACCCGGACTCCTAGAGGAGTTCTATGTCCACTGCCTCTTCCTTAGCCTGATCGTATCTGCGGGGCTTCCCTTGGCAAAGGTATGCTCCTGTTTTTCCGGCCAACCTGTGAGCGTTCATTGCGGTAGCCGGAAACGTGTCGAGACCGATTCCGGCAGGATGCAACCCTCGTAGCACGGGGTCCGACGAGCTGGCAGCATCGAAACACCACTGCCCCGGATCGCCGCCCTTGAGCTTGCTCCTCAGGGTTGCTCGGAGAAACAACCCCAATGCACGAAGCGAATCCTCTACTCACCTAGAACCCAGTTCCATGCCTTTCATGAGGACATCAGATGCCATGCTCGTCACGCCCAAGCTGATCTCCTCAAGCAGAATCTTTCCATACAAGCCATATGTCCACCTGACGGCTTCGGGCATGTTGTGACGGGGCCGACGCTGATAGAAGATCTTTCTCTCACAAGAGCTTTCGTCGCCTCAGAGCCAAGAGCTCAGCCTGAAGATTGATGCTTCCTCTGCCGATCATGCGCACAATGGATCGGTAATAGCCGCCGGCATTCCGGATGCGGTTTCGTCCGCTAGCAACGTCGTCGTCATAGAGCTGCAGTACGTAAATGACCGCGGCTGCTGCAGAGAAATCACCTATGGTCCGGACAGCCTCATCCCACGTGCTGGGATGAGCCCCTAAGGAGGCACGCAGGTAACGGCCAGCTGAAACCACATCAGCAGCGTTTCGGATCACCTGCCCATAGTAAGAGATCACAGGGCAAGCCTCGACCACCAGCGCTGGCAAGATCTGCGTAGAACTCGATCGAGCAATCGTGCGCGGTTGAGACAGATTAGTGCTGTTGTCACAAGTCTCACTAGGAGATCCGTTCTCTGCTTCAATGTGCCGGCATTCGGTGCCGTCACAGCCTGCCTTGTAGAAGGCGTCCTCAGCAAGGCTCCGAACCTCCTTCCACGCTTCGGCTAGGCCCTCGGGGAGGGATGATCCGGACCTCCTGGGGGTTCTGGTTTTCAAGACCTCCAGGCGGTGCTCCAGATTAGATCGTTCAACCTCGGGAAAGTGCTGGGAAAGAGCGCTCAGCGCCTCCTCTGTTGCCCGACGGCAGATCGTGATTTCATCGAACATCCGCTTGTGGGCGTCCTTGAGCCGCTTCTGTTGGGCGACTGTTTCAGCCCACTCACGCCGCCTGGCATAGATCGGGGTCAGGTCAAATCCGAAGGCGTCAACAACCGCGCCAGCATCATCCCGGATGGCGTAGCGCTTGCCGTTAGGCGAGTCTTTCGGAACCACGAGCCTGAGGTCGATCAGGGCACGGATTACGTTACGGATAGAGCGCTCGGACAGACCTGTGGTCGCCACCAATCGGGCGTTAGACGGCCACACCAAAAGCCGGTCGGCTTTCTGCTCACCCCAGCATGCCACGAGCTGACCCAAAACCATGCGCTGGGTTGCACTCAGCCCAAGCGCCTTCTCGGCCGCATGGGCGGCGGCTGAGAGTTCTTTGCGCGTTACAGCGCGCCCGACCTCGAGCACGAGTTTTCTCGCTGCCAGAGCGGCATGTCTCAGCCGCCGGCATCCTGACGATGCGAGTTGCATCGCGTCCCTCCAATGTGAGGGCAAAGCGGGAGCGTTCACCGACACCGATGTTGTTGACAGTCAGCTTGTCGGGATGGCATAAGGAACGTGTTCAAGATTCCATTACGCCCACCCCTCGGTGGGTCTCCAAAGGCCCTCGAAGTTTCCAGCTTCGTGGGCCTTTTGCTTTGCCTGGCCTTAGTTCACGGGTTGCATCTCCTGATCGAAGAGGGCTGCGAGAGTTTCGGAGGCAGACTGCCTAGGCGGACGGAGCCTCCAGTGAGGACGCTAGTCCCGCCGTCGACGTTCGTGAGCGCCAACACGTCAGGCTCCCACCAACCTACCGGGACGATAGGCCTGTGGGAGCGCTGCTCTTGTGGCGCAAAGAACTGGAGCCTGCGCACCCGCTCTTCTCGCAACCGTTCAAGTGATGGCTGATTCGATGTTACGTGTGGAGTCGATCTGAAATGATTGAGCGATTGTTAACGCAGTTTGCATTGGAAAAACTGAAACCGCAGGACTCTTGAGGCCTAAAGCGGCGAGTCGAAAGAAAGATAAAAGTTCTGCCTTGACTCTGCGAGAATCGCTTTTGACTCTGCGGCTGCTGGACGCACTAAGATCATTGTCACTGCGGCTGTGCCACACAGACTCGAAATCATAGTTCATCATCTTGAATACTGTCAGTGTCGATGGAAGCCGATTGGGTTTACCAGGGATCAGGCTGACAGCCACTACTGGGGAGTGTAGGCGAGGACCTCTGTCTGTCCGCTCGTCTTGCTGTGGTCACTGTGACGCTAATGGACCAACACTTTAGGCTTGACCAATACCGGACGCTCAGATGAGTCTCTTTAGCAACAAAGCTTCGTTCGAGGGGCTAGGAACGAAGCAAGCCAAAGAACATGATGTCTGCACCTGATACCGTCGCACCTGCCGCTGAGCGCCTTCACAATCTCCTGGGATACGTCGAGCAGGTGGTCCGGCTGGATGAGCGTCCAGCCCTGCGGCTGTCTGAGCATCGGCTTCCAACAGGACAGACCTTTGTGCTGCACCAGCATGAATTGCATGCCATGCCTGGGGTTCGTCACGATCTGGTGGACGAGGATGGCCCGGTGTGGCTCGCCGTGGAGCGGCTCCGGCGCAGTGATCCTCCCACACCGCCAGAACTCGCGGTAGACTGGCTGGAAATCTCCCCTGATCCCGAGCGCGAGCCTAAACTCCGGGACTACCTGCTTCGGACGGTAACGGAAACGGAACGGGATGAACTTCTGGCCTCCGGAGCCGTGCGCCCGGAGGATGTGGCGGAAGCCATCAAGAAGGACGAGACCATTCTCCGCTGGGATGTGCGCCTGCGCTTGGAGGATCGCTCCGACGTCAAGATCGCCGCCGAGACGTGGATTACTGAACAATGGTTGCCCTGGTCGATCGCAGAACGTCCAGTTCGGCGGTCCCTGGCGCTGTATCAGAGGTTGTTTGAGGTCACCCAATTCGCTGAACTCGGAGGGGGCGACAAATCCTTCGAACTCGTTTGGGGTATCGGGCTCTCCCGCTGGCTTAGGGATGGCAATGAGGTCGACCTGCCTCTGGTCGAGCGTCTCGTAGAGATCGAGATCAATGATCTTAGCGGCGGTGAGATCAAGGTCCGCCCCCGCGCGGCCACAGCCAGCATCAACATGCGTCCGTTCGAGGATCTCGGCGTCGAAGGGGCTCCTTTGGCATTGGACGCGTCTCGTCGGGCGATCGCGCTCGTCGACGCGGACGAGGGTGTCTCGCCTTATCGGCGTGACGGGTTCGAGCCTATCCTCCGGGCCTGTCAGGCCCGTCTGGATGCCGAAGGCGTATATTTGCCCGATCGCCAGGCACTGGCACCCGACCAGCCGGTGCTGCCGGCCAGCGAGCACCTGACCGTCTCGGACCGTTGGGTTCTGTTTGCCCGGAGACGATCCGACAGCTTCATCCTGGCTGATCTCGAGAACCTGAAGAAGTCGGTCGAGAAGGCTGCCGAGGAGGGTTCGTTGCCGGGCCCGGCCCAGACCCTCGTGATGGGGCCCTCCACAGCACAGCCGAACGATATCTGGGCTCCACTAGGCAATCGCGTCGGTGAGACCACCGGCGGGACAGCGGAGGCGGCGCCTCAACCCGAGGCTATGGACCTCTTCTTCCCAAAGCCCTTCAACGATGACCAGATCGAGATCGTCCGGCGTCTGGAAGGCACCGATGGCATCGTTGTCCAGGGACCGCCCGGCACGGGCAAGACGCACACGATCTCCAACATCATCTGCCACTACATGGCCACGGGTCGGCGGGTCCTGGTCGTGTCCCATGGCGAGCCTGCCCTTGCGGTCCTGCGGAACCAGCTGCCCGAAGGGGTCCGGGATCTCGCGATCAGCATCACGGCCACGGAGCGAGAAGGATTCAAGCAACTCGAGACGGCCGTGCGCCTCCTGCAGTCCGTCGTCGAGAGCATCAGGCCCAGCGAGCAATCGCCTCTGATCCGTGACCTGGAAGCCTCTGTTGTTGGCCTCCGGACCCGACTCGAGGAGGTCGATAGGGAGATCGAGCGCTTCGCCCTGTTGCAGCTCGCCCCGACCGGGGCTGGCGAGCGGCCCGCGGAGCTTGCAAAACGGATCGTCTCCTCGGCAGAGCAATACAGGTGGTTCGAAGATCGCCCGGAGCAGTCCGCGCAGAATGCTGGTCTGTCAGACGACGAGATTTCCGCCCTTCGGGCTGCACGTGTGACCCTCGGCTCCCGGCTTGAGCACCTGGATGCGGTGCTCCCGTCGGTTGAGGATCTGCCCGACGGGGACGTCATTGCCCGGCTGCATGAGGACCTCGTCCGGTCCGAGCGCTTCGCAGAGGCTGCCGCACGGGATGGCTCGCTGTCGATCCGCATCGGTTCGGCTGGTGCCATCGGGCAGGCGCTCCGAGGAGCCGAAGCCCTTGAGACCCTGCAGCGTGTTCAGATGCTCACCAAGGCTAATCCGTGGCTTGAGCCGGTAGCTCAGCATGCGATTTCTGGCGAGCGAGGAGCCGGCGCACTCGATCCGCTCCTGCGGTTTGCCGAAGACGCAAAGCCGATTGTCGAGGAGCGCAAGCGCTACTTGGCCCAGCCGGTGGAACTGCCTGATACCTTCGAGCCAGCAGCCGGTGAGGCGACCCAATTGATCGGCCGCCTCGCCAACGGTGAGGACGTCTTTGGCTTCTTTGCCTTTCGCGAGAAGGCACTCCGGCCGGTTGTGCAGGCCATCAAGGTGCAAGGACGCACGCCAACTGCTCGTGAGGACTGGGATCACATTCGCCAGTATCTCATCTGGCGGGAGCAAGTCACTTCATTGAGAGTCCGGTGGCGGGCGCTGGCCGAGGAGATTGGTGCTCCGTCTGCAGGGTCGGCGCGGGAGATCGAACAACTCGTTAGCCTCCTTAGTGCCATCCTCGTGGAGGGGACCGGCGCTATGCGCGCGCTCGAGGAGGTCTTCGGCCAAGTGATACCTGGGGCGAGCTCGCCTCGGGATCTCTGGCGCGATCCTGCTCGGATGAAACATGCCGAGGAGGCGCTTCGGAATGCGGCGGCCTCCGCACAACTCGCCGCCGCGCGCGTTGAAGTCTCCCGTCTTGAGGGGCTCTTCTCGGATGCATCAGGCAAGATCGGGAAACTGGCTCGTGACCTGCTGGGCGAGGCGATCGGCCGATCTGATATCGAGACGGAGAACATCGCCCGGCTCTGGGGTGCCTTGAGGCGCCAAATCGATGACCTGAATCAGCACAAGAACCATCTGGCGCTTGTCCGCACCATGACAGTTCGGATCCACGAAGCGGGGGCTCCTCTCTGGAGCCGGCGTCTGGCCACAGAGCCAGTTGAAGGCGAAACGGATGCTTTGATTCCCGCCGACTGGCGTGAGGCATGGGATTGGGCGGCCGCCTCCGCTTATCTGGCGCGGATCGATGACCGGAACCGGCTGCGTAGCCTGACCGAGGAACGGGTCCGCCTTGATGCTGACATCAGAAAGACCTTCGAGCGGGTGGTGCGCGAGCGGACCTTCTATGAGCTCGGCCGATCCATGTCTGGGCCGGTGCGCTCTGCGCTGATGATGTTCGCCACAGCCCTGCGCAAGACCGGCAAGGGCACTGGGAAGGGCGCTGTCCGGCATCGCCGTGATGCCCGCAGTGCCATGGCGCAGTGCTACGACGCCATTCCGTGCTGGATCATGCCAACATGGCGCGTTGCGGAGCAGTTGCCTGGCGAGGTCGGATCGTTCGACCTCGTCATCATGGACGAGGCCTCCCAATCCGACATCCGTGAGGTGCCGGCACTCCTTCGCGGCAAGAAGATCCTCGTGGTCGGCGACGACAAGCAGGTGAGCCCGACAGCGGCCTTTATCGAGAACGCGAAGATTGATCGCCTTGAGAACGGTTTCCTCAAAGGGCAGCCCTTTAAGACGCTTCTGCTTCCGGGAGCCTCACTCTACGACCTCGCCAAGGTCATGTTCCCAGACAAGCTGGTCATGCTCAAGGAGCACTTCAGGTGCGTTGAGCCGATTATCCGGTTCTCCATGCAGTTCTACCCTGAGCCGCTGGTGCCGCTGCGCGTGCCAACGGCGCATGAGCGGCTCGATCCGCCACTCGTCGACATCTACGTCGCGGACGGGCGTCGGCAGGGCGACAAGCAGAATCCACGGGAGGCCGAGGTCATCGTCAGCGAGATCCGCAAGATCGTTGAGGATTCCAGCCTTGCTCGTATCGAGGCCCAGGACCGCTGGCGCACGATCGGCGTGGTATCGCTGATCGGAGCGAAGCAGGCTGCACTGATCAACCGCATGCTTCTCGATGAACTCGGAGAAGAAATGATGATGCGCCACCGCATCGCCTGCGGTGACAGCGCCACCTTCCAGGGCAACGAGCGCGACATCGTCTTCCTGTCCATGATCGCTGATCCCAACAGCAAGCAGGCGCAGACGGCAGCCCAATTCGAACAGCGCTTCAACGTGGCGCTCTCTCGCGCCCGCGATCGTCTCGTGCTTGTTCGTTCGGTTCGTGAGGAGGAACTCAAGCCCGACGACCTGAAGGCGCGGGTGATACGCCACTTCCGTGAGCCGATGGCCGGTGCTGCTACGCCGACGGGTGACCTTGAGGCGATGTGCGAATCGGACTTCGAGCGGGAGGTGCTGCGCCGCCTTCTGGAGCGCGGGTACCGGGTCACTCCACAGGTCGGCGCCATGGGATACCGCATCGATCTTGTCGTCGAGGGAGCAAACGGACGGCGCCTGGCCGTCGAGTGTGATGGGGATCAGTACCACGGTCCGGAGCGCTGGGCGGACGATATGCGCCGTCAACGCATCCTGGAGCGGGTTGGCTGGCGCTTCTGGCGCTGCTGGGCGTCGAGTTTCACGCTCGACGCCGATGGCTGCATGGACGATCTGTTCGCGACCCTGGAACGCCATGGAATTGGGCCAAGCGACGGTGCTGCCAATGGTGGGGTTTTCACAACCCACATCACGGTACCGTCGGCACAGGCTGAAGGTGGGGCGCTTGTCTCGGACGAGATCGAGCGACAATCCCTAGCTCAGGTCCATGAGCAGAACGGGGCAGCTCTCGAAGAGGGAGGAGGGCTCACCTCTCTTAGTGGGATCCGTGTCGGCGATCGGGTCGTCATCAAGTATCTCGACGATAGCAAAACGGCGACATTCACCCTGAGCTCAACCCGTGACGATCTGACCAACGGCTTCCTTGCTGAGCGCTCTCCATTAGGGAAAGAATTGCTTGGTCGAACAGAGGAAGACGAGGTTGAATTCGAGGTGAATGGTCGTATGAGGCGTGTCCTCGTCGTGAGGACCGAGAGATCATTCGCAGCTCACTAAATAGCCCAACGTGCTACTTTTCTGAGTTCGTGTAGGATCATACCTAGGGGTAAGTCCACCGTGTTTCACGAAACTCCTCTCTATGAATTCAATCGTTTCGCGCCTTGGGAATTATTCTGCTCTACGTACCGCTCATATAAAGAGGCTGAGGGAGCCAAGTCTCCTATCGAACGCCTCCACCACAACCGCAGCCTCCTGCTCTTCTCATTCGCTTACCTTGAGGCGTTGCTTAACTATGCCGTTCAACGGGAGGCCAATGGCGACGATGTGGAGAAACTCGTCCGATGGGAGAAGTTGAGCAAAAAAATAGATTATCTTGAAGGGAAAATCAGCTCACCGATCGACCGAACTGAACTTGATGAGATAAGTAAGGAATACGGATATCTTCGCAATGAGGTCGTTCACTTCAAGAGAACGGATCAACAGCCTCAATTTCACGTGCAGCATATTCAGCCCGCCAAATTTATGATCTTAATCGAAAGGTTCAGTCTACGTGTTTTTTTGCCTACACATGGAGAATTTACTTATTGGCTGTTAGGATGGAATTACACAGGTTTCAACGGCAACTGGCGAGATCTTTATCTTTCCAACAACGGGAATGGGTTCGGGCACTCCCTTGATCGTATGGGCTTTCGCTTCCAGCCGTTGCAGGGCGCTGGAACACTAGAATTTGCTCAAGCCCATATGTCGACCTTCGAGCACTACGACGAGATTCGTAGGTTCCTTGATACATTCCCAGCCGACGCAGAGCCGATCTCGGCAACATTTCCAATGAGGCCCCGGTTATTACGGAAGTGGTGGTGCGAGACATCACTGCTTGCTGCCGAGCGCGATGTAATGCGTGCGGCAGGATGGCGTAAGGACTAAGAATGAGAGCCGTCTTCACATAGCGCTTGGATATGGTACCTACGATTGCACCAACGATAGAAGCAACAAATCCAGTACTACTCCAGCACATCCAGGACGCATTTTTTCACTCATTTTACGGGCAACTTGACCTTACGAAGCTGGCCCATGATCAAAAACAAACCCAGCCAGCAGATGCTGGCCAGTGAATTCCAGTAGATAGCGTCGCGGGCGTAGACTTAATGATCGCACCAAGCTCCACCTTCTGAGTCCACCAAGCGCCTCATTGCACGCACTTCAGCCAGGAAAAGGCCAAGTTACGCTTCTCATACAGTGTTCCCTGACGGACACGATCCTGCAAACATACCAATATGAGCGGTCGGATCTAACCATTGAGCTAAGGCCCCGGCGCAGCCTGTTATGTTGATCTTCAGCGAATTGGCTGTGCCTTCGAAGGCACGCTGTTAGGTACCATCTACTCTGCCTTTTTCCCCCTTGGCGTCTGAGGACCTGGTGCTGCGTTCATGAGCGCCTCACAGCTAAGGAAAAGCTGTCTGGAATATTGTTTTGAGGCCTCAATGACACTGGCTTCCGTCACGGCGAAGATCACATAGACCGCGTGGAGCAAAGCTATGATTAGAACGGGCAGGAGCTTGGTTTGACTGAGGCTCACCAATGTCACGGGCCACTCGGTGGCGGCGATGATGGCAGCACACGCAATTACAGTCAAAATGTTTAGGAACACAGCAACAGGCTTCATGCCTAGCAAGTTTCGCCTGAAGCCATAGGTGATGTTTTCACCAAAGAGAATGTGGAATTTCTTTGTGTCGCGAGTGTGTTCCCTAAGCCAAGCTCCACAGCGCGCATAGAACGCGTCCGCCGCTTGTGGGTTGGCTTTCTCCTGCGCCTTTGTCGGAGCTTTTTCGTTCAGTTTTCCCGCCAAGAAGGTTACATAACGATCCCTCGTTCTAGGATCCATTTGGTCGGTATCGTGGCGGAGCATTGTGATGCTCGGTCGTCCTCCAATTTTCTGCTCTATTTCAGGCTCTATGCTCTTGCCTCGACGGCGCGCGAGATCCGACAATACAAACAACATGACGGCCATTGCGAGACCGACTAGCGCCGTTGATAGCCCCAAGCTGCCCCAGGTGACCGACGTAGCTCCCAAGGCAAGCGCGGGGACCGCTGAGATTACAGCAGGAAAGATCCGAGCGCGGATGGAATATGGGTCAATTAGGCTTAGGAGTGACATCAGTCTTCAACATCTTCAGAGAAAGGTTCAGGGGTCGATGCCGACCAGCCACTTCTGAGCAGGAACTCATGACGGTAGTACTTCGTCATTCCTCTAGTCGCATGGACAGGATAGCCACGACGTATAAAAGCGTTCTTGACCCTCTTCCGAGGATATATGTCTGCATCCTTGCCAACGGATACATAGGCGTACCCTCGTACGGTTTCCTGACTATCCACAGGCTTGCCAAGCCACCAGTCCAGAACTTGCGGCGTGACATTCCGGCGACTTCCATGATGAGGGATCTGCACTAACGTGGGAGGGCTCAGCCAACCTCGTGCATGGGCATATGCAGCGGCCTCCTCTAAGCCTGCAGGCCCTACATCCGCGGTCAGCAAGACGGTCCTTCCGTCGATATGACCTAGTTGCACAACACTGGTTTCGTTGGATGCTGATGTAGCCGGAGGATTCTCATCAAGGGTTTCAACACCCCATGATTCTTTTATCTTGTCGATTGCGGACCTGGCTGCCTCAGTCACGTATCCAAGAAGGCCAGACGCTTCCCTATAGGAGGGCGGTGTTTTGTCGAGGTCGTGTATCAGATTGACATAGCGCGCCCGGCTAGGAGCTAAGACTGTGAAAGGCCCGATCGTGGCCCCTTGGAAGACCTCAAAGATTGGGATGTTCCTAGACGCGGCGATCTCTTCTATTTCTACGAGATAGGGGTGCATTTCCCGCATCTTTGCGATGAGGCCGCTGAGAGTGTAGTTCCCATGGAAGTCGTCGAGCACCTCAGCTGCATAGAGCCATGGTCGGTTCATCCAGATGGTGCCCACGTGGAAATACTTCAGGACCTCGATCAGTCCAGTTGCATGGTCGTTGTCTGCATGGGACAGGACCATGTTGGCGATTTTCGTCTGCGGGCCATGATAATACCGCTCGATGTGGTCAATTACGGTCTGTCCGGTATCACTGAAACCGCCATCGACTACGTGCACGTAGTAGCCGGTCTGATCATTGCCGTAGCGAATGCAGATTGCATCCCCGTTGCTGTTACCAACAGGCAAGAAGTCTATCTCGAAAGCCATCGTCGTTCCCAACCCTATTAGGGCAGTTTGGGGGGCTCAAGGTTATAGTGTCAACATCCTGCCAATATAGTCCCACCGCGTAAGCGCGCTGCCACGTGTGGAGTGGAACTGCTTGGCCAAGTGGGGCCAGGCCGGAGGGCACATGCTGATCTAGCAAGCTCCGGCTGAGGATCATCCCTCGTTTTGATGTGCCCTGCCGCACACCCCTTGGGTCGCAAAACTGCCACGGTACGCTTTCCTACTGCGATCAAAGCAGGAGATGATCATGAACGCCATCCTCGCAGTCCTGTGTCTGTTCTTTGGCTCACCGGATGACGTGAGAGTGGAGGGCTTTGACTCCGCACAGGAGCCAAAGTTGGAACGATATCGGACACTCCTCTCGGAGCTGGCACCCTCAATAACCGCTCCAGAGGTGATGGCACCCATCGATTTACCTGACGATCTGAAGGAAGCCATTGAGTGCTGGACAAGCAACGAAGGTTGATCAGCGTCTCTCGGGACAGCCGCCGTATTTGATCAACGCTCCACAGGTGAATGAAAGACCGCTGGCACAGATAAACCCATGACCTGGCTCAACCACGTAGCCAATTTCACCTGTTCTTGATGAACGCAGCTGTTAACTGAAGAAGGCACCACAGGTGTGAGCTGTGTGGCCGAAACTGCAAAAAGTTAGTCTAATTGCCTGTTGAAAGCAGTCTATATGCTTGTAGGGACATTTGCCTTCGGAGGGCAACGCTCTCTCCCGCTGGGTTACCGGCATACGAATTGTGTTCCAAAAAGGGACGCAGTTTGATTAACTGCGTCGCCCCATTTGGTTTTCATTTCGCCGTATTTGCTTAACGGTCCAGGACAACAGGACACCAGCCCTGCAACAAACTTAACCTCGTTCGTTGGCCGGGATGAACTCGTGCTGTGGCCCAACTACGTCGCCCGTGAGCTTGATCCGTAAAGGATCGTCCCGATAAGGGAAAAGGCGCCGCAGCATCAGCTACGAGGCCTTAAAATGGCCGCCTCGCTCCAGAGGAGCGAGCTAAGTTCATATACAATTCCCGCAGTATCTGCTTTCAGCGACGTGCCTAATCGCTTTTAATCCGCGGATAATCGCTTTTATCCAGAGAGTGGGGGTCAGACGTCCAGGTTCGCCACCGAGAGCGCGTTTTCCTGAATGAACTCGCGGCGCGGCTCCACTACGTCGCCCATGAGCTTGACGAACAGATCGTCGGCGTCGGTGGTGTCCTTGACCTTCACCTGCAGCAGCGAGCGCACGTCGGCATCGAGAGTCGTTTCCCAGAGCTGCTGGGCGGTCATCTCGCCGAGGCCCTTGTAGCGCTGGAGCTGCAGTCCCTTGCGCCCGGCGGCCAGCACGGCATTGAACAGCGAGAGCGGACCGTCGATCTGCATCTCGTCGTTCTTGCGCACCAGCTTTGCCGGCTTGGCATAAACGTCCTGCAGGGAGGTGGCGCGCTCGTCGAGCTTTTTGGCTTCCTGGCTGGCGATCAGAGCCTGATCGAGAACGGCGGTCTGCGTCACGCCGCGTACGGTGCGCGAGAAGATATAGCCGCCATCGCGAACCTCGCCGGTCCACCCGCGCTCGAGTTCTTCCGAGATCGCATCGAGACGCTGGGCGATATAGGCCGCTGCCGCAGGGCCGCGATCCGGGTCTTCGACCACGTCAGGACGCAATGCACCGGCAATTGCCGCCTGCTCCACCGCCTTGCGATTGTAGCGCGTATGCAGGCTGTTCAGGACTTGGCGCACGAGCCGGGCCTCGTCGATCAGGCCTTTCAGCTGATCGCCCTGGAACTCCACGCCGGTTTCAAGACGCAGCGCGGCATTCTCGATGCCCTCGCCGATGAGGTAATCTTCCAGCGCGCGCTCGTCCTTGAGATAGATCGAGGACTTGCCGCGGGTCGCCTTATAGAGCGGCGGCTGCGCGATGTAGAGATAGCCACGGTCGATCAGCTCCGGCATCTGCCGGAAGAAGAACGTGAGCAGCAGGGTGCGGATGTGCGAGCCGTCCACGTCCGCGTCCGTCATGATGATGATGCGGTGGTAGCGCAGCTTGTCGAGGTTGAACTCCTCGCGGCCGATGCCGGTGCCGAGGGCGGTGATCAGAGTACCGATCTCCTGGCTGCCCAGCATCTTGTCGAAGCGCGCGCGTTCCACGTTCAGAATCTTGCCGCGCAGCGGCAGCACGGCCTGGAAGGCGCGGTTGCGGCCCTGCTTGGCGGAGCCGCCGGCCGAGTCGCCCTCGACGAGCAGCAACTCGCACTTCGACGGGTCACGCTCCTGGCAGTCGGCGAGCTTGCCGGGCAGCGAGGCGATGTCGAGGGCTCCCTTGCGCCGGGTCAGCTCGCGCGCCTTGCGGGCGGCCTCGCGGGCGGCGGCGGCTTCCACCACCTTGCCGACGAGGGTGCGGGCCTCCTGCGGATGCTCTTCGAGCCAGTTGTTGAGGGCCTCGTTGACCACGTTCTCGACGGCCGGGCGAACCTCGGACGAGACGAGCTTGTCCTTCGTCTGCGACGAGAACTTCGGATCGGGCACCTTCACGGACACCACGGCGGTCAGGCCCTCGCGGCAATCGTCGCCGGTGAGCGAAACCTTTTCCTTCTTCGCCAGCCCTGAGGATTCCGCATAGCCGTTCACCTGGCGGGTCAACGCTGCGCGGAAGCCCGCGAGATGGGTGCCGCCGTCCCGCTGCGGGATGTTGTTGGTGAAGCAGAGCACGTTCTCGTGGTACGAGTCGTTCCACCACAGGGCCACTTCCACGCCGATGTTGTCCTTCTCGGCGCGGATCATCACCGGCTGCTGGATCAGCGGGGTCTTGGCGCGGTCGAGATAGCGCACGAAGGCCTCGACGCCGCCCTCGTACATGAGCTCTTCGCGCTTGTGCTCCGCATGGCGCTTGTCGGTGAGGATGATGCGCACGCCGGAGTTCAGGAAGGCGAGTTCGCGCAGGCGGTGCTCCAGGGTGTCGTAATCGTACTCCACCATGGTGAAGGTTTCCGTGGAAGCCAGGAAGGTGACTTCCGTGCCGCGCTTGCCCTCGGCATCGCCGACGACCGCGAGAGGCGCTACCGCATTGCCGTGCTTGAACTCGATCTCGTGAGCCTTGCCGTTGCGGTAGATGCGCAGCTTGAGCCAGCTCGAGAGCGCGTTCACCACCGAGACGCCCACGCCGTGCAGACCGCCGGAAACCTTGTAGGAGTTCTGGTCGAACTTACCGCCCGCGTGCAGCTGGGTCATGATGACCTCGGCCGCCGAGATGCCTTCGCCCTTGTGGATGTCGGTGGGGATGCCGCGGCCGTTGTCGGTGACGGTCACCGAGCCGTCGGCATTGAGCGTGACCGTGACTTCCGTGGCATGTCCGGCCAGAGCCTCGTCGATGGCGTTGTCCACCACCTCGTAGACCATGTGGTGCAGGCCCGAGCCGTCATCGGTATCGCCGATATACATGCCGGGCCGCTTGCGCACCGCATCAAGGCCCTTGAGCACCTTGATCGACTCCGCGCCATAGGCATCGGCATTCACGTTGATAGCAGGTTCGGCCATTTGGGATCCTTCGGAGCGCAGCAAAGGGTGTGAGGCGTACGCTCGAGTTTTGATTCGTCAGATCAGTTATTTAGGGATGAATGGTTGAAATTTCACCCCCACGCGCATACGCGCGCGTGAAAAGGGGCGGAAAATCCACCAAAAACTGCCAAATCAGGGTGGTTCCTTGCCTCAGCCCTCAGGAACCCCTCAACGCGCCGCAACGGCAGCCGCGGCCCCTGCCATGACCGTGCCGGTGGTCCGGTTCAGGATGCGGATGGCCCTGGGGCTGGTGAAGAGCCGGCGGGCGCGGGCCGCAAGGGCGATGTAGCCCGCAAAGACAACGCCGAGCACCGTCAGGGTCGCGACCGCGAGTTCGGCAAAGCCCAGCAGCGTGATCCGGGTGAGGTCCAGGAAGGTGGGCAGGAGGGCCAGGTAGAACACCATGACCTTCGGGTTGCCCAGGGTGAGGGCAATCCCGCCGAGAAGAAGCTTGGCCGGATGCTCCACACTGCCCTCGGCCTTGATGTCCTGAGGTACGGCAGGAGCGGTCCAGATCTTGTAGGCGATGTAGAGGAGATAGGCCGCGCCCAGGTATTTCACGACCAGGAACACCCCGTGGAAGGCCTGGGCCAGGGCGGCAAGGCCCAGGATCGCAAAGCTGAGCCAGACCACGTCGCCCAACGCCACGCCGACGCTGAACGCCACCGCCTCCTTCGGCCCGCGGCCCAGCACCCGCGCCACGATGGCGGCGATGCCCGGCCCCGGTGAGGCCGCGGCGATGAAGAGGGCGGAGGAGAAGAGCAGAAGGCCTGCGAGATCCATGGGTTTCACCCGAAGACAGGAGCGGCGTTGCCGCTCAGCATAGAACGATCGGGCCTGCGGTACTACTAAGCTCTTGTGATGGGTTCGATCACGCCGGGCAGGACCTGCAGCACATCGGCCCGCCCCTCGAGTTCGGCGAACAGGCTCGGGTCGGCACCGGTCATCCAGACCTGTCCGCCAAGGGATTCCAGCGCCGCGAAGAGGCCGGCCCGGCGACGCGGGTCGAGATGGGCCGCGACCTCGTCCAGCAGCACGAAGGGCGCGATGCCGCTCATGCTGGCCACGAGCTGCGCATGGGCGAGCACGAGACCGATGAGCAGCGCCTTCTGCTCGCCGGTGGAGGCCGTGTTGGCCGGAATGTCCTTCGGCCCATGCCGCACGAGCAGGTCCGAGGCCTGAGGCCCGACGAGGGTGCGTCCGGCGGCCCGGTCGCGGGGCCGGGACTCGCGCAGGATCGCCCGGTAGCGGTCCTCGGCGTCGACCGCCGGCAGGGTGGCCACCAGGGTGTCGAGATCGCCCTCCAGGCCCATCGTGGCGAAGGGGAAGGGGGAATCCTCCTGCCGGGTTTCCAGGATCAGAGCCGCGAGGCGCTCGACCGTTTCGCGCCGGGCGGCCGCCACCGCAATGGCGAGTTCCGCCACCTCGCGCTCCAGCGCATCGAGCCAGAGACGGTCGTCGGGGTTTTCCTCCAGCACGCGGTTGCGCGAGCGCAGCGCCCGTTCGAGCGCATTCACCCGCGTGCCATGCTCCGCATCGACGGCCAGCACGAGCCGGTCGAGAAAGCGGCGGCGGTCGCCGGCAGGGCCGCGGAACAGGGCATCCAGATCGGGGGTCAGCCAGACGATGCGCAGGTACTCGGCAAAGGCGGTGGGCGAGGAGGCCGGCATCCCGTCGATGCGGCAGACCCGTGAGGCACGGGACCCTTCCCGCAAGGCGCGGGAGCCTTCATTCTGGTGCTCGATGCCGGTGCCAAGCCGGTGCTCGCCATAAGGCGCATCGAGGGTGACGGACACGGCGAAGGAGCCCGGCCCTTCGTTGCGCGCCATCTCGGCGAGCTCCGCGCGTCTGAGGCCCCGACCCGGCATGAACAGCGAGATCGCCTCCAGCACGTTGGTCTTGCCCGCGCCGTTCTCGCCCACCAGCGCGACCAGTGGGCGCGAGACGGAAAGATCCAGGCTCGCATAGGTGCGGAAATCCTGGAGGATCAGACGGGCGATTCGGGAAGCGGCGACGGGCGCGGAGGACATGCGCCCCCTTCATTCAGGAGCGGGCGCGAAAGATCAAGCGTCGGCATGGCCGAACCGTCACCTGGATCGTCGCGGCCTGTCTCATCGCCAAAATCTTTCGCGGCATGGCCGGGCTTGTCCCGGGCATCCCGATGAGGAGAGTGCTGCGTCTTCTTGAAACGAGATCACCGGCACGAGGCCGGTGATGACGTGGAGTTCGATTCTGAAGCTGACTCCGAAGGCGCGGCTTACACCCGCATCGGCATCAGGACGTAGAGGGCGGCGGCGCCTTCGCGGTCCTGGATGATCGTGGGGGAGCCGGGATCGGCGAGCCTGAACAGGGCGGTGTCGCCGTCGAGCTGGCTTGCGATGTCGAGGAGATAGCGGGCGTTGAAGCCGATATCGATCGGCGCCGCGTCGTAATCGACCTCGAGCTCTTCCGTTGCGCTGCCGGAATCCGGGTTGTTGACGGTGAGCGTCAGGCGTCCGTCGCCGAGCGCCAGCTTCACCGCGCGTCCCCGCTCCGACGAGATCGTCGAGACGCGGTCCACGGCCTTCGAGAAATCGCCGCGCTCGACCACGAGAACCTTGTCGTTCCCGGCCGGGATGACCCGCTGATAATCCGGGAAGGTGCCGTCGATGAGCTTGGAGGTCAGCACCACGCCGTCGAAGGTCAGCCGCACCTTGGCGGAGGACAGTTCGACGGTGATGTTTTCCGAGCCGTCCTCCACGAGCTTGACGATCTCGGCCACGGCCTTGCGCGGGATGATGATGCCCGGCATGCCCTCCGAGCCGGCGGGAGCCGGGATCTCGACGCGGGCGAGACGGTGGCCGTCGGTGGCGACCGCACGCATGACAATGGCGCCGCCCGCATCGATCGTGTGGAGATAGATGCCGTTGAGGTAGTAGCGCGTCTCCTCCGTCGAGATCGCGAACTGCGTCTTCTCGATCAGGCGCTTGAGGTCGGAGGCCGGCAGGGTGAAGCGGTGCGGCAGGTCGCCGGCGGCGAGATCCGGGAAGTCGCTCTCGGGCAGAGCCTGCAGCATGAAGCGCGAGCGGCCGGAGCGGATCTGCATCTGGCCCATGTCGGGGGTCATCTCGAGGGAGACCTGCGCGCCATCCGGCAGTTTGCGCACGATGTCGTAGATCATGTAGGCCGGGACGGTTGTGGAGCCGGCCTCCGTGATGTCGGCCGGAATCGTCTCGGTCACCTCGATGTCGAGGTCCGTGGCCTTCAGGCGCAAGGAGCCCTCTCCGGCCCGCAGCAGGACGTTGGAGAGGATCGGAATGGTGTTGCGGCGCTCGACGACGCGGTGCACATGCCCCAGCGCCTTCAGCAGAGCGGCGCGCTCAACGGTAACTCTCATAACCTTCGACACCCGGTTTCGGTGAAATTCTTGGCTCATGCCCGCGGCAGGGTTGCCCTGGAGCGGGACAAGCAGGGCGGCAAGATTGGCTTTTGTCGGCGGAGAAAGCAAGGCCGGGGCCTTTTTGGCCCCGAGGCCAAGGCTTTTCCGGCCTCGACCGTCCTATTCCTGCAGCATTCGCTTGAGGAGTTCCACCTCGTCGGAGAGCGCGTGGTCCTCGCCCAGAGCCTTCTCGATCTTGCGCACGGCGTGGAGTACCGTGGTGTGGTCGCGCCCGCCGAAGCGGCGGCCGATCTCGGGCAGGGAGCGCAGCGTCAGCACCTTGGACAGGTACATGGCGATCTGGCGCGGCTTCACCACGGCGGCGGTGCGGCGCTCCGAGAGGATGTCGGAGCGGGAGACGTTGTAGCGCGAGGCCACCAGCTTCTGAATGTCCTCGATCTTGACCCGCTTGGGCTCCCGGTTGCGCACAAGATCGCGGATCGCGGTCTCGGCCGTGTCCAGAGTAATGGCGGAGTTCGTGAGCGTCGCATGGGCGAGCAGGCGGTTCACGGCGCCTTCGAGATCGCGTCCATTGGCCGTGATGGCGCGGGCCACGTAAGCGATAACGCTCGGACCCACCTCGAAGGACGGGTGGATCGTCTTCAGGGCGTCAATGCGGGTGGTGAGGATCGAGGTGCGCAGGGCCTCGTCGAGGGCGCTGACCTCGACCACGAGGCCGCCCGCAAGGCGCGAGCGCACCCGCTCGTCGAGGTTCTCCAGATCCGCCGGCGGACGGTCGGCGGCAATCACGATCTGGCGGCCCGCATCGATGAGAGCGTTCAGGGTGTGGCCGAATTCCTGCTGGATCTGCTTGCCCTGGATGAACTGCACGTCGTCGATGATGAGCAGGTCGATGCCGCGCAGACGCTCCTTGAAGGCCAGCGACGTCTGCGCCTTCAGGGACGCGACGAAGCCATACATGAAGCGGTCGGCGGTCAGATAAATCACGCGGCGGCCCTGTGAGCGCACCGCATGGCCGACGGCATGGAGAAGATGCGTCTTGCCCAAGCCCACGCCCGCATGGAAGTAGAGCGGGTTGTAGATGGCCTGCCCGTTCTGCGCATGGGCGACACGGTCGGCGGCCGCATGGGCGAGGGCGTTGGAGCGGCCGACGATGAAGCTCTCGAAGGTCAGGCGCGGATCGAGCGGTGCGCCGCCGAGATCGCTGGCCTCGCCGCGCTCATCCTGGGGAGCCGCTGCAGAGGAAGCCTTGATCTCGCCGGCCATGCTCGGCATCGCCATGGAGGGCGCTGGAGCGGGACGCGGCGCTTCGCTCGCCCGGCGCTGGGCGGCGGGATCGCGCCCGAGGGTGTTGCGCACGCCGATCGAAACGCGCTCCACGTCACCGGCTTCGGAGCGATAGACCGCCAGCACCCGATCGGCGTAGTGGGACTCGATCCAGCTCTTCAGGAAGCGGGTGGGGACGGTCAGATAGGCGCAGCCCTCCACCACCGAATCCAGCTCCAGGCGCCCGAACCAGCTGGCGAAGATATCCTCGCCCAGTTCCGCCCGGAGGCGACGCTTGACCCGCGCCCAAACTTCAGACGCCGATTGTTCGCCCGGAATCTCCATGCCGTTCTCGCTGGGAGCGGCAAAGGTACGGTGATCTTCGCTGCGATACATCAATGTTCCTCCACGAGGTCCCTCCCTGTTCAAGGTCGGAAACCCCCACGCATGACCCATCCTGAACACCAAGGCACAGATGCCTCACAGGTTATTCAAGACGTGGCGCCCCCAATTGTACTAAGATTAACTGTTTATGTTTAAGTGGAGATGGTCGTCAGCTGCCGTCTCCTTTGTCTTCACTCAAGGTCTATCAAGTCCACTCCTTGGGAAAGGATGAGCCTTCACTTGCTTCTGGAGAGATTGAAACAAAGACTGATCCCCGCACATGGTAGCTTTAATGCGATCTTTGAGTGATTGACTTAACGGCGAGCCGTTGAAGCAAGTTGACCTTACACAGGGTGCGGCAGGACGTGCAATATGGTGGAAGCGAGTCGCAAGCGCCTGAAAGCGTCCGGTTGAGTTCACAGCCCCGTCCACAGGTTTTGAATCTGGGCTGTAAAGCGCTGACTCTTCAACTGATTCACTGTGTCATCACAGCCGGTGCGCAACCCGAAAAAAGAGTTTTTACGCAACCTTGATTCAGAACCGATTCGCCTCGACTCAGGAGGTGATTCTGATGCTTTGCGATGCTTTGCCTGCTAAGATGTTGAAGCCGCTCGTTCTTTTATGTGCGGTTTGAATCTGGGCTGTGGAGCTTTCACCCTGTCATGCGGGGATAAAGTCAAGCTCCCGTGTGGATAAAATTTAGGCGTAGATTCCGGCTCCGGACATGAAAAAACCCGGCCTCTCGGCCGGGTCTGATCCGTGGTGAAAAGACAGCTTTGGAGGCTGGCTTTTTAGGCGCTCAGCGTCTTGATGCGGGACGCAAGACGCGAGACCTTCCGCGATGCGGTGTTCTTGTGCACGATGCCCTTCTGGGCCGCGCGCATCATCTCCGGCTCGGCAGCGCGCAGAGCGGCCGCGGCTTCGGTCTGGTTGCCGGAAGCGATGGCCTCTTCAACCTTGCGGACGTAGGTCCGCATGCGGCTGCGACGCGACTTGTTGATCGCGGTGCGCTTCGCGATCTTGCGGGTCATCTTCTTGGCGGACACGGTGTTGGCCATGGCCCATCCTCGTTCTTTTAAAATCCCGATGGCCAAGCTCAAGCCCGTGGGAGAGCTCCGGCAGCGATCGGTTGATTGCATGGAAACCGAAGAGCCCGCGGGACGCGCGGGCTCATGTGAGGCGGCTTATAGACGCGAAGCCCGCGAACGTCAACGTCCATGGGCCTTTGCGCGTCAAAAAAGCGCCCAAAGGGCCCGGCGCCAGGGATTGGTGGGATCGAGCAGGAGCCTCAGGGCCATCAGGCTCGACACCAGAACGAGGAGCGGACGGATGAGCCTGGAGCCCAGCCGCATGGCGAGCCGCGATCCGACCTGAGCCCCGAGCAGCGAAGCTCCTGCCATGACCAGACCCAGAGGCCACACCACCGCTCCCGTCGCCGCGTAAAGAAGGAGGCTGCCGAAATTGCTCGCGAAATTGACGAGCTTCGTATGGGCCGTCGCCTTGACCACCCCGTAGCCCAGCAGCGTCACGAAGGCGAGCATATAGAAGGAGCCGGCGCCCGGGCCGAAGATGCCGTCATAAAACCCGATGGCGACGGGCGCGGTGAGGCCGAAGGCGAGCGCCGTCATCCGGGCATGCGCATCCTCGTCCTTCATCTTGCGCGAGAGGGCGAAGTAGACAGCCATCGCAATCAGCATGACCGGGATCAGCACCTCGAGCACGGCGTGTGGCAGGAACTGCACGCACAATGCCCCGGCCACGCTGCTCAGGAAAGCCACCAGGGTAAAGCCCCAGGCCTTCTGCCACTCGATCAGCCCCTTGCGGCCGAAGGTATAGGTGGCGGAGGCCGCAGCGACCGAACCCTGCACCTTGTTGGTGGCGATGGCCTGCGCCGGATCGAGGCCGGCCAGCAGAAGGGCCGGCACGGTGAGAAGCCCGCCGCCTCCGGCGATGGAGTCCACAAAGCCCGCCAGAAAAGAGATCGCGGCGCTCGCCGCGATCATGTCGAAGCCGAGGTCGAACACGATCAGCCGTTCTTGAACTCGGGAGCGCGCTTGCCCACAAAGGCCGCCATGCCCTCCTTCTGGTCGGCGGTGGCGAACATGGCGTGGAACAGGCGCCGCTCGAAGCGGATGCCCTCGGAGAGCGACACCTCGTCGGCGCGGTTGATGGTCTCCTTCGTCATCATGGCGATGGGCAGGGACATGGACGCGATGGTCTCGGCCGTCTTCATCGCTTCGTTGAGAAGATCGGCCGCCGGCACCACGCGGGCGACGAGCCCGGAGCGCTCGGCTTCCTCCGCGCCCATCATGCGGCCCGTCAGGCACATCTCCATGGCCTTGGCCCGGCCGATGAGCCGGGTCAGGCGCTGGGTGCCGCCCATGCCGGGCATCACCCCGAGCTTGATCTCCGGCTGGCCGAACCTGGCGTTGTCCGCCGCGATGATGAAGTCGCACATCATGGCGAACTCGCAGCCGCCGCCGAGGGCAAAGCCCGCGACTGCAGCGATCATCGGCTTGCGCCGTCCCGACACCTTCTCCCAGCCGGAGAAGAAGTCGGCCATGTAGGTGTGCGGATAGGCGAGTTCCGCCATCTCCTTGATGTCGGCGCCGGCGGCAAAAGCCTTCTCCGAGCCGGTGATGACGATGCAGCCGATATTCGGATCCGCCTCGAAGGCGTCGAGCGCCTGGTTCACTTCCCCTAAGAGCGTGGAGTTGAGGGCGTTCAGGGCCTGCGGCCGGTTGAGGGTGATCAGCCCCACCTTGTCGCGCGTCTCGGTGAGAATCGTCTCAAAAGCCATGTGACATCTCCTGCTCGATGATGAGACACCGGTAGGCGAGGGCGGAACACCCGGCAAGTGAAAATCGGATGCCCTGCCTTTGCCTCAAGGCGAGGAGCGCTTCTGGCATTCCGGGCAGTAGAAGGTGGAGCGGCCGGACTGCACGAGCCGGGTAACCGTGCCGGTGCAGTCGGGCGTGACGCAGGGCTCGTTCTCCCGGTCGTAGACCCGGAAGGAATGCTGGAAGTAGCCCAGGGACCCATCCACCTGCGCATGGTCGCGTAAGGTCGAGCCTCCGGCCTCCACGGCCTCGGAGAGAACGTCCCGGATGACGTCGGCGAGCTGGCGCGCCTTCTCCGTCGGCTCGCCCTTCTTGGTCACGAGCGAGCCTGCCGGAGCCTCCGGGTGGAGGCCGGTGCGGAACAGGGCCTCGCACACATAGATGTTGCCGAGGCCCGCGATCAGGCGCTGGTCGAGGAGGGCCGCCTTCAGGGGCGTGCGCTTAGCCATGAACAACCTGGCGATGGTCTCGCCCGAGAGTTCGTTGCCGAGGGGCTCGATCCCCATGCCGACAAAATGCTTCGATGTCTCGATCCCGGAGCGGGGCACCAGATCCATGAAGCCGAAGCGGCGGGCGTCATTATAGGTGACGGTCGCCCCGTTGGAGAGCTGGAAGACCACATGGTCGTGGGCGCTTAAGGATCCGTGCTCGTGATGGAACTCTCCCGGCATCCCGGTGGCGCCGTCCTTCGACACGAGGAAGCGGCCGGACATGCCCAGGTGCATGACCAGCACCTCGCCGGAGGAGAGATCGGCCAGGAGATACTTGGCCCGGCGGCCGAGCGCCGTGACCTCCTGCCCCTCCAGGCGCTCGGAAAACCGCTCGGGGAAGGGGAAGCGCAGGTCGGGCCGGCGCTGGATCACCTTGGTGAGGCGGGCTCCCACCATGGCGGGCTCCAGGCCGCGGCGCACGGTTTCGACTTCGGGCAGTTCAGGCATCAACCATCTCTCGGCTTCTTGAGGGCTCTTACATAGCCTTTGGGCCCCGCTTCCGCTATGGATCGCGACACTGGCGTATCGTGCGGAAAAGTGGACTCCGGTTTTCCGCGCCCAACGATGCGCATTTCAAAGGGTGGAGCATCGGATGGATCCCAAAAGTGCAAATCCACTTTTGGGTCCGATGCACCAGGTGACAAGAGGCTCAGACATCATGACCGACGAGAACACCCATTTCGGGTTCCAGTCCGTGCCCCTGGGTGAGAAGCAGGGCAAGGTCAACGAGGTCTTCCGCTCGGTGGCAGGCCGCTACGACCTGATGAACGACCTCATGTCCGCAGGCCTCCACCGCCTCTGGAAGGACGCCCTCATCTCCACCCTGCGTCCGCCCCGCGACCGGCCCTTCCGCCATCTCGACGTGGCCGGCGGCACCGGGGACGTCGCCTTCCGCATTCTCGATCAGAGTGGGCCGCAGACCCGCGTGACCGTCCTCGACATCAACGGCGAGATGCTGAAAGTGGGCGCCGAGCGGGCCGGGCACCGGTATGAGGGCCGCATCGATTTCGTCGAGGCCAATGCGGAAGAGCTGCCCCTCGAGCCCAAGACCTACGATGCCTACACCATCGCGTTCGGCATCCGGAACGTGCCGCGCATCGATGCGGCCTTGCGCGAGGCGCACCGGGTTCTCAAGCCCGGCGGACGCTTCCTGTGCCTGGAATTCTCCAAGGTCGACGTGCCGGTGCTGGACAGGATCTACGACGCCTATTCCTTCAACGTGATCCCGAGGCTCGGGCAGATGGTGACGGGGGACGCGGAATCCTACCAGTACCTCGTCGAGTCGATCCGCCGCTTCCCGCCGCCGGCCGCGTTCGCGCGAATGATCGAGGAGGCCGGCTTCAAGCGCGTCACCCACCGCACGCTGACGGCGGGTGTCGTGGCCATTCACTCGGGCTGGAAGATCTAAGCGCGTGATCGGCAGCCTCTTCCACCTCGCCCGTAACCTGCGCGCCGGCTTTGTCCTGGCGCGCGAAGGCGCATTGGCGCTCGTCGATCCGAGCGCCTTGCCGCCCGCTGCCCGCTTCGGGCTGAAGATGGCGCGGCTTGTCGAGCGCCCGCAAGCAGGGGATGGCGCTACCCGGCTCTCGAAGGCATTGACGCGGCTCGGGCCTTCTTACGTGAAATTCGGCCAGTTCCTGGCGACCCGCCCCGACATCGTCGGCGTGGCGGCGGCCCGCGACCTGGAGCGCCTGCAGGATCGCATGCCGCCCTTCCCGCGGGCGGAGGCCGTGCGTATGGTCGAGATCGCCCTCGGGCGTCCGATCGACGTGCTTTTCCTGGAGTTCAGCGAGCCGATCGCGGCAGCTTCCATCGCGCAGGTTCACAAGGCCCGTCTTCGTACCGCTGAGGGCGAGGAAACGGTGGCCGTGAAGGTTGTGAGGCCGGGAGTACGCGAGGGCTTCGCCCGCGACCTGCAGGCCATGCGCGCCGCCGCCCGCCTGTTCGAGCGCATGGTGCCCGATGCCAAGCGCCTCAAGCCGCTGGAGATCGTGGAGGCGCTGGCCCGGTCCGTCTCCGTCGAGATGGATCTGCGCCTGGAAGCCGCCGCCGTCTCGGAGCTTGCGGAGAACACGAAGGACGATCCCGATTTTCGGGTGCCGAAGCCGGAATGGGATCTCACCGCCCGGGACGTGCTCACCACCACCTGGATCGAGGGCATCCGCCTCAACGATCTCGCAGCCATCGAGGCGGCGGGCTTCGACCGGGTGGCGCTCGGGCGCACGGTGATCCAGTCCTTCCTGCGCCATGCCATCCGCGACGGCTACTTCCACGCCGACATGCATCCCGGCAATCTGTTCATCGATGCGGAAGGGCGCCTCGTGGCCGTCGATTTCGGCATCATGGGCCGGCTCGGCATGAAGGAGCGCCGCTTCCTGGCCGAGATCCTCTTGGGCTTCATCCGCCGCGACTACCTGCGTGTGGCGCAGGTGCATTTCGAGGCCGGCTACGTGCCGCCGCACCATTCGGTGGAGGATTTCGCCCAGGCCATTCGGGCCATCGGCGAGCCGATCCACGACCGGCGCGCCGACGAGATCTCCATGGCGAAGCTGCTGACGCTTCTCTTCGAGATCACGGCGCTCTTCGACATGGCGACCCGCATCGAACTCGTCATGCTGCAGAAGACCATGGTAGTGGTGGAGGGCGTGGCCCGCAATCTCGATCCGAAGCTCGACATGTGGACCACCTCGGAGCCGGTGGTGCGCGACTGGATCGAGCGAAACTTAGGCCCCCTCGGCCGCGCCGAGCAGGCAGGCCGTGGCCTGTGGACGCTGGCCGGCGTCATCGGCGACCTGCCGGAGCTGGCGCTGCGCGCCGAACGGGTGCTCAACCAGCTCGAGGATGTGACGGCACGGGGCGTGTCCCTCAACCAGGACAGCGTGGCGGCCATCGGCCGCGCGGAGGCCCGCGGCAACCGCTGGGGCGTGGCGGCCTTGTGGATTATCGCGGCCTCGCTGATGATCATGCTCTTCAGAGGCTTCGCATGACGGCGCTTAAAGGCAAACGCATCCTCCTGGTCATCGGCGGCGGCATCGCGGCCTACAAGTCCCTCGACCTCATCCGCCGCCTGAGGGAACGGGGCGCCTCCGTGCGCTGCATTCTGACGAATGGAGCGCAAGCCTTCATCACGCCGCTTGCCGCCTCGGCGCTCACGGGCCAGCGCTCGCACACGGATCTCTTCGACCGGGAGGACGAGGCCGATATCGGCCATATCAAGCTCGCCCGCGATGCGGATGTTATCGTCGTGGCCCCCGCCACCGCCAACCTCATGGCGAAGATGGCAGGAGGGCATGCGGACGATCTCGCCTCGACGGTGCTGCTCGCCACCACCTTGCCGATCCTCGTTGCACCGGCCATGAACGTGCGCATGTGGCTGCACCCGGCCACCCAACGCAATCTTGAAACCCTGCATGCGGATGGCATCCATGTTGTGGGCCCCAACGACGGCGCCATGGCGGAGGCCGAGTTCGGCCCCGGCCGGATGGCCGAGCCTCTCGAGATCGCCGCGGCCGTCGAGCGGCTGCTGGCGCCCTTAGGCTCGCTCACCGGCAAGCATGTGATCGTGACGTCCGGCCCCACCCACGAGCCTATCGATCCGGTGCGCTACATCGCCAACCGCTCCTCCGGCAAGCAGGGCCACGCCATCGCGAAGGCCGCAGCGGAAGCTGGCGCGCGCGTCACCCTGATCTCCGGCCCCGTGACCCTGACCGATCCCGCCGGCGTGACCACCATTCATGTCGAGAGCGCCCGCGCGATGTTGCAGGCCGTGGAGCAGGCGCTGCCGGCCGATATCGGCGTCTTCGCCGCCGCCGTGGCCGACTGGCGCGTGGCCAATGCGGGCGAGCAGAAGATCAAGAAGAAGGACGGCGCCCTGCCGAACCTGTCGCTCACCGAGAACCCGGACATTCTCGCCACCATTGCGCGCCGCACCGACAGCCGACCGCCGCTCATGGTGGGCTTTGCGGCCGAAACCGAAAACGTGATCGAGCACGCCAAGCAGAAGCTCGCCAGAAAGGGCTGCGACCTCATCGTCGCCAACGATGTCTCGTCGGAGACGGGCGTGATGGGCGGCGACAGCAACACCGTGCATCTCGTGACGGCATCGGACGTGGAGACCTGGCCGACCCTGTCGAAAGCGGATGTCGCGAAGAGGCTCGTCGAGCGGTTGGGCGTAATGGTCGGAGGCGGCAAGCCATGAGCCATCGCCTGCGCATCCAGCGTCTCGCCCATGCCGCCGATCTGCCGCTCCCCCGTTATGAGACCGCCGGTGCAGCGGGCATGGATCTCGTCGCCGCCAACCCGTCCGACACGCCGATCGTCCTGCAGCCGATGCAACGCGTTCTCGTTCCCACGGGCCTTGTGTTCCAGCTGGAACCCGGTTTCGAAGCCCAGGTGCGCCCGCGTTCGGGGCTGGCCTTCAAGCACGGCGTCACGGTACTCAATGCGCCAGGCACCGTGGATGCGGATTACCGCGGCGAGGTGCAGGTGCTGATTGTCAATCTGGGTGCGGAGCCCTTCACCGTCACACGCGGCATGCGGATTGCTCAAGTCATCGTCGCGCCCGTCATCCAGGTGGAGCCTTGGGAAGTGGAGCAGGTCGACGAGACGCCTCGCGCCGCCGGCGGCTTCGGCTCCACGGGATTGGACTAGGGGAGCATCCGCCATGAACTTTCTCTCGCGCCGCTCGCTTCTCGCCATCGCCGCCGTCACGGACATCGCTCTCCATGCCCGGCCCATGCCGGTTTCGGCCAAGGCGCTGGCGGCCCGGCACAACCTGCCGCCGCGCTATCTGGAGCCGGTGCTGCAGGCTCTCGTGCGCCAGGGAATCCTCAAGGGCGTGCGCGGGCCGCGGGGCGGGTATGAACTCGCCCGCGAACGGCGGCGGATCACGGCCGGCGACATCGTGCGCATTGCCATGGCGGCCCTGGAGGAGGATGGCGCGTCGCCGATCCCTGAATCCCGTCTGGCCGAGGCTGTGGTCAGCCCCCTGGTCCAGCGCGGCACGGAGGCATTCCTGAGCGAGCTCGACAAGGTTACCATCGAGGACCTGTGCCAGAAGGCGCAGGCGGAATCGGCTGTCGAACCGGTTTCGGCGGTTGATTTCACGATATAGTATGTGGATTATACCAAATATCGACACCTGCTGCGGAAAAGGTTAAGGTTCCTCCGACCTGAAGGAGGATTTCATGGCTGACACTCTCAACACCTCGGGCGCCGAGACCAAGCCCGGACGCGGCCGCATCTACGGCTCCATCACGGAAACCATCGGCAACACTCCGCTCGTGCGCCTGAACCGGCTGCCGCAGGAGCACGGAGTCGATGCCGAAATTCTCCTCAAACTCGAGTTCTTCAATCCGATTTCGAGCGTGAAGGACCGCATCGGCGTCAACATGATCGAGTCCATGGAGGCTGCCGGTCACATCAGGCCCGGTGCGACCCTGATCGAACCGACCTCCGGCAATACCGGCATTGCGCTCGCCTTTGTGGCAGCAGCCCGCGGCTACCGCCTGATCCTGGTGATGCCCGAAACCATGTCGCTCGAGCGCCGCAAGATGCTGGCGTTCCTCGGAGCGGAGCTCGAACTCACCCCCGGTCCTCAGGGCATGAAGGGCGCCATCGCCCGTGCGGAGGAACTGCTGCGCGAGATTCCGGGTTCGGTCATCCCGCAGCAGTTCAAGAACCCGGCCAATCCGGAGATCCACCGCAAGACGACGGCCGAGGAGATCTGGAACGACACCAACGGCCAGCTCGATGCCTTCGTGGCGGCGGTGGGCACCGGCGGCACGATCACCGGCGTCGGCCAGGTGATCAAGCCGCGCCTGCCGGGCCTGAGGGTGATCGCCGTGGAGCCCGAGGACTCGCCGGTGCTGTCCGGCGGCCAGCCGGGTCCGCACAAGATCCAGGGCATCGGCGCGGGCTTCGTGCCGGACGTGCTCGACCGCTCCGTGATCGACGAGGTGGTGACGGTGGGCAACCAGACCGCCTTCGACATGGCGCGCAAGCTCGCCAAGCTCGAAGGCATTCCTGGCGGCATTTCGACGGGTGCCAATGTGGCGGCGGCCCTCGAGGTGGCCTCGCGTCCCGAGTTCAAGGGCAAGCGCATCGTCACGGTCGCGTGCTCATTCGCTGAGCGCTACATCTCGAGCGCGCTCTTCGAAGGGCTCTGAGCTCTTCATTCAGTGAGTCATCCAAGGGCGGCCTTCGGGCCGCCCTTTTTGTTTGCGCCGGGCCCAAGCGTAGCCAGAACTTCGCCCCGCCCGCCGGGTTCTCCTTGCACGCACGAGATTTGAACGATGTTTCAAGGAGTTCATCATGGTGGAACGCAAGGCTCCCCATTCATTAAAAGACCAGGACGCGGACCAGATCCGCAACGAGCAGCGCGGCGGCATCGACAGCCCTGTCGACCCGAACCGGGACGGCGGCGTCGAGGGCAATGCCACCTTGCGGCGCGTGTGGAGCCAGCCCGGCGGCGAGGCCTATGCCTATCGCCAAGGACAGACGGGCCAGACCAGCAAGGCCGGCCATGACGGCCATGACGAGCTCACCGCCGCTGAGACGCCTGAGGCCACCAAGCACCTGAGCGACGCCACCCTGTCGCCGGACGACAAGGACGCGACCGCCGAGGCCATCGAACGGATGACAGCCGTCAACGGCAAGAACGAAGGCTGACAGGAGAGCGTCATGGGCAATGCAGGCTACGGCAACCACACCGAAGACACGAAGAACTACGTCGACATCAAGCGGAGCGATCCGCGGGGTGATGAGCAGGCTGCACCTGACAAGCAGCCCGGCGGAAAGCAGCCGGCGGCGGGCCCTCACAGCAAGCCGTCGCTGACGAATCCGGATTCAACTCCGGGTACCGGCTCCCTACCGGATGTGGGCGACCAGGATGCGACCGATTCAACAAGCTCATGAGGGACAGGCAGCGATGACAGCACCCGACAAAAAATCGAACATGGCCACCGAGGAGGATATCAGCGCCCCCCGGTTGACCCCGCAGGGCCGCGAGAACCCCGAGGCCTCGGGCGAGGATTCGACTAATCCGATGGGCGAGGGCGCCAAGAAGGGACAAAGCGACAAGGCCGAGGGCTGAACGGGCTTCAGCCGGCACTACTGAGAGAGGCCATGCCGGCCTCTCTTATAATCCTCCGTCCCTTCCATAGACCCGAAAGCCTTCACGCTCGCAGAGACGGTCGTAGTAGCGCTCGACCTCACGCAGGCTGGGCCGCTCGAGCGGAATGCTTTTCCAGCGATGGATCGACAATCCGATGACGATGTCGGCGCAGGTGAAGGTTGGCCCGGCGATGTAGGCGCCGATGCGGGCGAGTTCCCGGTCCAGCACCTGAACGGCGGCGCAGAACGAATTCCACGATGAGGCGATCTGCTCCCGATCCTGAAAGTTCGGGTTCTTGCGCACCGTCGCCTGGAAAACATAGCGCCAGGTGTTGTTGAAGTCGGAGACCTGCCAGTCCATCCACTTCTCGACCTGCGCCCGTTTGGCGGGATCGGCGGGAAGCAGATCGTCGCGGCCTTCCCGCGCCGCCAGATAGCGGACGATGCTGTTCGATTCCCAGAAGAGCTGGCCTGCATCCTCGAGCACCGGGATCATGCCGACAGGATTGAGCTTCATAAACTCAGGGTCGGCAACAGGCCGCGTTCCGCCGCCCCAGTCGACGCGCTCGAAGGGGAGATCAAGCTCCGCGCAGGTCCAGAGCACCTTCCGGACGTTGATGGATCCCGCATATCCGTGGATCTTGAGCATGGCGCACCCGTGCCTCCGTTACAGCAACGCTTGTAGAGGGCGGCGCACGAAAACGCCATGTGGGATCGACAACGCATGAAAAAGGCCGCTCCGAAGAGCGGCCTTTCGATTGCTGCCTCAGGCGCTGCCCTTAGGCGCTCAGGGCTTCCTTCGAGCGCTCGGCGCGCTTGCGGTCGTTCGGGTCGAGGATCGCCTTGCGGATGCGGATCGACTTGGGCGTCACCTCGACGAGCTCGTCGTCCTGGATCCAGGCGAGCGACTTCTCCAGGGTCATGCGGATCGGGGGCGTGAGGCGCACCGCCTCGTCCTTGGAGGTCGTGCGGATGTTGGTGAGCTTCTTGCCCTTGAGCACGTTCACCTCGAGGTCGTTCTCGCGGTTGTGCTCGCCGATGATCATGCCCTGATAGACCTTCCAGCCGGGCTCGATCATCATCGGGCCGCGATCCTCGAGGTTCCACAGGGCATAGGCCACGGCCTCGCCGGAATCGTTCGAGATCAGCACGCCGTTGCGGCGTCCCGCGATCTCGCCGCGATAGGGCTCATAGGCGTGGAACAGGCGGTTCATGATCGCGGTGCCGCGGGTGTCGGTCATCAGCTCGCCCTGGTAGCCGATGAGGCCACGGGTGGGAGCGTAGAACACGAGGCGCTGGCGGTTGCCGCCGGAGGGGCGCATCTCGACCATGTCGGCGCGGCGCTCGGACATCTTCTGCACCACGACGCCGGAATGCTCCTCGTCCACGTCGATCACCACTTCCTCGATGGGCTCGAGGAGGTTGCCGGCCTCGTCCTTCTCGAAGACGACGCGGGGACGGGACACGGCAAGCTCGAAGCCCTCGCGGCGCATGGTCTCAATCAGGATCGCGAGCTGCAACTCGCCGCGGCCCGAGACGTAGAACGAATCCTTGTCGGTGGCCTCCTCGATCTTGAGGGTCACGTTGCCTTCCGCTTCCTTGAACAGGCGGTCGCGGATCATGCGGCTCGTGACCTTGTCGCCCTCGGTGCCGGCAAGCGGGCTGTCATTCACGATGAACGACATGGTCACGGTCGGGGGATCGATCGGCTGCGCCTGGATCGGGATGTCGTTCTCCGGCGCGCAGAAGGTGTCGGCCACCGAGCCCTTCACGAGGCCCGCGATGGACACGATGTCGCCCGCCTCGCCGATCTCGATGGGCTGGCGCTCGAGGCCGCGGAAGGCCAGGATCTTGGACACGCGGCCGGTCTCGACCACCTTGCCCTCGCGGTCGAGCACCTTGATCGACTGGTTCGGCTTCACGGTGCCGGAGGAGATGCGGCCGGTGACGATGCGGCCCAGGAAGGGGTTGGCCTCCAGAAGCGTGCCGAGCATGCGGAACGGGCCTTCCTCGGTCTTGGCCGGGGGCACGTGCTCGAGCACGAGGTCGAAGAGTGGGGCCAGGCCCTGATCGCTCGGGCCTTCCGGGGACTTGGCCATCCAGCCGTTGCGGCCGGACCCGTAGAGGATTGGGAAGTCGAGCTGCTCGTCGCTGGCGTCGAGGGCCGCGAACAGGTCGAACACCTCGTTGATGACCTCCTGATGGCGGGCATCGGGACGGTCGATCTTGTTGATCGCCACGATGGGGCGAAGGCCGATCTTGAGGGCCTTGGACACCACGAACTTGGTCTGGGGCATCGGGCCCTCGGCCGCGTCCACGAGAACGATGGCGCCGTCCACCATGCTCAGGATGCGCTCCACCTCGCCGCCGAAATCGGCGTGGCCGGGGGTGTCGACGATATTGATGCGGGTGTCCTTCCAGACGACCGAGGTGGCCTTGGCCAGGATGGTGATGCCGCGCTCCTTCTCGAGGTCGTTCGAGTCCATGGCGCGCTCTTCCACGCGCTGGTTCTCGCGGAAGCTGCCCGATTGCTGGAGGAGCTTGTCGACGAGGGTGGTCTTGCCATGGTCGACGTGGGCGATGATGGCGATGTTGCGCAGCTTCATAGGCTAGGACTTTCAAAGCAAAATGGCCCGGTTCGCGGCAAGCGTAGCCGCGCCCCTGGCTCGAACCGGGCGGAAATTCTGATGCGCTGCAATATAATGATAAGAGAGCGGCGGCAATAGGGCAGCTTGTCTTCTCTGCTTTAAGTAAAGGTCAGCGCCTTCGGGCCCGCGGCGTGAGCTGCGAGCCTGAAGGTTGATCGAGGGTGGCGCGTTGTGCAGCCCGGCTCGATGGGTGTGGTGGTAAGTGAGAGCCGAACTGCTCGTCACGCGCGGTTTGTTTCAGCGGACCTGGAGGCATGCCAGATCGGCCACCCGCGAGCACAGGCGTGCGAGACCTGCGGCGGGACCGCTCCTTGCCCCGTTCCTGCGACGCCTCGCGAGCGCGCCCCTCGACAGGAACAGGTCTGACAAACGATATAGCTGAGCTTAGCAGAACTGTCAAGAACAAAAAGAGAACATTACACTGCCCCACCGCGTCATGGCCGACCTTGAGCCGGCCATCCACGTCTCCAGTCCAAACCCTCTGACCTCATCCTGAGGAGGTCAGAGCAAGACAAGATGTGGATCCCCGGGACGAGCCCGGGGATGACGGTGCGGGTGGCAGTGGGGGTGTTACTCCCGACGAGCGCAGCCGAAGGGAAGGGAATCCCCCACGCGCTCAGCACTAGGGAATCTCCTCCCTCATCGGGGATGACGACCCCGCATAGAAACAGCCACGAGGTTCCTGACGGCGGAGGCACGGGCGGACCTGCTCCCGCGGTGCAAAGATCATCGGTCGGGGCATGGTATGTTGCGCGTAATGATTGAAGTCGCGAGGCGGGAGCCTAAATGGTTGACACTCCACGCCGCTCCAAAGCTCCGCATGCTCGACAGGACGACCTTGAACGCTTTCCGCATGCCCGAGCCTGGATGTCCCGCCGCGGCCAAGGCCGGGTCTGAAACCTGTCGTCGCGTCCTCCACATGGTGCCGGTCATCCGCCGGCTGCCCGACCGGCCGAGCCGGATCGGTGAACGGAAGGCCCGGACATCTCCGGCAGGCGGGCGCGATGCACGATAATCTCCCCTCCAGTTCGGACTTTCTGATCGGCGGCGGTGAGATGGGTGCGCTCATGCGGGCCCATGACTGGTCCGCTTCGCCGCTTGGCCGACCTGAATACTGGCCCCAGAGCCTCCGGTCCGTGGTGAGCCTGATGCTCACCTCGAAGTTTCCCATGTTCATCGCCTGGGGGCCTCACCTCACCTTTCTGTACAACGACGGCTACCGGCCGATCTTCGGCGCAAAGCACCCGCATGCCCTTGGACTGCCCTTCCAGGAGGTCTGGTCGGAGATCTGGCCGGACCTCGAACCGCTGGTGACCAAGGCGCTTGCAGGCGAGTCCACCTATCATGAGGACCTGCACCTCGTGATGGAGCGCAACGGATACCCGGAAGACACCTGGTACACCTTCTCCTACTCGCCCGTCCGCGACGAGACGGGCGGAATTGCCGGCATGTTCTGCGCCTGCACGGAGACCACGCAGGAGGTCAAGCTGCGCGCGGCCCTGAGGGAGGAGCAGGACCGGCTTCGGGAGCTCTTCAAGCAGGCTCCGGGCTTCATGGCCATGCTGCGCGGCCGGGATCAGGTCTTCGAGCTGGTGAACGATGCCTACCTTCAGCTGGTGGGGCATCGCCCCGACATCGTCGGCAAGCCGGCGCGCGAGGCCTTGCCCGAGATCGAGGGCCAGGGATTCTTCGAGCTGCTCGACAAGGTCTACACGAGCGGAAAGCCCTTCGTCGGCCGGAACCTTCGTGTAGGGCTTCAGCGGGAGCCAGGAAGCCCCGTCGATGAGCGCTTCGTCGACCTGGTTTACCAGCCCGTGACCGACGGTGAGGGGCAGGTCAGCGGCATCTTCGCCGAAGGCTACGACGTCACCGAGCGCGTGCAGGCCGAGGAGAGCCTGCGCGAGAGCGAGGCGCGGTTCCGCAACCTCGCCGACAACGCCCCGGTCATGGTCTGGGTGACGGAGGCGGATGGCCGCTGCACCTACCTGTCGCGCTCCTGGTACGAGTTCACGGGCCAGACACCTGAGACAGGATTGGGGTTCGGCTGGCTTGATGCCGTCCATCCGGAGGACAGGCAATGGTCGGGCGACGTGTTCCGCACGTCCAATGCCCGGCAGGGGCCTTTCCGCGTGGAATATCGATTGCGCCGGGCCGACGGCACCTACCGCTGGGCCATCGACGCCGCCGCTCCGCGCTTCGGCGAGGACGGCACCTTCCTCGGCCATGTGGGCTCGGTGCTCGATATCACCGACCGCAAGCAGGTGGAGGAGCATCGCGAGCTTCTCATCAACGAGCTGAACCACCGGGTGAAGAACACCCTCACCATCGTTCAGTCCATGGCGTCGCAAAGCCTGAAGCAGATGAGCGAGGAGAACCGCCCCAAGGTTCAGGCCTTCGAGGATCGCCTCTTCGCCCTGGCCCGCGCCCATGACGTTCTCACCCGGGAGAACTGGGAGGGAGCGGAGCTTCGCGAGATCATCAACGAGGTGGTCGAGCCCTATCTCCGGCAGAAGACGAAGCATTTCGAGATCGAGGGGCCGCGCCTTCGCCTGATCCCGAGAACGGCGCTCGCCATCGCCATGGCGATCCACGAACTGGCCACGAACGCCGCCAAATACGGCGCGCTCTCCGTCCCGTCCGGATGCGTCTTCATCACCTGGTCGGTCACGTCCGGGGCCGTCCCGCACCTGGAGCTGCGCTGGCAGGAGCGGGGCGGCCCGCCGGTCTCACCGCCGACCCGCAGGGGCTTCGGCACGCGGCTGATCGAGCGGAGCCTGGCCACCGACGTGGGCGGCGACGTCCGCCTGACCTACGAGCCCGCCGGGGTCGTGTGCGTGATGAACGTGCCGCCGGGCGATGAGGGCGGAACAGTGGAGAGCCACTCGCAACATCACACAGGAAGTTGAGATCGATGCGGGTCAGTATACCAGCAGGGCACCCGAGATTGATTGAAAGCGCCTCAGGGTAGGGTGATGACCTTTGTCTGGAGCTTCACCCGAGATTCAGGCGTAGGCAGCGGACGCGGTCCGCTCTCTCAAACCACGAAAAAGTCGTCGTATTTGAGAGACACTCCCTTCTTGATCTGAGCAAATTCGACGGCTGCTTTCGATCCCGAGCCATCAGGATCGTAGGATAGTACCCCGGTCTTCCTGTTGTAGACGATGTAATCGTCCTTATCTCTCGCCTTGTCGCTCACGATGAAGAAGTTCTTGTTCAGTTTGACTGGGCTTGTCTCGGAAGCTTTCTTCCCGAGTGCCTTCAAAGCCTTGTTGTTGAATATCTTGTCTTCGAACCAGATCGAATCCGCCGGGACATTGAAGTCTGTGATCTGATCGAAATTCACTTTTCGATCTGTCTTGGACGTGCCGAGCTTCGCATTGAAAACGAAGATGTCGCTGCCCCCGCCACCCGTCAGTGTGTCGTTTCCCAAGCCCCCATATAAAAAGTCTCTCGCATCGGTGCCGCTGAGACTGTCCTTTCCCTTCGTGCCTATAATTCGACTGTCGGGGGTAGGATAGAAAGGAACAGGATCCGTGCTTTCACGGACGTTCGTCACGTTGATGGTCAATGTTGCCGGGATGCCGTCCTGTACACCATCATTAGCAATGACGGTGACCGTGTGCCTCATTGCTTGCTCAAAGTCGATCGGCGCTTTGCCGGAAACGACCAGCTTGTCCTTGTCGATGAGGAATCGCCCTCCCGCATCATCAGTCAGCCTGTAGCTGATCGGATCCCCATTGGCGTCCGTGGCTTTAAGTGTGCCGACGACTGTACCGGCAGCGGAATTTTCCGTGACGGAATTGCCTACTAGATAAGGTTGAGTAGGCGTCCAGTTGTTTTCGGCGGTTACATAAAGGACAGCTTCCGCTTTACGAAATCCTTTGTCACGGGCTGTGATCGTAATACTTATATTCTCGTAGTGAACGAAATTCCCGGGAGTATAAGAAAGGCTTTTCACAAACTCATTGATCATTTCGGCTGTAGCCGATTGATTGAACGTAATACTTGCTCCATCGCCGTAGGCGGTTCTGTCAATCGACCCAATCAAGGAGCCCTTGTACATAAGCGATTGATCGAAGGAGTTGTCTAGAATCCTGAAGTCGGAACTATATTTGAAGTGGCTCATAGGGAAGAAGTAACCACTGCCGGACAGGACGATATCCAGAGAACTGATACGGCCCTCAGCATCTGAGACGTTGGCATTGCCATCAGGATCTAGGTGTACGCTTTCACCTTCGCGAACGTAAAAATGGCCTCCAAGGCCAGTGAGAACAGGTGATGCGTCGGTCCAGGTATTTGAACCCTCAATGATCGTATCGAAGCCTCTGTTATGGAGATCGGCTCGACTGGTCGTGGTTGAGACGGGGCCATTCAGGATGACCGTTTCCCCCTGCCGCTCGAAAGCTGCAATCTTAAGGGCAAGCGGCAGACTGTTGACCGTGACGGTCGCATTGTCTTCATCCAAATAGATTTGTCGAAGGCCTTCGAACGCCTTGTTGCTGAGATTGAGGTTCTTTCCCGTCAAATAGAGAGACACATAGTCGAAGGTTGTTGTCGCGTCAGAATTCCTGAACGACGACACACCTGTAAGCTGCTCTCCAGAAATCCGGACGGTTGCAAACTTGTTTGCTCCGCTTTCAACTACGATTTCGGAGAAGCCCGACAGCGTTACATAAGCAAAATCAAATGTGCCGCCACCGACAAGAACAAGAGTATCAGTTCCGGAGCCCTGCAGGGCGGAACCCGAAAAATTGGCGGCGGTGACTTCAATGCGGGCCATCGTTCCCTCACGGCAAAAGCAGTAAACGCCATGATGTAACATATAAGATTTGCAGTGTATATTGAGACTATGTCACAACCCTTAGCTATTGACATAATCTCACTTATGAAGGTGCGGCCGAACGTAGGTCAGCCGCAACCTCGGAGGCGAAGCTATGGTTTAGGCCTGAATATAGATTTACAGCCCCAGCTTCTTCTTGCGCTGCGCCAGAGTGCGCAGCCTGAGCGCGTTGAGCTTGATGAAGCCGGCCGCGTCCCGGTGGTCGTAGGCGACGGCGCCTTCCTCGAAGGTGACGAGGTCTTGGTCGTAGAGTGTGTAGGGGCTCTGGCGGCCGATGAGGTGGACGCCGCCCTTGTAGAGCTTGAGGGTCACTTCCCCGGTGACGAATTCTTGGGATCGGTCGATCATAACTTGCAGCATCTCGCGCTCCGGCGAGAACCAGAAGCCGTTATAGATGAGCTCGGCGTATTTCGGCATGAGCTCGTCCTTCAGGTGCGCAGCACCCCGGTCCAGGGTGATCGACTCGATGCCGCGGTGGGCCAGATGCAGGATAGTGCCGCCCGGGGTCTCGTACATGCCGCGGCTCTTCATGCCGACGAAGCGGTTCTCCACCAGGTCGAGGCGGCCGATGCCGTTGACCCTGCCGAGCTCGTTGAGCTTGGCCAGGAGATCGGCCGGGCCCATCTTCTGGCCGTCGATGGCGACCGGATCGCCCTTCTGGAACTCGATCTTGATAATCGTCGGCGTGTCGGGCGCGGATTCAGGCCCGTCGGTGCGCGAATAGACGTAGTCCGGCACTTCCATGGCCGGATCCTCCAGCACCTTGCCCTCGGAGGAGGCGTGCAGGAGGTTGGCGTCGACGGAGAACGGGGCCTCGCCGCGCTTGTCCTTGGCAATCGGGATCTGATGCTGCTCGGCGAAGGCGATCAGCTGCTCGCGGGAGCGCAAATCCCATTCGCGCCAGGGGGCGATCACGGTCACGTCGGGCTTGAGGGCATAATAGCCGAGCTCGAAGCGCACCTGGTCGTTGCCCTTGCCGGTGGCCCCGTGGGAGACCGCATCGGCGCCGACCCTCTCGGCGATCTCGATCTGCTTCTTGGCGATCAGCGGCCGGGCGATGGAGGTGCCCAGCAGATAGAGGCCCTCGTACTGGGCATTGGCCCGGAACATCGGGAACACGTAGTCGCGCACGAACTCGTCGCGCAGGTCCTCGATGAAGATGTTTTCGGGCTTGATGCCCAGAAGCTCGGCCTTCTTGCGGGCGGGCTCCAGCTCCTCGCCCTGGCCGAGATCGGCGGTGAACGTCACCACCTCGCAGCCATAGGTGGTCTGCAGCCACTTGAGGATGATGGAGGTGTCGAGGCCGCCCGAATAGGCGAGCACGACCTTGTTCACGCGCTTTTCAGCCATAGCGAAGGTTCCAGAGAGAAAGGGTGCCTGCGACTTAAAACGGAAGCCTTTGCCGCGCAACGGGCAATTCTCGAACCGTCATGCCTGGGCTGCATTCCAGCCCGGAGAGCCGAAGGCTGCCGTAACCTCACGGAATGTCCTAAGTCTTCTCCATGGAGCGAAAGGCCGGCCTCGGGAGTTGGCATGGTTCCCTCCGGGTTTTCTGGTTGCGAAGGACGCCCATGCACCGTCAGCCGGTTCTCGAATTCTGGTACGAATTCGCCTCGACCTATTCCTATCTCGCCGCCATGCGCATCGAGGCGGCGGCGGAAGCGGCCGGGGTGGAGATCGTCTGGCGGCCGTTCCTCCTGGGGCCGATCTTCAAGGCTCAAGGCTGGGACAACTCGCCCTTCAGCCTCTATCCGGCCAAGGGCCGATACATGTGGCGCGACATGGAGCGGGAGGCCGCTCGGCTCGGGCTGCCCTTCTACCGGCCTGCAACCTTTCCGCAGAACGGGCTCCTCGCCGCCCGTGTCGCGCTTCTGGGCTCCGACTGGGGCTGGATGCCTTCCTTCACCCGGGCCGTCTACACGGCCCAGTTCGCCGAATGCCGCGACATCGCCGACCCGCAGGTCGTCACGGACATCCTGACCGCCCTGGGCCTCGATGCCGAGGCCGTGCTGGCCGAGGCGGGGGCCGAGACCAACAAGATGCGCCTGCGCCGGATGGGCGAGGAGGTGCAGCCGCGGGGCCTCTTCGGCGCGCCCACCTTCTTTGCCGAGGACGGCGAGATGTTCTGGGGCAACGACCGGCTGGAACAGGCTCTCGACTGGGCCCTGACCCAGGCGCGGCGGGCTGAATGGCCGGGCTGAAGCGGTCATCGATTCAAAGGGTTGAAACCCTTGTGATCCGGGGCCAATTGGGTTAAGAGAACCCCCATCCGACAGGACAGTGACGGTTTCGAGTGTGAGGGTGCGTGTTCCGCGCCCTCGCGGCGTTCCGAAGAAATCCTGTCGGACCAAGCGTTTCCATCCGCTGATGATACGCCGGCCCGCTCGCATGAGCGGCATGCCCGGGACATGGCCCTGAAGGGGCGTCTCAGGCAGCGGCGGCTGGAAACGGCCCGTTAACACGAGCCGCCGGCGTTGCCCCTTGAACGAGGGCCATTCAGGAGAACCTATGTCTGCAGCTTTGCAACAGCCGAGCCGTGAAGATTTCGCGGCCCTGCTCGAAGAATCCTTCCGCACGAACGAGATCAGCGAAGGCTCGGTCGTGAAGGGCAAGGTGGTCGCGATCGAGAAGGACGTCGCGGTCATCGATATCGGCGCCAAGACCGAAGGTCGCGTCGCCCTGAAAGAATTTGCCGGCCCGAACCGCGACCAGACCGTGGTCGTCGGCGACGAGGTCGAGGTCTATGTCGAGCGCATCGAGAATGCCCTGGGCGAGGCCGTCATCTCCCGTGACAAGGCCCGCCGCGAAGAGTCGTGGGTGAAGCTCGAGAAGGCCTTCGAGGCCCAGGAGCGCGTCAACGGCACCATCTTCAACCAGGTGAAGGGCGGCTACACCGTCGACCTCGACGGCGCCGTGGCGTTCCTGCCGCGCTCCCAGGTCGACATCCGCCCGGTGCGCGACGTCACCCCGCTCATGGGCGTGGCCCAGCCGTTCCAGATCCTCAAGATGGATCGCCGCCGCGGCAACATCGTCGTGTCGCGCCGCACGGTCCTCGAAGAGAGCCGCGCCGAGCAGCGTTCCGAGCTCGTGGCGAACCTCGAAGAGGGTCAGGTCATCGACGGCGTGGTCAAGAACATCACCGAGTACGGTGCGTTCGTTGACCTCGGCGGCATCGACGGCCTGCTGCACGTCACCGACATGGCATGGCGCCGCGTCAACCATCCGTCCGAAGTCGTAACCATCGGCCAGACGGTGAAGGTGAAGATCATCAAGATCAACCACGAGACGCACCGCATCTCGCTGGGCATCAAGCAGCTGCTCGCCGATCCGTGGGAGGGCATCGCCGCCCGCTACCCGGTCCAGGCGAAGCTGAAGGGCCGCGTCACGAACATCACCGATTACGGCGCGTTCGTCGAGCTCGAGCCCGGCATCGAAGGCCTGATCCACGTCTCCGAAATGTCCTGGACCAAGAAGAACGTCCACCCCGGCAAGATCATCTCCACCTCCCAGGAGGTTGAGGTCGTGATCCTCGAGGTCGATCAGGTGAAGCGCCGCATCTCGCTGGGCCTGAAGCAGACGCTTCAGAACCCGTGGGAGGCCTTCGCCGAGAAGCACCCTGTCGGCACCGTCGTCGAGGGCGAGGTGAAGAACAAGACCGAGTTCGGTCTCTTCATCGGCCTCGAGAACGACGTGGACGGCATGGTCCACCTCTCGGACCTCGACTGGAACCGTCCGGGCGAGCAGGTCATCGACGACTTCAAGAAGGGCGACGTGGTGCGCGCCCAGGTTCTCGACGTGGACGTCGAGAAGGAGCGCATCTCGCTCGGCATCAAGCAGCTGGCCGGCGATCCCTTCGCCGAGGCCGGCGAGCTGAGGAAGGGCCAGATCGTCACCTGCGAGGTTCTCGAGGTGAAGGACGGCGGCCTGGAGGTGAAGATCGTCGACACCGACCTCTCCACCTTCATCAAGCGCAACGAGCTCGCTCGTGACCGCGCCGACCAGCGCCCCGAGCGCTTCGCCGCCGGCGAGAAGCTCGATGCCCGCGTGACGCAGTTCGACCGCAAGGCCCGCCGCGTCACCGTCTCCATCAAGGCCCTCGAGGTCGCTGAGGAGAAGGAAGCCATGGCTCAGTACGGCTCGGCCGATTCGGGTGCGTCCCTCGGCGACATCCTCGGCGCCGCCCTGAACAAGGCCGGCAAGAAGTAATCGAACTCCGCACGTCGGAATTCAATGGATCCCCGGGCCGCAAGCCCGGGGATTTTTTGTTTCAGGTGTCCGGCTCCTCTTTCCCTCCCCCTTGCGGGGAGGGGTAGGGGTGGGGGTGGTCCGATCGGGTGAGTGGCTGCTGAGGCAGGCGCTGTATCAGCCTCTGCACTGACTGAATGAAGCGCGCCACTCCGACTTTTCGACCCCCACCCGGCCGCTACGCGGCACACCCTCCCCGCAAGGGGGAGGGAAACACGTGCGAGCCATCGCGCGGGTTTTTTGTTGGCCCTCTGTCTTGCCGCCCTATCTGGCTTCGCAATAGGGTGCTGCCCCTCGCACCCGGTGCGAATCCAGCACGAGCCGATTTCGAGAGACGAACAGATGTCCATCGATGCCGAAGCCATTGCCGACCGCCGCCGCCTGCGCCGCAAGCTCTCCTTCTGGCGGGTGGCGGGATTCTCAGGCCTGATCGCTGCGGTTGCGGCCATCGGCTATGCCGCCGCCGACCGGGCCGGCTATGGGGCGATCCAAAACCAGATCGCCCGCATCTCCATCGACGGGGTGATCACCGGCAATCAGCGCCTCTCCGACCTGATGCGCCGGGTCGGCGACTCGAGCGCGGTCTCCGGGGTGGTAATCTCGATCAACAGCCCCGGCGGCACCACGACGGGATCGGAAGAGCTCTTCCGCAACATCCGCCGGCTCGCCGAGAAGAAGCCCGTGGTCACCTTCGTGGACGGAACGGCGGCCTCCGGCGGCTACATCACGGCGATGGCCACCGACTACATCGTGGCCCGCGAAACCTCGATCGTGGGCTCCATCGGCGTGCTCTTCCAGTATCCGGATCTCTCCGGCCTCATGGGCCAGGTCGGCGTGAAGCTGGAAGAGGTGAAGTCCACGCCCCTCAAGGCGGAGCCGAGCCCCTTCAAGCCCACCTCGCCGGAGGCGCGAGCCGCCATGCAGGCGGTGGTCAACGACACCTATGACTGGTTCAAGGCCCTGGTGCGCGAGCGCCGCCGCCTGAACGAGGGCGAGCTTTCCACCGCATCGACGGGCCAGGTCTTCAGCGGCCGTCAGGCCGTGCCCCTGAAGCTCGTCGACAAGATCGGCAGCGAGCGGGACGCGGTGGCCTGGCTCGAGCAGGAAAAGGGCGTGGCCAAGGACCTGCCGATTCGCGATTGGGAGCCGCGGTCGGATCGGGATCTCTCGGTCTTCGCCATGAGCGCGACCGTGGCGGACCTCTTCGGCTTCGAGCGGGTGGCCGAGGCCCTGCGCCGGACATCGGCCCATGCGGAGATCGCGCGGCTTGACGGCCTCCTGGCTGTCTGGCAACCTTTGGAAAAATAAAGCAACGTCAAAGATATAGCTCATCCATGATAAAATCCGAACTCGTGCTCAAGATCGCTGAGCAGAACCCGCATCTCTACCAGCGCGACGTGGAGAAGATCGTGAATGCGATTCTCGACACCATCGCGGATGCGCTGTCCCGGGGCGACCGGGTCGAGCTGCGCGGTTTCGGGGCCTTTTCGGTCAAGAAGCGCGATGCCCGCACGGGCCGCAACCCGCGCACGGGGGAGTCCGTTTCCATCTCCGAAAAGGTCGTCCCGGTCTTCAAGACGGGCAAGGAAATGCGTCAGCGTCTCAATGCCCCGGCTCCGAAGGTGATGAAGGCGGCGGCCGCCCAATAAGTCTCGCCAATAAATTTCGAGAGGTGTTCGTGATTCGCTTTCTGAAGGCGCTCATTCTCCTGCCGGTCGCCATCCTGATCGTCCTGCTCGCAGTGGCGAACCGGGCTCCGGTGACCCTGTCCATCGACCCGTTCTCCCAGGAAGCGCCGGAATTCGCGTTCCAGCTGCCCCTGTTCGCCGTCATCTTCGCGGCCGTGATGCTGGGCGTCCTGATCGGCGGCACGGCAAGCTGGCTCGCGCAGGGGAAATACCGCAAGTCCCGCCGCCGGCTGCGGCGGGAGACCCGGCAGCTGCGCTATGAGACCGAGCGGCTGAAGGCGCAGAGCCCCTCCACGAACACCTTGCCGGCGACAATCGTCCCCTCCCAGGCCCGCAGCATCTAAGACCATCTCCATCATGCGCGTCGTCACCTCTGCCGAGATCGATCGGGTTCTCACCTTTCCGGCCCTGATCGAGGCCTTGGCCGAGGCCTTCCGCGGCAGCATGGTCACGCCGGTGCGGCACCACCACGAGATCGAGCGTCCGGGGGGCCACGGCACGCTCCTGCTCATGCCGTCCTGGACCGGACCCGCGATGCAGGACGGCTTTCTCGGCGTGAAAATCGTCACGGTCTTTCCCGAGAACGGCGCCAGGAGCCTGCCCAGCGTGATGGGTTCCTATCTGCTGATGGACGGCAGCACGGGCGAGCCGGTCTCCGTCCTCGATGGCGCCCGCCTCACCGTCTGGCGCACCGCAGCCGCATCGGCGCTGGCGGCACGATATCTTGCCCGCGAGGATGCAAGCCGCATGGTCATGGTCGGAGCAGGTGCCCTGGCGCCCTTCCTCATCCGTGCCCATATGAGCCAGAGGCCTATCCGCGAGGTGGCGCTCTGGAACCACCGGCCCGAGAAGGCCGAAAGCTTGGCCGCGGAGCTCGCGCGCGAAGGCCTGCCCGTCACCCCTGCGACCGATCTGGAGGCGGCCGTGCGCGCGGCCGATCTCGTGTCCTGCGCGACGCTCTCGACCGCACCCGTCGTCAACGGTGCCTGGCTCAAGGAGGGGGCGCATCTCGATCTCGTCGGCGCCTTCAATCTCAGGATGCGCGAGGCGGACGACGAGGCCCTGCGCCGGGCTCAGCTCTATATCGACACGCCTGCCGCCAAGATCGAAGGCGGCGATGTGGCCGTGTCTCTCCAGAGCGGCGCGATCCCTGAGAGCCATGTGCGCGGCACCCTGACCGACCTTTGCCGCACTGCGCCACGCCGTGACCCTCAGGCCATCACCGCGTTCAAATCCGTAGGCACCGCGCTGGAGGATCTGGCTGCGGCGATGGTGGTGTGGCGCTCGCTGGCGAAATCGTTGTAAACTACCTCCTATGGATAACCTGGTGAAAATCTGCGGGCTCTCCACGTCTGAGACCCTCGATGCCGCCCTGAGCGCAGGCGCGGACATGGTCGGCTTCGTGCGATACCCGAAGAGCCCCCGCCACGTCAGCCTCAACCTCGGCCATCGTCTGGCCCTGCAGGCCAAGGGCCGGGCGCAGCGCGTCGTCCTTCTGGTCAATCCGGGTGATGAGGACATTGCCCAGGCGGTCGAGGCCATCAATCCCGACCTGATCCAGCTGCATGGCAGCGAGACGCCTGAGCGCGTGGCCGAGATCCGCTCCATGGTGAAACGGCCGGTCATGAAGGCCCTTGGCGTTGCGGAACCGTCCGATCTCCGGGCTCTGAGCCCTTATGCCGGCGCCGACCACATCCTGCTCGATGCCAAGCCGCCCCGCACGGCCGAGGCTCTGCCCGGCGGCAACGGGATCTCCTTTGACTGGCGGCTGCTGAACGGGCTTGACCCCAAGGTTTCCTTCATGCTGTCAGGAGGCCTCACCCCCGACAACGTGGCGGAGGCGATCCGGCTCACGAAGCCCAGGGCCGTCGACGTGTCGTCCGGGGTGGAAACCGGACCGGGTCTCAAGGATCCGGCCAGGATCGAGGCCTTCATCAGGGCCGCCCGGTCAGCATTCGCTGCTGCCCATCACTAGAATAGGACGGCACGTTCGCTTCCAGGCGTGCCTTAGCTCTTGAAGGCAGGACAGGCCGTGTCAGCTCAAGCCCAACCCAATTCCTACCGCACCGGTCCCGACGAGCGCGGACATTTCGGCCAGTTCGGTGGACGCTTCGTCGCCGAAACCCTGATGCCGAACATCCTCGAGCTGGAAAAGGCTTATGAAGCGGCGCGGAACGACCCGTCCTTCCACGCCGACATGGCGAGCTACTCGACCCATTACATCGGCCGCCCGAGCCCGCTCTATTTCGCCGAGCGCATGACCGAGCATCTTCGTGAAGTTTCGACGGCCTCCGGCCTATCGGGCGGCGCAAAGATCTACTTCAAGCGCGAGGAGCTGAACCACACCGGCGCCCACAAGGTGAACAACGTGCTGGGCCAGATCCTTCTCGCCCGCCGCATGGGCAAGAAGCGCATCATTGCCGAGACTGGCGCGGGCCAGCACGGGGTTGCCACCGCGACGCTGTGCGCACGCTTCGGGCTCGAATGCATCGTCTATATGGGCGCGGTGGACGTGGAGCGGCAGAAGCCCAATGTGTTCCGCATGAACATGCTGGGCGCCAAGGTGGTGCCGGTGCAGTCCGGCACCCGGACCCTCAAGGACGCCATGAACGAGGCCCTGCGCGACTGGGTCACCAACGTGGCCGACACCTTCTACTGCATCGGCACGGTGGCCGGTCCGCACCCCTATCCGGCCATGGTACGCGACTTCCAGTGCGTGATCGGCACCGAGACCCGCGAGCAGATGATGCAGGCGGAGGGCCGCCTGCCGGATTCCCTCGTCGCATGCATCGGCGGCGGCTCCAACGCCATCGGGCTGTTTCACCCGTTTCTCGACGACAAGGACGTGGAGATCTACGGCGTCGAGGCGGCCGGTCACGGCCTGTCGAATCTCCATGCCGCCTCGCTCTCCGGCGGCCGCCCCGGCGTGCTCCACGGCAACCGCACCTACCTGCTCATGAACCGGGACGGCCAGATTGCCGACGCCCATTCCATCTCCGCCGGCCTCGATTATCCGGGCATCGGACCGGAACATGCCTGGCTGCACGAGATGGGCCGGGTGCAGTACATCTCCGCCACGGACGACGAGGCGCTCGCCGCCTTCCAGCTCTGCTCGCGGCTCGAGGGCATCCTGCCGGCGCTGGAGCCCGCCCATGCGCTCGCTAAGGTGATCGAGCTCGCGCCGCAGAAGCCCAGGGATCACCTGATGGTGGTGAACATCAGCGGCCGCGGCGACAAGGACCTGTTCCAGATCGCCGAGCATCTGGGCAACCAGATCGTTTGACATAGGGCGAATCCCAAGCCCTCCTCCCCCTTGTGGGGAGGAGTTGGAGGTGGGGGTGTGAGCGATAGCCTATCAGGCTCTGGCGCCCACACCCCCACCCTTGATCCCTCCCCACAAGGGGGAGGGGAACGCGTTTCATCTCGCAGGTTTCGAACCTTTTCCCCGCATGCTAAAGACGCAGCCCATGACACAACGCATCGAAGCCCGCTTCCAACAATGCCGCCAGGAAGGTCGTGCCGCTCTCGTCACCTATGTGATGGCCGGCGACCCGGATCCCGAGACCTCGCTCGCAATCCTCAAGAGCCTGCCAGGGGCCGGGGCCGATATCGTCGAGTTCGGGCTGCCGTTTACCGATCCCATGGCCGACGGTCCGGCGATTCAGGCGGCGGGTTTAAGGGCGCTGAAGGTCGGCCAGGACACGGTCAAGACCCTTGAGCTCATCCGCCGCTTCCGGGCTGAGGATTCCGACACGCCCGTGATCCTCATGGGCTATTTCAACCCGATCTACGTCTACGGCGTCGACCGTTTCCTCAGCGATGCGAAAGAGGCCGGCGTCGACGGCCTGATCGTGGTGGACCTGCCGCCGGAGGAGGACGACGAGCTGTGCCTGCCGGCGCTCAAGGCCGGCCTTGCCTTCATCCGGCTCGCCACCCCGACCACGGACGACAGGCGCCTGCCGGCGGTGCTGACCAATACAGCGGGCTTCGTCTATTACGTGTCGATCACCGGCATCACCGGCGCCGCGACTCCGGATTTCGGCAAGGTCGCGACCGCCGTGGAGCGGATCAAGCGCCATACGCCCCTTCCCGTCGTGGTGGGCTTCGGCGTCAAGAGCGGGGCGCACGCGGCCGCGGTGGCGCAAGGCGCCGACGGCGTGGTGGTGGGCTCGGCTCTGATCGATGCCCTGAAGGGCACCCTCGATGCGGAAGATCGCGCAACGGCAGGCACCGTCGAGGCGGTGACGAAGCTGGTGAAGGAATTGAGCGAAGGCGTGCGCTCGGTGGCAAAGCGCGCCGCGGCCTAATACATAGCAACAAGGCCCCTCATCCTGAGGAGCAGCGAAGCTGCGTCTCGAAGGAGGGTCCAGAGAGCATGGGAGACGCCCTGATGCCCGGACAAAGTCCGGGACCTTGAGACGGTCGCTTAAGCGACCTCCTCAGGATGAGGGCTTCCGGTGTGCTCCTGACATGGAAGGGTAAGCGATGAACTGGATTTCCGAAGTCGTCCGTCCGAAGATCAAGACGCTCTTCAACAAGCGCGAGACGCCGGACAATCTCTGGATCAAGTGCCCGGAGACGGGCCAGGTGGTATTCCACAAGGACGTGGAGGCGAACCAGTGGGTGATCCCCGGCTCCAACCACCACATGCGCATCTCCGCCACCCAGCGCCTGCAGCTCATGTTCGACGGTGCCACCTGGCTCGACGTGGCCGTGCCGGAGGTTCCTGTCGATCCCCTGAAGTTCCGCGACGAGAAGCGCTATATCGACCGCCTGAAGGATGCCCGCGCCAAGACCGGCCAGCAGGACGCGTTCAAGGTGGGCTTCGGCCGCGTCGAGGACCTGCCCATGACCATCGCGGTGCAGGATTTCGGCTTCATGGGCGGCTCGCTCGGCATGGCGGCCGGCGAGGCCTTCATCAAGGGCGCCGAGACGGCCCTCGACAAGAAGACCCCTTACGTGCTCTTCGCCGGTTCGGGCGGCGCGCGCATGCAGGAGGGCATCCTCTCGCTCATGCAGATGCCCCGCACCACGGTGGTGATCCGCCGCCTGCGCGATGCACGGCTTCCCTACATCGTCGTGCTCACCAACCCGACCACGGGCGGCGTGACGGCGTCCTATGCGATGCTCGGCGACGTGCATCTGGCCGAGCCCGGCGCGCTCATCGGCTTTGCCGGGCCCCGCGTGATCGAGCAGACCATCCGCGAGAAGCTGCCCGACGGGTTCCAGCGCGCCGAGTATCTCAAGGAGCACGGCATGGTGGATGCGGTCGTGCATCGCCACGACCTCAAGTCGACCGTTGCCCGCCTGTCGCGCCTGTTCATGAAGGCGCCTTCTGCCAGCGCTCCTGTAGCGCCGGCAGACCCTGAGGTGACGGCCGCCGCGGCCGAGTGATTTGTTGTTGTCGCATGATCTTGCTGAAAAACCGCTTCCCACTTTTTCGGATCATGCTTGGAGCAGGGCGATGGATTCCTCCGATGCGCTGATCGGGCGCTTTCTCGCCCTGCACCCGAAGACCATCGACCTGTCGCTCGGGCGCATCCAGCGGCTGCTCGCCCAGCTCGGCCATCCCGAGCGCCGCCTGCCGCCGGTGATCCATGTGGCGGGCACCAACGGCAAGGGCTCGACCATCGCGTTCATGCGGGCGATCCTGGAGAGCGCGGGGCTCGCCGTCCACGTCTACACCTCGCCGCACCTCGTGCGCTTCCACGAGCGCGTCCGGTTGGGGAAATTCGGCGGCGGGCAGTACGTGACCGAGGACCGGCTCGTGGAGGCCTTCCGCCGCTGCGAGGCGGTCAATGCGGGCGAGCCGATCACCGTGTTCGAGATCACGACGGCGGCGGCCCTGCTCATCTTCTCCGAGGAGCCTGCCGACGTTCTCCTGTTGGAGGTGGGCCTCGGCGGCCGGTTTGACGCCACCAACGTCATCGACAGGCCGGCCGCCGCCGTCGTCACCCCTATCGGGCACGACCATGCGGAATATCTCGGAACGACGCTGAGAGCGATTGCCGGTGAGAAGGCCGGCATCTTCAAGCGCGGCTGCCCGGCGGTGATCGCGCCGCAGGATTACAGGGAAGCCGACCAGGCCCTGCGCGACGAGGCCGAGCGCATCGGCGCGTCTCCGCTCCTCGTCGGCCAGCAGGATTTCTCCGTGCATGAGGAGGGCGGGCGCCTCGTCTACCAGGACGAGAAGGGGCTTCTGGACCTGCCGCGGCCGAAACTCATCGGCCGCCACCAGTTCGTCAATGCCGGAACGGCGATCGCAGCGCTGCGCGCCGCGGGCTTCGAGCAGTTCGAGACCTCCGCCTTCGAGGCGGGGCTCACCCGCGCCGATTGGCCGGGCCGCCTGCAGCGCCTCAACCGGGGGCGCCTGCCGGAGATCGCGCCGTCCGGGTGCGAGATCTGGCTCGACGGGGGGCACAACCCCGATGGCGGCCGTGTTCTGGCCGCCGCCATGGCCGACCAGAGCGAGCGCTCGGACGCCCCCCTCGTGCTGATCGCCGGCATGCTCGGCACCAAGGATTCCCAGGCCTTCTTCAAGAACTTTTCCGGGCTGGCCCGGGAGGTGATCGCGGTGCCGATTGCCGGTCAGATCGCCGCGCGGCCTGCGGAAGAGGTCGCGTCCATCGCAGGCAGCGTGGGGCTCACCACCTCGATCGCGTCCAGCGTCGAATCGGCCCTCGCGTCGCTGCACAACTACGTCTGGGACCGCCCGCCCCGCGTGCTCATCTGCGGCTCGCTCTATCTGGCCGGCGAGGTGCTGGCGGCAAACGGGACATTGCCGGAGTAGCAAGCTGCCGGCTGGCCCGAGCTAATCCGTATCCAGCGCCGGATCGGGCAGGTTGTACCTGTCCCATAAGCGTTTCGGGATCGCTTCGCCGACAGAGAACTCGAAGCTCTGCACCGCCTGTCGGCTGCCGCTGAGCCCGCATCTGAACGTCAGGCCGTACCATCGTCGATGACTGCGGAAGGCTGCTCCTTCGGCTACGACAAGATTGTTCTCGATCTTCACATCCGCCTTTGCATAGGCGACGATCCGATCAGGATGAAACTGCTTGAGAGAGGCAGCGATCTGGGCCATCGCTTCAAGGCCGCAGAGCTGCTCCAGTCGCGTCTCCTCTTCGAAGAGAGGCAGCACTTCCCGCATCTTTCGGCTGAGGGGATGAGCAAGCGCGTCTCCGGACAGGATCTTGGTGGCGCGGATCGTGGTGCCTGGCCGAGCAGGGTCCTGATCGCCAACCCCAGCAGGGTTGGTGAGGGCCTGCACCTGCTCAGGCGTCCAGACCTCCACTGCAAGACCTTCCTGCAGAGGCGAGGGTGTGGGTCGATGATCAAAAGGCAGTGCGAAGATCAGAAGCAGGAGAGCATGCACGGCTGACGAGACAATGATCCCGTATGTCCCGACATGAGGGAGAGGCATCCACGTCGCCCAACGCCGTACGATCTCTGTAGACGACGCCTGCTCCAGAATGCCCTCATGCCATAGCCGAGCTTGGCCTTATCCGGATACATTGTAGCAGGAGTGCGGCAAGCACTGATGCGGACGGGACGTTGCCGGAGTCATGCGCCGTCATCCCGGGACTGCGCAGCAGAACCCGGAGTCCATAACCATTAACGATGCAGAAAGAGGCGCAACGCGGTTCGCCCTCTGCCGGTACGTCGGCGGTGATGGATCCCAGCCTGCGCGGGGATGACAGTGTTGAGCGGCTGGCGCTCCGTCCTGCTGACGATACTCAAAAGAAAAGGGGCCTTTCGGCCCCTCTCATCAACTCAAGATCGCAACTGGATCAGGCCGAGGCCTGGATCCAGCGGGAGAGCTCGCCCTTGGGGGCGGCGCCGACCTTCTGGGCGACCACCTTGCCGTCCTTGAACACCATCAGGGCCGGGATCGACCGGATGCCGAGCTGGGAGGAGATCTGCGGGTTCTCGTCCACGTTGAGCTTGGCGATCTTCACCTTGCCGGCCATCTCGTTGGAAATCTCTTCAAGAGCCGGGCCGATCATGCGGCAGGGGCCGCACCACTCGGCCCAGAAATCGACCACGACGGGCTCGGAGGATTGCAGGACGTCCTGCGCGAAGCTCGAATCGGTTACCTTTACGGTCGCCATACCATCACCTTTGACGTTGAACGCGACTCATCCCGAGCCGCCTGGCTATAGGGCCAAGGTAAGAACCGGCCTCGATGGAATCAAGCAAGGGCGCCGGCCCTCACGCCGCTTTGATGAGGGTAAGTGCCGATTCCAGCTCCGGTTCCATGAGCTCGTGGATCACCGGCCCCGAGGTCCAGATCAGGAAGGTGCGGATGCGCCTGTCGGGATAGATCTCGGCGAGCAGCCGCCGGTAGAGGGCGAGCTGCGCCACGTAGGAGCGCGGCGGCGGCTGGCCGGGGCGAGGCGGACGCGCCGTGGTCTTGAAATCGGCCACCAGCACTTCCCCGTCGAGCACGGCGAGGCGGTCGATCTGCCCCGAGACCATGAGCTCGCCCTCGCCTGTGAGCACGCGCCCGGCGATGGGCGCCTCCGCCCGGGAGCCCTTGCCGAACAGGGGCTTGAGGTCCGGATGGTCGAGGACGTCGAGGGCGTTGGCCAGGATCGCTTCCCGCAAGTCGCCGGCGAGCCGCGGTGCGCGGGCCTTCACGTAAGATCGCGCCATGCTCTCCCGGTGCTCCGGCGACAGGGCCGGCAGGCGCTCCAGCAGGGCATGGACCAGGGTGCCGCGCAGCCGCGCCTCGGGCGCATAGGGGCCGTCGCCGGGCTGGGTCATGCGGTCGGCGGCGCCCAGCGCGCTCGATGGGCGGATCGGGGGCAGGGGCTCGGGCTCCGGCGCCGCGGCTGTCAGCAGCCAGTCCGGCACGGCGATGGGATCGAGCGGCGCGACGTCCGACTCGGCTGCGAGCGTGCGGGCAAGCGGCGAGCCGTCGCGCCAGACGGAGATCGGACCATAGGGAGCCTTGTCGAGCTCCAGGCCGCCGGATTTCTCAATGAGCCCGTGACGGATCATCTCGCACCAGGCTTCCTGCGGCGATTCCTTCTTGCCCGTGAGATAGGGGGCGATCACCAGCCGGTCCTTGGCGCGGGTCATGGCCACATAGAGCAGCCTGTTGTGCTCCTCATGGCCCTTCGCGTGCAGGAGATCGCGGGCTTCGGTCATCACGCTCGAATCGGAATTCTTGCCCGGCGACCAGACCGGGATCCTGTCGCCCGATGCGGTCCGAAGCTGCAGCAGCGGCGGATCGCGGCCCAGCACCTCGCAGCCGTCGATGAGCACCACGACGGGCGCTTCCAGGCCCTTCGCCCCGTGCACGGTCATCACGCGCACTTCGTTGTTCACGGAATCGAGGTCGCGCTTGATGGTGTGGTCGGCGGATTCGAACCGGCTGAGGAAGAAGGTGAGCGAGGGCGTCTCCGTCATCTCGGATTGATGCGCGAAGCACAGGAACGCGTCGATGGCGTCGCCCGCTTCGCTGCCGAGCCGCGCCACGAGCAGCGAGCGCCCGCCGCGGGGGCCGAGCAGGGTGGCGAAGAAGCCGAAGGGGCCGTGGATGCGGGCGAGCTCGCGCCACGCGGACAACGCCTCGCATCCGCGCTTCGCCTTCGCGTCGCCGTTGTCCGCGTGGCGCATCAGCGCCGCATGCAGAGATTCCTCGTCCGGGCGGTCGGCTGCGATGCGGATGAGGTCGTCGTCGTTCAGCCCCACGAGCGGCGATTTCAGCGCCGTCGCAAGGGTGAGATCGTCATCCGGCAGCAGCGCCGCGCGGCCCGCCGCCACGAGGTCGAGCACGGCGATGTGCTCGCCGATGTTGAGCCGGTCGGCGCCCGCCACCGGCACGCCTGCTTCCTTCAGGGCGCGGATCACCGCCTCGAAGGCCGCGCCGCGCTTGCGCACCAGCACGAGGATGTCGCCGGCCTTCCACAGGCGGCCCATCTCGTCGCCTTTGGTGGTCCAGCATTTGACCGCCTGGGCGATGCGGCGCGCGACCACAACGGGCGGCGATTGCTGTTCGGGCTCGTCGACGGGCAGAACCCAGGCCTCGGGCTCCTCTTCATCGGCAGGGGTTTCGACGGGCCACAGCTCCACGAGGCCCGGCGCATGCGGACGCGCGCTCTCGTGCACGGTGCCCACCGCCTTGTCCTCGAAGGACAGCCCCTTGAAGTGCCGGTCGACCGCAAACGTAGCGTCCACGGCCGACAGCACCGCTTTTCCTGAGCGGAACGACATGGTGAGCGACACGTCCTCGAAGGCGAGCTCCGCCTGGCGCACCTTCTGCGACCAGCTGCGGCGGGTCGTCTCGAACTCCTGGGGGGCGGCGCCCTGGAAGCCGTAGATCGACTGCTTGGGATCGCCCACGGCGAAGAGCGTGCGCACGCGCCCGCCCGCAGCACCGGCGCCGGCGGTGAAATCCTCAGTGATCTTGCGCAGGATCTCCCATTGCTCCGGATTCGTGTCCTGCGCCTCGTCGATGAGCACATGGTCGATGCCGCGATCGAGCTTGTAGAGCACCCAGGCCGTGTCGCCGCGGGAGAGGAGCGCGAGAGTCTTGTCGATGAGATCCTGGAAATCGAGGGCGCCGAGGCGCATCTTGGCCTGCTCGACACGCGCGTGGATCTCGGATGCCAGGATGAACAATGCGTGCGTGCGCTCGGCCGCGCGGGCGGCCTTGCGCCTGTCGATGAGCGAGCACACGCGCTCCTGCTCGCGCAGCAGCTCGTCCTTCAGGCTCTCGCTCACATCCTTGGTGAGAAAGGCCGAGCCCTTGCGCGGCGTGCCGCCATCCGTGAGAAAGACCGACAGATAGTTTTCCAGCTTTTCGGAAAGATCCGTGGCTTCAGCCGCCGCAATGAGAGAGGCGGCGCGCTTCTGGTCGGTCGACTTTCCGCCGAGCAGCCCCTGGGCGACGGCAGGCCAGCTCTCCGGCTTGAGGCCGCCTTCCAGCATCGTGCGCTCAATGGTTTCGAGCGTCTCGTCGGGACCCAGCCCGAGTTCCCTGCGCAGCCGAGCAGGACCGGTCGGATCGTGCAGGAACGTCTTGCATTTCAGGGCCGCGCCGATGGCGGAGGAGAGCGCATCGCCCACGGCGTCGACGCTGATGATGTCGAGGGCCTCGGCCAGGGCCGGGAAGCTGCCGCTCGCCGCATCCGCCATCACGTTGGACGTGGCCTGCGCCAGCATCTCGTCGGTCTGGCTCTCGTCGAGCACGGCGAAGCGCGCCGGCACGTTGGCCTCGAAGGGCACAAGGTGCAGAAGCCGCTCGCAGAAGGCGTGGATGGTATCGATCTTGAGACCGCCCGGCGTTTCGACCGCCCGGGCAAAGAGCGTGCGGGCGAGCTTCACCTGTTTGCGAGTGGGCTTCTCGCCTTCCAGCTCCGTGAGTTCCTGGATGAGGCTTTCCTCGTCGAGGGTCACCCAGCGCCCGAGACGCTCGAAGACGCGGATCGCCATGTTGGCGGCGGCCGCCTTGGTGAAGGTGAGGCATAGGATGCGGCCCGGCAGCGAACCGGCAAGCAGCAGGCGCACGACCCGGTCGGTGAGCACCTTGGTTTTCCCCGCGCCCGCATTGGCTGACACCCAGGCGGAGGCGCGCGGGTTGGCGGCGCGGCGCTGCGCGTCCTTGGTGTATTGCGGGATGACGAGATCGGTGCTCATTCGAAGCCCTCGCCGCCGCCCGCGCTCGCGAGTGACCATTCCTTCACGCGCGCCAGATGATCGTATTCCGAGAAGCGCCGCGCATATTTCGGGAAGGGCCGCGAGAGATAGGCGGCCTCGCCCTTGGCGTAGCGCACGATCATGCCCTCGAAGCGGCGGCGATGCTCTTCCACGATCTCCGCCACGGAGCGTTCCTCTCCACGACCAGGCTTGATTTCACGCGGGTCGACAGGCGTGCGTCCGCCGGTGGTGTGGATGTAGACGAGGTCCGGAGTCTCCTTGGCCTTGGGCAGGCCTTTGAACGCGCCCTTCATCAGCATCATGGCTTCCAGTGTGAGCTGCGGCGAGAAGCCGGCATAGACTTCCCGGATGCCGGGCGGTTGGCCCGTCTTGAAGTCGATGATGGCAAAGCCGCCGTCGCGGCGATGCTCGATCCGGTCGGCGCGGGCGCGCAGATTGAAGATCGTGCCGTTCGGCAGCGGGATCGACAGGGACCCTGAGCGCTCTGCATAGACGTCGACCAGGGCAGGACGGCGCGCCTGCTCCCACACCACGAATTCGGTGGCAAGCCGCGTGAAGCGCGGCCACCATTCGGCATAGAGTTCGGGATAGGCCTCCGCGATCTCCGCGAAGGCGTCAGCGCCCAGCGCGAGCAGGATTTCCTGAGCATGAACAGGCAGGGTCTTCGGGTATTGCTGGGCGAATGTCCCGAGCACCTCGTGAATGATCGTGCCGCGCTCCGCCGCGCTCGGCGTGACGGCGATCGCATCGAGGGCATCGAGCTTGAGGATGTGGCGCGCGAAGATCGAGTAGGGGTCGCGCACCAGCGTCTCGATTTCCGTGACGCTCAAGGAACGTGGAAACAGCGCCGGATCGGGCTTCGGCCGCGGTCGGGCCAAGGGCGGCGCGGGCTCGGGCGTATCGAGGGTGCGGGCGAGGCGGCGGTAGTGTTCGCCCGCCTTCGTCATCTGCTCCCACGTGTCCTTGCCGGTGAAGGCCTTGAGCCGCTGCAGGAAGCGCGAGGGCACCATGGGCGAGCCGTCGCGCTTCTGCGCGCGGGTGATCACCACGTCATGGGTGCCGAGCGCCTGCACGAAATCGTGAGCCGTCTGGCCGATGCGCCGCTCCGGGGGCATCAGGCCCACGCGCGAGCGCATCGGCCGGTTGAGGAACGCATCCGTCACCGTGCGCGGCGGCCAGGTGCCTTCGTCCAGCCCGCCGAGCACCACGCGGTCGACGGAGAGCAGGCGCGCTTCGAGAAGGCCGAGGATCTTCAGGCGGCGATGGGTCGAGCGCGGCGAGGGGCTCAATGAGCGCTGCTTGGCGAGCGCGTTGAAGAAGGTGGGATAGTCATTGAAGCGGCCTGCGAGCGGATGGCCTTCCTCCGCGCGGATGTCGGAATGCTCCAGGTCGTCGAAGAGCGCGGCGAGCGCTTCCCTAGAGACGTCCTCGTCGGGTTCATCCGGGGCATCGTCGGGTCCGGTCCAGAGCCGTTCGACTGCTCGGCGATGGTGCTCCACCAGCGCCATGAGATCGAGTCGGCCCTCGCCGTGCGCGGCAGGCGTGAAGGTGTCGAAGGCGACGCCGAGGCGCTGAAGCAACTCGTCGGCGAGGTCCCAATCCGCGTCCGTCAGGCGCTTGCGCGGACGGGGCGCCCGTCGGTCGTTCTCGGAGCGCCGGCTGGCGAGCGCCGCGCGCATGCCCTCGATGCCGAGCGCGGGAGCAGGCCCGCGCAGCACGCCGATCTCGAGCACGCTTGCCGCGTGTTCCACGGTCTCCCGCGCAAGCCCGAGACGCACCAGGGGATGCGCGAGCAAAGCGAGCAGCCGCACGGGCCGCAAGTCGTCGGCCGCCGCTTCCGCAGCCAGGCGTGCGAGGCGTCCGGCCGGCGTGTCGGAGAGCGGAATGCCGGCGGAGTCTTCCACGCTCAGGCCCCAGCGGGCGAGCTCCGCCGTCACGCGCGCGGCAAGAGCCCGGTCGGGCGTGATGAGGGCTGCCGTTTGTCCCGGATGAGCGATGGTTTCGCGCAGGGCGATGGCGATGGACAGCGCTTCTTCGCGCTCGTCCGCCGCCTCGATAATGGCAAGGCCCTCGCAGCCGCTGTGGCTCATGGCAGCGCGCTCTTGGGCTGAGATCAGCGACCAGCGGTCCGTGGTGTCGGCCGGGCGCAGGGCTTCCGAGAGGAGATGATTGCGGGCTCTGGCAGCTTCCGGCAAGGCGCCCAGAATCGTGACGGCGGAGCGCGGGACGCGCAGGTGCCGGTCGAGAAGGCGGCGGAGCGAAGCCTGCGGGTGGCTGTGCACCGGATCGGTCTCGTCGTCGCCGTGGCCGCCGATGGTGGACCAGCTCTCCTCGTCGAGATCCGTGTCGAGGCCGGGCAGCACGATGGCGCCCTTGGGGAGCCGCGCGATCACCCCCATGAGGCTGGCGCTCGCCGGCACCGAGCCGGTCGAGCCCGCCACGATGATCGGATGCTCCGGACGCTCGCGGGTCAGGCGCCGCGCCTCCGCCTCGAGCAGGGCATTGCGCCGCTGTGCCGGGTCGCTCGCCTGCCGCTCGGCCAGGATCTTCGGCCAGTTCTCGCTGGCGATCTGCACGAAGTGGCGGGTGATCTCGAAATACTTCGAGTAGTCGGCATCCACGGCGAGTTCGAGGGCGTGCCAGTCGATGCCCTCGGTGGTGAAGGCATCCATCAGGGTCTCGAGATCGCCCGCAAGATTCACCGCATCAGCCGGCGAGGCCGGCACCATGAAGGGCACTTCGGGACCGAGCTGCAGGAGCGCACGGTCCACTTCCGCCGACCAGCGCTGCACGAGGCGCGTGAGGATGAGGCGGCGCTCCAGGGGCGGGATCGGAGGTTTTAGGCTCGCGGCCTCCTGCAGGGGCGTTCCCTCAAGCCCGGTCAGCTCGAACTCGGCCTCGTCCGTTTCGCCGAGCGGCACGATGCGCGGCAGGAGCTGCGCCCGGCCGTCGCCGCGTTCGGCGAGGAGCGCGATCAGCGCCCGGGTGGCGCGGCGGTTGGGAACATAGATGGTGATGTCGGCGAGAGCCGCGGGATCATCGGCTAGAGCATCGGACCCAAAAGTGGATTCCATTTTTGGGATCCATCCGATGCTCCCTTCCTTGATGAGCGCATCGTTCGGAGCGGACCCAGCGGGCCGCGTCAGCGAAAACCGGGACCACTTTTCGCTAGCGCGGCCCGCTGGGTCCGCACGATGCGCTAAGGGGCCGACGAGGCTGGCGTCGAACAGCGCGTCCACAAGGGTCGGCAGGAAGGCACAACCCGGAGGGATCGAAAAGACGCGCGATACGCTCGACACTACGAAACCTCATCGCTTGCCGGCGGCAAGGCACTGTTCGGCCTCGGCAATGGCCTGCGGCTCTCCAACATGCAGCCACTGCCCCTCCATGCACAAGCCGTAGAGGCGGTTCTTGGCGATGGCGCGGTCGTAGAAGGCGTTCGCCGAGAACGGCCCGTCCGGCGTGCCGTGAACCAATTCCGGCTTCACGATGGCGACGCCCGCGTAGGCGAATGGGGCGCTGTCATCGGCCCCGCGGCGGCGCAGACGGCCATCGGGATCCATGTGAAAATCGCCGTGGCCTTCGAAACCGATGCTTGTGGATAACGGGGCGACGAGCATCAGGATGTCCATCCGGGCCGGATCCCAGGCCCGCACGAGGCGCTTGAGATTGGGCTCCTGCCCTTCGATCCAGAGCGAATCGGAATTGAAGGTGAGGAAGGGATCGTCGCCCAGCAGGTGCAGGGCCTTCTTCACGCCGCCGCCGGTTTCCAGCAGCTCGCCCCGTTCGTCGGAGACGACGATGCGGGGCGTCTCGCGGCTGCTCAAATGCCCTTCGAGCATGTCGGCGAAGTGGTGGACGTTCACCACCACCGTGTCGATCCCAGCCTCGTGCAGCTTGTCGAGGGCGAAGTCGATCAGGCTCCGGCCCGCCACCTTCACAAGGGGTTTCGGCATGGTGGCCGTGATCGGCAGCATGCGCTTGCCGAGGCCTGCAGCCAGGACGATGGCTCTGTGGGGCGCACGCGGAGGGGTCTGGGACAAGGGCGGGCTCAGGATTCGGGAGGGGGTTCATCCACCGGCGGGATCAGCCGCGGCAGATAGGTCTCGTACCAGCCCTTGAGCTTCCCCAGGGCCGGATGGGCGAGGTTGCGGACGAGGTAGGCTTCGATCCGCGGCAGGTGCTTGAGGTAGTGCGGCTTGCCGTCCCGCCGGTCGAGGCGGGCGAAGATGCCGAGGATCTTGGTGGCGCGCTGGCCCGCCATGATGGCGTAGGCGCGGGCGAAGGCCGAGACGTCGAAGGCGGGATCGGCGGCTTTCCGGTCGCGGGCATAGAGGCCGATGAGCTTGAGTTCGAGTTCCGGCGGCACGGTCACGCGGGCGTCCTGCAGGAGCGAGGCGACGTCGTAGGCCGGCGAGCCCAGCACCGCGTCCTGGAAGTCGATCATGCCGACGCGCTGCAGGCCTTCGCGCTTGGGCAGCCAGATGAGGTTGGGCGAATGATAATCGCGCAGGGTCCAGGTGGCAGGCGCGGAGAGAACCTCGCCAAGAGTCTCGGTCCACAGATTGACGAACTCCGCCCGTACCGAACCCGAGAGCTGCGTGCCGATGATATGCGGCACGTACCAGTCGAGCAGGAGCTCCACCTCGATCAGGAGCGCTTCGAGATCGTAGGGCGGGATCGCATGATCGACGCCCTCGGCCACGGGCAGCACCTGCGGCAGGGTCTGGCCATGAAGCTGCGCAAGAAGGCGCGTGGCTTCCGCATAGCGGTCCGGGATCGGGCCGTTCTCGTCGGTCACGGGCTCGGCGCCGAGATCCTCGATAAGGAGCAGGCCCGCGTCCAGATCCTCGCCGTAGATGTAGGGCGCGCTGAAGCCCAAGGCCCGCAGGCCCTTGTCCATGGCGACGAAGGCATGAACCGTCTCGGCGAGCTTGGCGATGGTGGTGTAGGGCTTGCCGCGGCGCACGGCGGGTCCGACCGGTCGCGGCGGCGAGATCATCAGCAGCGCGGTCGAGCCGTCAGGCCTCACGAGGCGCTCGTAGGAGCGGATCACCGAGGCATCGCCCGTCATGGGACGACGGGCGGCATCGCCCCAGCCGCAGCGCTCCACGAGGTTGCGGTAGGCCTTCATGCGCTGAAGCCGCGACGCGAAGGCGCCCGTGCCGGTGAGCATGACGAGCCGGCCCTTGCCCTGGCCGCCGGGGACGAAATCGAGGCGGATGTCGAGATGCTCGGGCTTCAGCGCATCTTCGGCGCGCTCCGGCCATTCCACGAGGGAGATCGCGTTCTCCGTTGTCTCGTCCCAGCCCAGCTCCACCAGCTCATAGCCGCCGGACAGGCGGTAAAAATCCGCATGGACGATGGGGCTGCGCGGGCCGTCATAGACCTGCATCAGGGTGAAGGTCGGGCTCGGGACCTCAAGTTCCGGATCGCCTGCGAGAATGCGCACGAGGGCGCGGGCAAGCGTCGTCTTGCCGGCCCCGAGGCCGCCTGAAAGGGTCACGAGATCGCCGGCCTTCAGTTCCTCGGCCAGGATGCGGGCGAAATGCTCCGTCGCCTCGTGGTCGGGAAGCGTCACGATCCATGCGGCCTGGAAAAGTTCCTGCTCGGGCATGAGGGCCAATCCATTCACCATCGCTGTTCCTACTCGGCTGCGATGGGAGTTAGCGCAGATTGCGCGGATCGGCCATCGGACGGGGTCTCGTGCCGCTCGTTCGGGAAGACGCAGGTGACCGTGGTGCCCATGCCCGGCGAGGACGAGATGTCGATGCGCCCCCCATGCAGTTCCACGAAGGAGCGCACGATCGAGAGCCCCAAGCCCACGCCGCGGTGGCGGGTGCCGAGAGTATGGCTCTCGAACCGCTCGAAGATGCGTGCCTTGATCTCGGGCGGAATGCCGCGGCCCTGGTCCTTCACCTCGAAGACCACCTCGCCGCCACGCTTGCGGGCCGTGACCCGGATGGTCTGGCCGGGGGAGGAGAAGCCGACCGCGTTGGACAGGAGGTTGAACAGGATCTGGCGCACCCGCTTGCCGTCGGCTACAAACGTGCCGATGTCGTCCGGAGCGTCGATGACGAGGTTCAGCGAGGATTCGGCGAGACGATCCTCCAGCCCCCGCATCGCAGCCTCGATGGTGGAGCGGATGTCGACGATCTCGGGGCTGAGCTCGAGCGAGCCCGTATCGATGGATGCGAGATCGAGAATGTCGTTGAGGATCGCCAGCAGGGCTGCCGAGGAGCGCATGATGTGATCGGCATAATCGCGTTGGCGCGGATTGAGCGCGCCCACGGTCTCGTCGCCGAGAAGCTGCGTGAACCCGATGATGTTGGTGAGCGGGGAGCGCAGCTCGTAGGACACGTGGTGCACGAACTCGTCGCGCAGGCGCGAGGCGCGCTCCAGCGCATCGTTGCGCTCGGTCAGGGCGCGCTCCACGTTCACGCTCGCCGTCACGTCGGTGAAGCTCAGGAGCGTTGCGCCGTCGGGCAGGGGCTGCGCCGTGCAGTCCAGCGCAGAGCCGTCCTGCCGCTCGATGCGGCAGGAGAGGCCCATGCGCATGTCGGCCAGTCCCGCCACCGCGCCGCGGATGTCGATCCACGGCTCGTCGCGGGGCGCCAGCGGACGGCAGGCCTTGATCACCGTGTCGATATGCGGGTTCGCGGCCGTCATCTCGGCCGCGAGGCTCCACATGTCCGCGAAGGCGCGGTTGTGCAGCTTGAGGCGCCCGTCCGAGCCGAACACCGCGACGCCTTCCTTCAGGGTGTCGAGGGTCTCGCTCTGCACACGGGTGAGCGAGTGAACCTGGGAGGCAAGCTCGAAGCGCTCGCTCACATCGTCGAAGAGATAGGTCACGCCGCCCTGAGGATTGGGATTGACGACCACGCGCAGGGTCCGCCGGTCCGGCAGGTGCCACCAGGTCTCCTGCTGCTCGACGGAGCGGTAGCCCTGCAGGAAGTCGGTCTTCCAGGCACGGAAATCCGCCTGCTCGGGAAGCTTGCGTCCTGCACGCAGGCGGTCGAGAACCTCGCTGTCCGACGGGCGGGAGGCGAGAAACGCCGCGTCGAGCCCCCACAGGCGCTGGTAGGCGGAATTGCTGAAGATGAGGTTCTGCGCGCCGTCGAAGATCGCAACCGCCGTGGGCAGCTGATCGAGGGTGCGCACATGGGCGTCCATCTGGCGCTGCAGGTCGGTGCGTACCGCCTCCAATTCCGACACGTCGACCGCGATGCCGGCACTGCCGCCGGCGGTCGGGCGCTCGATCACATCGAGCACCGCACGGTGACCAGCCACCACGGCGGTGACGCGGCCCGAGTAGGTGGCGCCGGATTCGCGCTGGCGACGCGCCTCGTCCCGGGTCGGTGCGCCGAGAAGCTCGAGGGAGCGGCCGATCGCATCGTCGAGATCCTTGGCCTCGACCGAACGCAGATAGGCCTGGTTCGCCCAGAGAAGCTTGTCGTCCACATCGCGGATCCAGAGGGGATAGGCCACGTCGTCGAGCAGCATCGTCATGGATCGCAGATCGCTGCGCGCCGTGGCCAGCTGGCCCTGGACCTTCAGGAGCTCGGCCCGGTCGCCGGTCACGTCGCGCAGCCGCAGGATGGCCCGGCCGCCGATGGTGCGGCCTTCCACGTCGACGAAGCGATTGCCGAGGCAGCGTGCGGTGAGGCGAAAGACCTGCCCCCGTTCCTTGAGCTGCTCCAGGGCGCTCTCCACGGCAGCCGCATCGGCGGGGCTGAGCCAGGTGCCGAAGGCGAGCGCCCGCTGGGCGGGAGCGTTCTCACCGATGATGGAGGGATCGCCCTGGAAACGCGGTTCGCCGTCGCGCCCGTGCCAGCTGACGAGCAGCTGGCGCTCCGAGCCCATGAGCAGGGCCGCAAGATCGTCGGCGCCGCGAAGGGCCGCAAGTTCGTTCCTCAGGGAGCGCTCGACACGCGCCGCGCGCTTCTGCTCGCGCATCAGCAGCAGGGAGGTGGTGGTGGAGAAAGCCACGAGGCCCATGAAAAGGCCGAAAGAGACCGCGTTGTGCAGGTCGAAGCTGTTCAGGAAGCCGAGGAGGTCGGTGGCCTTCTCGGTGATGGGCGCAAGCAGGTCGTCGGCCAGGGCGGCGTGGGAGGTGCCGGCGAGCAGAATCAGAGGCAGGGACACACGGGCCGGCCCGACGAGATTGCTTGTCCCGTCTCCGCTGCGGTCGTGTCGCTCCCCGTGTCCGGCCATGCCGCTGCTGCCCTTCCCTTGCTGGCGGCCCGACAACCAGGCCAAGTTGGATCAATCCCCGGCTGCGTCTTCCGACGCCGCAGAGGTCAACCGTCTACGCATGAACGGAACTGCCGGCGCAGGTTCGATGCCGAAGCACAGCCGGTCGATTCGTGTTCACTCTAGACCACCCCCGACTCCGCCAGGAAGAGGGTTAACACCCGCTTAAACTTCCTTTGGAGAACCTGTGCGCAATTCGTCGAACCATATTGCAATCGGGTCACACACATGCCGGTGCGACACTCTGTCGATTCGCTTGCCGGCAGGCAAAGAAAAAGCCCGGCGGAGAGCCGGGCTTTCGATGGTTCATAAACGAGGGGCCGATCAGTAGCGGTAGTGATCCGGCTTGAACGGGCCCTGCTCGGACACGCCGATATACGAAGCCTGGTCGGGGCGCAGCTTGGTGAGCTTCACGCCGATCTTTTCGAGATGCAGGGCGGCGACCTTCTCATCCAGGTGCTTGGGCAGGGTGTAGACCTTGCGCTCGTACTTGCCCTGGTTGGCGAAGAGCTCGATCTGGGCCAGCGTCTGGTTCGTGAACGAGGCCGACATCACGAAGGACGGGTGGCCCATGGCGTTGCCGAGGTTCACGAGGCGGCCTTCCGACAGCAGGATGATGCGGTGCCCGTCGGGGAACTCGATCTCGTCCACCTGCGGCTTGATGTTGTTCCACTTCAGGTTCTTCAGGCCTGCGACCTGAATTTCGTTGTCGAAATGGCCGATGTTGCAGACGATGGCCCGGTCCTTCATCGACCGCATGTGGTCGAGGGTGATGACGTCCTTGTTGCCGGTGGCGGTGACGAAGATGTCGGCGCGGGGAGCCGCGTCCTCCATGGTCGTGACCTCATAGCCTTCCATGGCGGCCTGAAGGGCGCAGATCGGATCCACTTCCGACACCAGCACGCGGCAGCCGGCCTGACGGAGCGAAGCGGCCGAGCCCTTGCCCACGTCGCCGAAGCCCGCCACCATGGCGACCTTGCCGGCCATCATCACGTCCGTGCCGCGGCGGATGCCGTCGACGAGGGACTCGCGGCAGCCGTAGAGGTTGTCGAACTTGGACTTGGTGACCGAGTCGTTGACGTTGATCGCCGGGAAGAGGAGCTTGCCCTCCTTCTCCATGATGTAGAGGCGGTGGACGCCCGTGGTGGTCTCTTCCGACACGCCCTTGATGGAATCGGCAAGCCCGGCGAACCAGCCCTTCGGCTTCTCGGAGAGCAGGCGCTTGACCAGGGCGAAGAACACTTCCTCCTCCTCGGAGCCCGGTTTGTCGAGGAAGGCGGTGTCGCCCTGTTCGGCGCGCAGGCCGAGATGGACCAGCATGGTGGCATCGCCGCCGTCGTCTAGGATCATGTTGGGCATGCCGCCGTCGTGCCAGTCGAACAGCTTGGCGGTGTACTCCCAGTATTCCTGCAGGGTCTCGCCCTTATAGGCGAAGACCGGGATGCCGGCGGCCGCGATGGCGGCGGCGGCGTGGTCCTGGGTCGAATAGATGTTGCACGACACCCAGCGGATGTCGGCCCCGAGAGCCTTCAGGGTCTCGATCAGCACCGCGGTCTGGATGGTCATGTGGAGCGAGCCGGCGATGCGGGCGCCCTTGAGGGGCTGCTTCGGGCCGTATTCCTCGCGGACGGCCATGAGGCCCGGCATCTCGGTCTCGGCGATCGAGATCTCCTTGCGGCCGAACTCAGCCAAGCCGATGTCTTTGACGATGTAATCCTGTGCCATGATGGCCTCTCTTTCGCACCAGTTCCGGGTGAATTGGCGCCGTCTCTACCAGAGACCCGCGACAGAGGCAATCAAGATATAAAGATGTCTTTATATGTTTTTCGGAGAGCCTTCAGGACTATCATGCCGGGGCGAGCGGCAGCGAGAGCCCGGAATCCATAAACACCACGCTTCAAGAAGGGTGATGGGCCTTCCGCCTCTTCCTGCATCCTCAGCGGTTATGGATTCCGGGCTCCGCTGCCCGGCCCCGGAATGACAGTGGGGAAGCCGAGAGTGACCTTGAGCCTACTCGTCCTCGCCGAACCTGTTCGCGAGGAGATCGCCGATGGCCTGCAGGCAGGCCGATGCATCCGTTCCTGTGGCGGTGACCGTGATCGTGGTGCCTTGGGCGGCCGCGAGGGTGAGAAGGCCCATGATGGAGCGTCCGCCCACGGTTTCGCCGCAGCGAGTGACGGTCACGTCGGCATCAAAGCGCTCGACGGTCTGGACGAACTTGGCCGAGGCGCGGGCGTGCAGGCCGCGGCGGTTGATGATGGGCAATTCGCGCACCATGGCGCCATCAGGCACGACGACCGGCGGGCAGTCCTGATCGAGGGGCCTGTCCATGGCGGTTATTTTCCCGAGAGAACGCGTGAGGCGATGTTGATGTATTTGCGCCCCGCCTCCTGGGCATGGGACACCGCGTCGGTCAGGGGCTCCTCGTCGCGGACGCTGGCAAGCTTGATGAGCATGGGCAGGTTGATGCCGGCCACCACCTCGACGGAGCCGCCATTCATGCAGGACAGGGCCAGGTTCGAAGGCGTTCCCCCGAACATGTCGGTCAAGACCACAACCCCCTGGCCCGAATTGACCCGGCACACGGCGTCCATGATGTCCTTGCGCCGTGTCTCCATATCGTCGTCGGGGCCGATCGTGATCGTTTCAAGCTGCTCTTGCGGTCCCACCACATGCTCGAGCGCCGCCTTGAATTCCGTCGCGAGCTGCCCGTGGGTGACGAGCACCATTCCAATCATAATGTTACAGGTCCGAACGCTCCGAGAGCGGAGCCGCTATTTTGTGCACCGCGAAGCCAAGCGCAAGAGCAATGCGTGCAAAAGTTCATCACAGTGTCACGACCGTGTCGCAAACACCACTCAGGCAGGCTAGGGCGATGTCCGCCGAGACTGCTCCGGCCTGCATGCGAATGCGAGGGACCATGACGCCGCAGATGACCACGTGCCCGTCCTGCTCTTCCGGGTAGCGGGCCAAGTCCTCGCAGAGGTCGACCACGAGGCGGATCACGGCGGCCGGCTCATGGGGCTGCCGGACGATCCCGAGGCCGAACACCTCGATGCACCCGTCGAGCGGCTCCACCGGGTGGGCGACGAGGCGGCCGTGCCGGACCTCGATTCTGGTCTGGTCGTCGCTGACGAGGCGTCCGAAACGGCCCGCCTGGAAGGCGCGGGACACCACCTCTCGGGCTAGGGTCGACTTGCCGGAGCCCGATGCGCCGCGGATCAGGAGACCGGCCTCCCCGAGGAGCACGCAGCCGGCATGGATGGTCCCTGCGTCGGTCACGGCCCGCTCTTCTCCGCCTCGCGCCTGTCGCGGTCCTTCCCTCTCTTCCCCTGCTCCTTCCTGGCCCTGGCGCCCTCGACGGGAAGGCGGATGACGAAGCGGGCGCCGAGGCGCCGGGGCTCGCCGCTCTCATCGGGCGCTCCAAGGCGATTCTCGGCCCGGATCGTGCCCCGGTGAGCCTCAATGATCTGGCGGGAGATGGACAATCCGAGGCCCGAGTTCTGGCCGAAGCCCTGCTCGGGCCGGTCGGTGTAGAAGCGCTCGAAGATCCGGTCCAGCGCATCGGGCTCGATGCCGGGCCCGCTGTCCTCGACCAGAATCTCCACGTCGTTCCGGCGCCGGCGCATGGAAACCCGCACGGTTTCGTCAGGCGGCGAGAAGGAGCGGGCATTGTCGAGCAGGTTGTTGAAGATCTGTCCCAGGCGGCTGTCGTGACCGAGCACCAGGAAGGCGTCACGATTCTTGGCCGCGTTCTCGATGTTCAGCGTGATGAGCGGATCGTGCTCCTGGCGGCGCTCGTTGGCCACCGACACCACCGCCTCGAGCAGGCGCACCATGTCCACCGGCTCCGCATCGGCGCGGGCGAGCTCCGCATCGAGGCGCGAGGCGTCCGAGATGTCGCTGATCAGCCGGTCGAGGCGCTTCACGTCGTGCTGGATGATCGACAGGAGTCTCTGGCGGGAATCGTCGCTGCGGGCGAGCGGAAGGGTCTCCACGGCGCTGCGCAACGAGGTCAGGGGGTTTTTCAGCTCGTGCGCCACGTCCGCCGCGAAGCTCTCGATGGCGTCGATGCGGTTGTAGAGTGCTTTCGTCATGTCGCGCAGGGCGCCCGACAGGTGGCCGATCTCGTCGGCCCGGGCCGTGAAGTCGGGAATCTCCTGACGGGATTTCGTGCCCCAGCGCACCCGCTCCGCGGCCTCCGCCAGGCGCCGGACCGGGCCGGCGATGGCGCCGGCGAGGAACAGGGACAGGACGATCATCACCATTGCGGCGACGAGGAAGACCTGAAGCAGGGCGAAGCGCTCGGAGGCGATGATGGCGTCGATGTCGCCTTCCTGGGTCGAGAGCAGGAGAGCGCCCTGAACCGCGCGGAAGCGCTGGATAGGCACGGCCACCGACACGATGGTCTCGCCGCGGTTGTTGACGCGCACCTCGCTCGCCTGCTGGCCCGAATAGGCCTGCTGCACTTCCGGCAGGGACTTGCCGTTCACGGGTCCCGCTTCCTCCTGCACCGGCCGCTTGGTGCGCCGGAACATCTTGCGGATGCTGTTCCAGGTGCGCTCCATGGCGGTCATCGTGTCTTCCACGGTGGCCACAGGAGGAAGGTCCATGCGCAGGATGTCGCCGCGGGAATAGAACGACCTGGAATCGAGAAGCAGCATGCCCTCGCGGTCGAAGATGCGGGCGCGGGTCTTGGTCGGCGTCACCAGCCGTCTCAGGAGAGGCGCGACCCGCTCGGGGCTGATGGAAAACTCAAGCGCCGGAAAGGACTCGTCGCCGAACCGCTCAGTCTCGCCCGCCTGCATCTGGAGCAGCTGCTCCGGATCCAGGGTGATAGTGTTGGTCTCCACCGTCGCGGAGCTGGCGATGGCGCCGGCGATGATCTCGCCCTGCGTGAGAAGGCTCTGCACCCGGGCCTCGATCAGGCCCTCACGGAACTGATTGAGGTAGAGGAAGCCCACGAGCAGGGCCACGAGCCCGGCCAGGTTGAGCATGACGATCCGGCGCGTCAGGCTGGACGAGGCGCGCTGCACGAGCATGCGGCCGAAATGCTTCAGCCGGGTCAGGACGCCATGGGGAGCAGGCGGATCGTCGATGCCTGCTTCAGCGTGGATGGGATCAGCCTTCATGCCACTCGCTTGACCCATGCCCCGATGAAGGCATCGGGCCATGACGGTCTTCCCAGGTTGCGTGAGCATCGAACCCTAAAGCGGACACCGCTTCCGGGCCGATCCGATGCTCCCTCTTTCAAGCAGCGCATCGTTCTTCGCGGAAAGCAGGATCCCCCTTTTCCGCATGATGCGCCAGCGCCGTCAAAGCGTCAGGCTTCCTTGAAGCGGTAGCCTACGCCGTAGAGGGTCTCGATCATTTCGAAACTCTGGTCAACCGACTTGAACTTCTTGCGCAGGCGCTTGATGTGGCTGTCGATCGTCCGGTCGTCCACATAGACCTGGTCGTCATAGGCCGCATCCATGAGCGCATTGCGGCTTTTCACCACCCCGGGGCGCGTGGCGAGCGCCTGCAGGATAAGGAATTCCGTCACGGTCAGGGTCACCGGCTCGCCCTTCCAGGTGCAGGCGTGGCGCTCCGGATCCATCTTGAGCTGGCCGCGCTCCAGGGCTTTCGGATCGGCCTCCTTGGGGGCGCTCTGATCCTTGGGGGCGAAGCGGCGCAGCACCGCCTTCACCCGCTCCACCAGGAGACGCTGGGAGAACGGCTTCCGGATGAAGTCGTCGGCGCCCATCTTGAGGCCGAACAATTCGTCGATCTCCTCGTCCTTCGAGGTCAGGAAGATCACGGGAAGGTCCGATTTCTGCCGCAGACGGCGCAGCAGTTCCATGCCGTCCATGCGCGGCATCTTGATGTCGAAAATGGCTAGATCCGGCGGGGCGTGCTTGAGCCCATCCAGGGCGGAGGCCCCATCCGTGTAGGTCTGAATGCGGTAGCCCTCTGCCTCGAGGGCGATGGAAACAGAGGTCAGGATGTTGCGATCGTCATCGACAAGGGCGATCGTTGGCATGAACTCTTCCTTAGCTTGGCACGAACGAATGTCGGCTTTTTTGCCCCGTGTGACAACGCAGAAGGCCCAAAAACGTCCCCAACTGCGCCTTTCTCGTGGCATAAATATGGTTTTCCCCCAGGCGATGACCAGGGAGGTCCTGATAGTGGGGTCTAGGGATAGCCGCTTCAACCGGAGATGAACGCCCCTCGACGGACCGGGCAGGTTCCTCCGGGACACATGGCAGGCCGGTCTCTCGAGCGTGGGAGCGTCTGACTTTCCGCACGGGAAGTGTGTCAATCATACGAAAGAACTCTCCCAAAGCCGGAAAATCCTTGAAGATGGGGCTGTCGGACGTCTGGTTCTGACGAAAATAGAATGCAATGAAACGGCTTGAGTTGACGGGCTCGTCAGCTGACCTAAAGAAGGTTCTATGTTCAAGCGAGACGGCAAAGTTTCGGCCGCGTTGTTTGATCCACCCCATGTGACGGCATCGGACGGCGGCACATCCGGCTGCGCGATGACTGGCAATCAGGAGACATCTTCCGTGGAAAATATCGGCGTCTTCAACAGCGCGCAGGGCGCGGAGGTCTTCGGCCTCCGCAACCTCAAACGGATCTACTGGAATCTCGAGGCACCCGCACTATACGAACAGTCCCTCACCCGGGGCGAGACCAAGCTCGTGAAGGGCGGCGCGCTCCTGGCCGAGACCGGGATCCATACGGGCCGCTCGCCCAAGGACAAGTTCGTGGTGCGCGACGAGGCCACGGAAAGCACCGTCTGGTGGGATAACAACGGCTCCATCACCCCCGGCCATTTCGACACCCTGCTGGCCGACTTCCTGGCCCATGCCGAGGGCAGGGAGCTGTTCGCCCAGGACCTCTACGGCGGCGCCGATCCGTCCTATCGGGTCAAGGCGCGGGTGTTCACGGAATTTGCCTGGCACTCGCTCTTCATCCGCAATCTCCTGATCCGTCCCGAGCAGGGCGAGCTCGCCGATTACGTGCCCGGCCTCACCATCATCGACCTGCCGTCCTTCAAGGCCGATCCCGCCCGCCACGGCTGCCGCACTGAGACGGTGATCGCCTGCGACTTCAAGCGCAAGATCGTGCTGATCGGCGGCACGTCCTACGCGGGCGAGATGAAGAAGTCGGTCTTCACCTACCTCAACTACGTGCTGCCCTCGCAGAACGTGATGCCCATGCACTGCTCCGCCAACGTGGGCAAGGAGGGTGATGTGGCGGTGTTCTTTGGCCTCTCCGGCACCGGCAAGACCACGCTCTCCAACGATCCGAACCGCATCCTGCTCGGCGACGACGAGCATGGCTGGGCCCCTAACGGCGTCTTCAACTTCGAGGGCGGCTGCTACGCCAAGACCATCCGCCTCTCCCGCGAGGCGGAGCCCGAGATCTTCTCGACCACCGAGCGCTTCGGCACGGTGCTGGAGAACGTGATCGTCGATCCGACCACCCGCATCCCGGATTTCGACGATGCGTCGCGGACGGAGAACACGCGCTGCGCCTATCCGCTCGACTTCATCCCCAATGCGAGCTCCACGGGGCGCGCAGGCATCCCGAAGAACATCGTGATGCTCACCTGCGACGCCTTCGGCGTGCTGCCTCCCATCGCGAAGCTGACGCCGGCCGAGGCCATGTACCACTTCCTGTCCGGCTACACCGCGAAGGTGGCCGGCACGGAGAAGGGCGTGAAGGACCCGGAGGCCACCTTCTCCACCTGCTTCGGCGCCCCGTTCATGCCGCGCCACCCGTCCGTCTACGGCAACCTGCTGCGGGACCTCATCGCCAAGCACCATGTGGATTGCTGGCTCGTGAACACGGGCTGGACCGGCGGCAAGTACGGGGTGGGTCGGCGCATGCCGATCCGAGTCACCCGCCGCCTGCTCACCGCGGCGCTCGACGGCTCCCTCTCCCGCGCCGATTTCCGCCGCGACCCGTATTTCGGCTTCGCGGTGCCGACCTCGGTGCCCGGCGTCGAGCCGCACATCCTGTACCCGGTCAAGACCTGGCAGAACAAGGCGGAGTTCGCCGAGACCGCCAAGCGCCTGATCGACATGTTCAACGAGAACTTCAAGCGCTTCGAGGGGCACGTGGATTCCGACGTGCGCTCCGCAGGGCCGCAGATGTCGATCGCGGCCTGAGCCCTGGAGTTATCTCTTTCCTGAAATCGTGTAGAAGGCGGCCTCCGGCCGCCTTTTTCGTTTGGTGCCCCTATGACCGACACCCCTTCCGATCTTCTGGATGTCCTGTCCGCGAATCTTGGAGCCCGGCAGATCATCCGCGACCCGGCCGCCATGGAAGGCTACCTCGTCGAGAAGCGGAAGCTCTATCGCGGCACCGCCCTGGCGGTCGTGCGGCCCGGCAGCACGGAGGAGGTGGCCCTCGTCGTGCGCGAATGCGCGAGGGCCGGCGTCGCCATCGTCCCGCAAGGGGGCAATACGGGTCTCGTCGGCGGCGGGGTGCCGCACAAGGGGATCGTCCTGTCGCTTGCGCGCCTCGACCGCATCCGCGAGGTCGATCCGTTCAACGCCACCATCACGGTCGAGGCCGGCTGCATCCTGAAGGCCGTGCAGGACGAGGCCGATAAGGCGGACTGCCTGTTTCCCCTGACGCTCGCCTCCGAGGGCTCCTGCCGCATCGGCGGCAACATCGCCACCAATGCGGGCGGCGTGAACGTGCTGCGCTACGGCAATACCCGCGACCTCGTTCTCGGCCTCGAGGTCGTGCTCGCCGACGGGCGGATCTGGAATGGGCTGAAAGGCCTGCGCAAGGACAACATGGGCTACGATCTCAAGAACCTGTTCATCGGGTCGGAGGGAACGCTCGGGATCATCACGGCGGCGGTGCTGAAGCTGTTTCCGCGGCCGAAGAGCCGGACGGTGGCCCTCATTGGCTGCGCATCGCCTCATGCGGCGCTCGACCTCTTCGGCCGCCTGCGCCGGCAAACAGGCGATCAGCTGACGGCTTTCGAGTTCATGCCGCGCTTCGCGCTGGAGATCGTGCTCAGGCACGCGGCAGGCGCCGTTCCTCCGCTCGCGGGCGAGCACGAGGCCTATGCCTTGATCGAGCTGTCGTCGCCGGATCCCGAGATCGACCTGCGCGGGCGGCTCGAAAGCGCCCTGGGCGAGGCCCTGGAGGCCGGCATCGTCGAGGACGCGGTCATCGCCGCTAGCGAAGCCCAGGGCGACGCGCTCTGGTTCCTGAGGGAAAGCCTGTCCCACGTGCAGCGGCTCGAGGGCGGGTCGATCAAGCACGATGTCGCCGTGCCCGTGTCGCGGGTGGCGGAGTTCATCGCCACCGCCACCCGGGCCTGCGAGAAGGCGCTTCCCGGCGTGCGCGTCTGCGCCTTCGGGCATTTCGGCGACGGCAACATCCACTTCAACCTGAGCCAGCCCGTCGCCATGGAGAGGGCTGCATTCCTGGACCAGTGGGAGCGGTTCAACCGGATCGTCCACGACATCGTCCATGCCATGAACGGCTCCATTTCCGCCGAGCATGGGGTGGGCCTCATCAAGCGCGAAGAGCTCGTGCTCTATAAGGATCCGGTCGCTCTCGACCTGATGCGGACGCTGAAAAGAACGCTCGATCCGCAGAACATCCTGAATCCCGGCAAGGTCCTGGCCTTGGAGGCGGACCGGCCGTCCGCTCTGCCCGGATCGGGCAAGGCCTGACGGCGTCCCTGGGAAGAACCGGCCGGCCCGCCTTGACCGGCCGATGCCCGTGCCTAGGATGGCGCGGCCGGGCCTGAGGGTGCCGGTGAACGCCGATTTGGAAGGAAGCCCCGTGGCCTCGGTCGAGATTCGCAACATCAGCAAGAACTTCGGACCGGTCTCGGTCATCCAGGGCGTATCCTTCGACATCCGGGACGGGGAGTTCGTCACTCTGGTCGGCCCGTCCGGATGCGGCAAGTCCACCCTGCTGCGCATGATCGCCGGGCTCGAGAACATCTCCGGCGGCGAGCTGCGCATCGGCCCGCGGGTGGTCAACGACGTGCCGCCGAAGGAGCGCGACATCGCCATGGTGTTCCAGAACTATGCGCTCTACCCGCACATGACGGTGGCCGACAACATGGGCTTCTCCCTCAAGCTTAAAGGGGCGTCGAAGGCCGAGATCAAGACGCGGGTCGACCGGGCCGCCGAGATCCTCGGGCTGACCAAGCTTCTCGACCGCTATCCGCGCCAGCTCTCCGGCGGCCAGCGCCAGCGCGTCGCCATGGGCCGCGCCATCGTGCGCGATCCGCAGGTCTTCCTGTTCGACGAGCCGCTCTCCAACCTCGACGCCAAGCTGCGGGTTGCCATGCGCACGGAGATCAAGGCCCTGCACCAGAGGCTGAAGACCACCACGATCTACGTGACCCACGACCAGATCGAGGCCATGACCATGGCCGACAAGATCGTGGTGATGCACGACGGCGTGGTGGAGCAGATCGGCGCACCGCTCGAGCTCTACGACCGGCCGGCGAACCTGTTCGTCGCGGGCTTCATCGGCTCGCCCGCCATGAACTTCTTGAAAGGCCGCCTGCAGGGAGGCCGCTTCATCGCGCAGGACGGCACCGCTTTCCCGGTTGCCACTCCGCCGGCGGCTTCCGACGGAAAGCCTGTGGTCTACGGCATCCGGCCGGAGCATTTCATGCTCGACGAGGTCAACGGCCTGCCGGCGGAGGTCGCCGTCGTCGAGCCGACCGGATCGGAGACCCAGGTCTTCGCCAGACTCGCCGGAACGGACGTGGTGGGCGTGTTCCGCGAGCGCGTCGACGCCCAGCCCGGCCAGCAGATCCGCATCACGCCGGATCCGAAGCTCGTGCATCTCTTCGACGAGCAGACCGGCCAGCGCCTCTGATCAGCAGCGGGAGGCTGTCATCGAAATTCTGGTCATCGGAGCCGGAGTGGTGGGCCTCGCCGTCGCGCGGGCGCTCGCCCTGCGCGGGCACAGCGTGATCGTGGCGGAATCCACCGGCGGAATCGGCAACGGAATCTCCTCGCGCAACAGCGAGGTGATACATGCGGGGATGTACTATCCCTCCGGCTCTCTGCGCGCCCGCCACTGCGTCGAGGGGCGGCGCATGCTCTACGCTTTCTGCGAGAGCCACAGGGTGCCGCACGCGAAATGCGGCAAGCTCATCGTCGCCACCAACGACCTCGAACAGGCCAAGATCGAGGGCATCTACGAGCAGGGGCTGGCCAATGGCGTCGAGGGCCTCTCATTCCTCACGGGCGAAGAGGCGCGGCGGCTTGAGCCGAACCTCTCCTGCACCGGCGCGGTGCTGTCCCGAGAGACCGGCATCGTCGACAGCCATGCGCTGATGCTGGCTCTGCAGGGCGATCTGGAGGATGCGGGCGGCGCAATCGCCGTCCACGCTCCGGTCGAGCGCATCGCGCGCAGCGGCGCGGGTTGGAATGTGCAGGTGGGCGGCGCGGACCCGACGGAGATTGCCGTGGATGCCCTCGTCAATGCGGCGGGGCTCGGCGCCCAGGCGCTCGCCCGCGTGACGGAAGGCTATCCGGTGGAGCGCGTGCCGCCGCTGGTTCTGGCCAAGGGAAACTACTTCGGCTGCCTCGGCAGGCCTGCCTTCTCGCGGCTGATCTATCCGGCCCCTGTCGACGGGGGCCTCGGCACCCACGTGACCCTCGATCTCGCCGGCCGCATGCGCTTCGGGCCCGACGTGGAGTGGATCGACAGGGAGGAATACGAAGTCGACCCTCGGCGGGCCGAGAGCTTCTACGCCTCCATCCGCCGCTACTGGCCGAGCCTCCCCGATGGCGCTCTCGTCCCGGATTACTCCGGCATCCGCCCGAAGCTCACCGGACCGGGCGAGAAGGCCGCCGACTTCATGATCGACGGTCCGGCGGAGCATGGGCTTTCTGGACTGGTTTGTTTGTTCGGCATCGAGAGTCCAGGGCTGACGTCGTGCCTTTCGCTGGCCGAGGATGTGGCGGAGCGGTTGACCGCGTGAGAGCAGTGCGCGTGTTCCCTCCCCCTTGCGGGGAGGGGTAGGGGTGGGGGTGGAACGACCGGGTGGGACATCTCCGTCATGGCCGGGCTTGTCCCTGCCATCCCGATGGGAAGAGTGTTGCGCTTCAAGCAGTCGGGATCACCGGCACAAGGCCGGTGATGACGTGGTAGGACGAGTGTTGACGCTCTTGTCGAGCACAACGTTCCGACTTTGCGACCCCCACCCTCAGTCCCTCCTCGCAAGGGGGAGGGAAGAGGCGGTCTTGCACAAGGCAACGCGAATCATATGGATCGCGCGCTTAACACATTCCGGAACGAATTATCATGCCCGCATCTCAGGGCATGATCGCAGTGAGCTCAAGTCACTATTCTGCCTTTGAACTGGAAAGGGCAGAGCTATGCGGATTCGGATTGGACGATGGATGGAGGTAGAGGGTACGGGGGCATTGGAGGTCCTCTGCCTTTCTTGCATAGCTTTTGCTGCACTTGTAATTCTAAGCTTTGTTCAAAAGCTGTAGGGGGAATGCAGTACTTTACCCCCTGAAGAACACCAGCGTCAGCAGCAGGAAGGTCGGGATCAGGATCGCGCCCGACCAGAGCAGGTAGCCGAAGAAGCTCGGCATCTTCACGCCGCCTTCGCGGGCGATCGCGTAGACCATGAAGTTGGGCGCGTTGCCGATATAGGAGTTGGCGCCCATGAACACCGCGCCCGCCGAGATGGCCGTGAGGGTCATGGCGCCCGCCGTCATGAGCTGCTGCGGATTGCCGCCGGCAAGCTCGAAGAACACGAGATAGGTCGGCGCGTTGTCGAGGAACGACGACAGGCCGCCGGTGAGCCAGAAATAGGCGGCGTTGTCGGCGCTGCCGTCCGGGTTCGACACGAGCGCGACGAGGGGCGCGAACGCGCCGTCGGCACCGGCCCGCAGCATGGCCAGCACGGGAATGATGGTGATGAAGATGCCGGCAAACAGCTTCGCCACCTCCTTGATCGGCCCCCAGGAGAAGCCGTTCTCGATCCGGTTGGCTTTGGAGGTGACTTTCAGCGAAATGACCGTGACGGCGATCATGATGAGATCGCGCAGCGCATTCGCCAGCTCGACCTCCGTGCCGAGCACCGTGATGCGCCCCAGATCCACCGTCGCGCTCATGAGGATCGCCGTGATGATGATGAAGATCAGCAGGAAGTTGAAGCCGCCCACGACGCGCACCGGGTTGTCCGGTGTCGGATCGGGCCGCATGCGGCCTTCACGACGGTAGATCACGAGATCGATCACGAAGAACAGGGCGAGCAGAAGGCCGCTCGCGAACAGCGTTTCCGGCAGGAGGTGCGTGGTCGTCCAGAAGAAGTCGACGCCGCGCAGGAAGCCGAGGAAGAGCGGCGGGTCGCCGAGCGGCGTCAGCGAACCGCCGATATTCGACACCAGGAAGATGAAGAACACGATCACGTGCACGTTGTGCCGCCGGTCGTCGTTGGCGCGCATCACCGGGCGGATCATCACCATGGAGGCGCCCGTGGTGCCGATGAAGCTCGCCAGCACGGTGCCGATGCCGAGAAGGATCGTGTTGGTGCCCGGCGCGCCGTGGATGTTGCCGCGCACGAGAATGCCGCCCGCCACCGTGAACAGGGCGAGCAGGAGCAGGATGAACGGGATGTATTCGAGCAGCGCCGTGTGGGCCAGCGCATGGATCGCCGCCGTCGGCCCGAAGGCAAGCGCCATGGGAACCAGCACCAGCAGGCCCCAGAGGGCTGCGATCTTGCCCTGATGGTGCTCCCAGAAATGGGGCGCCAGCAGCGGGAAGAGAGCGATGGACAGGAGGATGCCCACGAAGGGCAGGGCCCAGACGAACCCCAGGCTCGCCCCTTCGAACTCGGCCGCCAGGGCCACTTGAGGCAGGAGGGTCAGGGCGGCGGCGAGCGCCAGGCTCAGAGGGCGTAGCATCGTAGGGTCCCCAGCAGTCCGGCCCGGCCGGCTCGTTCTTCAGGATTTGAGAACAGCTTTAGGGGAATGGGTTTGAGGCTGCAACGGCGTGGCCGTTAACCGGCTATTCACCATAAGTCAAAGATAGTACAACATCATTACAAAGTCTTGCCGCGCTTGAGGGTTGCTGAAGCCGATGTGCCGCTTTCTCGCCTACCGGGGGGAGCCGATCTTCCTCGACGAACTCGTCTGTGCCCCGGCCCATTCGCTGGTGCACCAGTCGCTGCACGCGGTCGAGGCCAAGACCGGCACGAACGGGGACGGGTTCGGCATCGGCTGGTACGGGGAGCGTCCGGAGCCGGGCGTCTACCGGGAGGTCCGCCCGGCCTGGTCGGACGAGAACCTGAGGAGCCTGTGCGAGCAGGTGCGCTCAAAGCTCTTCTTCGCCCATGTGCGCGCCTCCACCGGCACCTCGACCACCCGGGCGAACTGCCACCCCTTCACCCATGGCCGCTACCTGTTCATGCACAACGGCCAGATCGGCGGCTACGGGCGGATCAAGCGGCGCCTCGAAGCCCTGATCCCGGACGAACTCTACGACCGGCGCCTCGGCACCACCGATTCAGAGGCGATCTTCCTCACGGCCCTCGCCAACGGGCTGGCGGAGGAGCCCGTGACGGCCATGGCCAGGACGCTCAAAGTGGTGCGCGGCCTGATGACCGAGGCCGGCATCCAGGAGGCCCTGCGCTTCACCGCCGCCTTCACCGACGGCGAAAACCTCTGGGCTTATCGCTGGGCCTGTGATGCCAAGCCGCCGACCCTGTATTTCCGCGAGGACAACGGCAACCTGCTCATCGTCTCCGAGCCCATCGACGACAAGACCAAGGGCTGGCGCGAGGTGCCGAAGGGCTGCAGCCTTGTCGCCAAGGGCGGCACCATCGCGGTGGAATGCCTGAACGAGGCGATAGGCCGCCTGGCGGCCTGACAGCCTCAGGCGTTCAGCCGCCCCACGGGCTGGGAGATCAGGGGCAGGAGCGCGCCCTTGAGCGCTTCCATCTGCAGGTCCGTCTCGGCCTGGGCGATGCTCTCGTCCGGCACCTGGAGGGCGCGCAGGCGCGCATTCTCGGCCTCGAGCCGCTCAATCTCCGCCATCAGGATTGCCACCTTCTCGTGGGCGATGCGAAGACGGGCCTGCGCCTCGTTGCGCTCCTCCTCGCGCAGCTGCGCGCGATCGCGCCAGAGACGGACGGCAACGCTGCCTGCTTCATCACTCATGGCCGGCTCCTCACAGGATCTGGGTCGTTGCGGAAGCGCGACTCTAGAGGCCAGGTCTTAATCGATCGTTGGCGGCAAGCTATGGCTCGAAGACGGGCAGGGCCGAGACGCTCTCGCCCGACAATGCCAGCCTTGCATGGCGATCGTGGGCCCGCTCGACCCACTCGGCCGCGACGGACTGATCGAGAAAGAACGGTAACAGGCGGCCGTCGTCATGGGCCTTGAAGAACTCGGCCAGAGCCGCATGCTCGATCTGCTTGTCCTGCGCGGTCTGCAGGCTGCCGACGCGATCCGCCGAATGCTCCTCGGCCAGGAAGAAATAGGCCGGAGCGTAATCGGGGTGCTTCTCGATCAAGGCATGGAGCCTCACCTTCCGCTCCGGGCCGTCGAACTGCAGGGCATGGACCAGGGCCGTGGCACGGGTCGGCGCGTCCTCGTTCAATTCGGCATAGACCTGCCGCGCGATGAACCGTCCCTCGTGAGCGCGCACGAGCGCCGCATAGCGCAGATGGGGATCGACGAATTCCAGGCCCATCCGGGCCAGGGCGTAGTACGCGCGGTGTGCTCCGATGGACTCGCCCTTCGCCTCGAACAGCAGGGCATTGTGATGTAGGCCCGGCGCGGAATGCGGATCGGCGATCTGTCCTCCCCGTTGCACGAGCCCTGAGAAGGCCTCGACCGGATTGGCGGGCAGCACGAGAATCTGGGCGGTCTGTCGAACCGGAGGGAGCGCGCCGAGCTCCAGCGGCCGCCAAGGCTGGCGTTGCGAGGCGAATCCTCCCGCGCCGATGAGCACGATCAGGCACGCCCCTGCCACGGACAGGGCGGACCCTGCCAGGATCCTTGCGGAGAGCGCTGCGGGGCCACGGAAACCTCCCCATCCGGGCCGGTGATCGCGAAGGCATGGACCGGAAAGGGAATGTTCTTCACCTGCCGCTCGCCAATGTCGAGGAAGGGCACGGCGATCTGCCCGGAGACGGCCTCGTGCACGGCCCGCGAGAGGCAGATGCCTCCCGGCGAGGCCAGGGTTTCGAGCTGGGCCGCGATGTTGACCGCCATCCCCAGAAGATCGTCCTGGCGCTCGACCACCTCGCCCACCGAGATGCCGATGCGGAACTGGACCCGCCTGTTCTGGGCCAAGGCCAGGTTTTGGGCCCTCATGTAATCCTGGATGTCGATGGCCGCGCGGGTAGCCTCCACGGCGCTGTCGAATTCGCACATGATCGAATCGCCGGCCGTGTTGAAGACGCGCCCGCCATGATGGGCCACGAAATCGTCCAGAACGTTGCGGTAGGCTGCGAGCTGCCGCAGCGTTCCGTCTTCATCCTCCGCGATGAGCCGGGAGAAGCCCACGATGTCCGCAGCCAGGATGGCGGCCACCTTCCGCCTCATGGGTGGACTCCGCGGCGCTTGAAGGCTTCAGAGCGAAGCTGTGATGGTACCCTGCGTCCCGGCAAGATGAGGCCCCGGTGTTTTCATGTTACAATATAGCGCCTGACGGAAAGGAAGGAAAGGGGCCTCTGCGGAATTCCCGTTCCTCCGACATTGCCCGGCTCGCGCTCAGCCGTCGAGTTCGGGATAGCGCCGGAAGATTCCCTCCTCGTTGAAGGGAATACGCCGCGGGCTTGCGAGATAGGCTTTGAGGCGCGGCCTTTCCGCTACGGCATGATGCAGGGCCGCCACCCGCGGCGCCTGGTTCAATGCGCGCTTGGTGGCCTTTGGGAGCGCGTAGAACAGGCCCTCGACCGCCTGAAAGAGGGACAGGTCGACATAGGTGAGCGACTTGCCAACGAGATGGCCGGAACCGGCCGGGTTGCGGACAAGGATCGTCTCGAACCAGTTCAGAAACTTTGGAATGCGGTTGTCACGAAACTCCTGCGCGCGCCGGAGCGCCTCGGGCTTCTGGTCCTCGTAATACAGGCTGACGGCCATCGGGTGATGGGTGTCGTGCGCCTCCGAAATGAAGTCGCCGAGCGTGAGCTGGATCTGATGCGTCCAGAGGCCCCCATCCGGGTCCTTGGGCGCGAGCCCATGCCGCGCCCCGAGATAGAGCAGGATCGCCGCCGTCTGGCCGATGACGGTCTCGCCGACCTTCAGGAAAGGCGGGGCGAAAGGCGGATGCCCGGCATGCTCCATCATGCGCATCATCACGGCAATGCCTTCGGATTCGCGCGCCGCATCGATGTAGTCGGCGCCGGCTTCCTCCAATGCAAGCCGCACGAACTCGCCGCGCCCCTGGATCGTGGGCCAGTAATAGAGCTCGTAGGGCATGGGGTGCTCCGGGTTCTCATTGGCGATGCTCGCGAAGAGAGTGGAGCGTCCCGGGTAGAAGTCAAAGAGCCTCGTTGGCCAAACGCACGAGTGCCTCACCGTCCACTCGCATGTGCCGATGATGAAGATCGCGGATGCCGATCGCCTCGTAGAAGCGGATGGCAGGCCGCTCTTCCTCGACGAAGAGTTCGACCCTGGTCCAACCCCGCTCCAGTGCAATCTTCGCAACGGCCGCCATCAGCGCGCGCGCTGCTCCTGTGCGCCGCTCCTCCGGCAGAACATAAAGCGCATGAACGATGCCCATTGGCTTGCCGCGCCAGCCCGCATAGCCGCGGAAGAACGACACGAAGCCGACAGGCTTGGTATCTCGCTCGGCAATGAGTGCCTCGAAGAGGGGATCGGGACCGAAGCCGTCAGCCCTGATCCGCTCGGCCGACGTCCAGGGCGTTTGACCGGGCAGGTGATCGTCAATCAGGCCGGACACGAAGCCGAAGATGGTTTGGTCATCGTCAATGACAGCCCTTCTTATGCGGAGCCTACTCGTGATGGACCTCAATGCGCCTCGTCCCAGTTCTGCGCGGCGCGCGCGTCCACCGCGAGGGGCACCTTCAGCGACACGGCCGGGAAGGGGGCCTCCGTCATGACGCGGGAGATCACCGGCAGGCTGGCCTCGACCTCGTCGTCCGGCACCTCGAAGACCAGTTCGTCGTGCACCTGCAGCAGCATTTGCGCGGAGAGGCGCTCGGCTTTGAGCGCGTCCTCCATGCGCACCATGGCGCGGCGGATGATGTCGGCGGCGGTGCCCTGGATCGGCGCGTTGATGGCCTGGCGCTCCACGCCCGCGCGCTCGGACGGGTTGCCGGATCGGATCTGCGGGTAGTGGCAGATCCGCCCGAACAGCGTGGTCACGTAGGACTTCTCGCGCACGAACTTCTTGGTGTCGTCGATATAGGTGCGAATGCCCGGGAAACGCTCGAAATACTGCTTGATGAAGGCGGAGGCCTCCTGGTTGCCGATGCCGAGGCGCACGGCAAGGCCGAAGGCCGAGATGCCGTAGATGATGCCGAAGTTGATGGTTTTCGCCTGGCGGCGCAGATCGCCGGTCATCTGGTCGAGGGGCACGCCGAACATGGCGGACGCGGTCGCCGCGTGAATGTCGACGCCGTTGGCGAACGCTTCCTGCAGCTGCGGAATGTCGGCGATGTGGGCCAGCAGGCGCAGCTCGATCTGGCTGTAATCCGCCGAGATGATCTTGTGGCCTTCCTGCGCCACGAAGGCCTTGCGGATCTTGCGGCCGGCTTCCGTGCGGATCGGGATGTTCTGCAGGTTGGGATCGGACGAGGACAGGCGCCCCGTTGTGGTGGAGGCCAGCGAGAACGAGGTGTGCACCCGCTTGGTCTCAGGGTTCATGTGCTCCTGGAGCGTGTCGGTATAGGTGGATTTCAGCTTCGAGAGCTGGCGCCATTCGAGAATCTTGGCGGGCAGCTCGTGGCCGGCCTGCGCCAGTTCGTCGAGGAGCGTCGCGGGCGTCGCCCATTGGCCCGACGGGGTTTTCTTCGCGCCGGGCAGACCCATCCGGCCGAACAGGATGTCGCCGATCTGCTTTGGGGAGCCGAGCGAAAACTTCTCGCCCGCCATCTCGTGGATCTCGTCTTCGAGACGCGCGAGGGATTGCGAGAAATCGCCCGAGAGGCGGCTCAGGATCTGCCGGTCGACGAGAATGCCGCGCATCTCCATGCGCGCCAGCGTGTCCACCATCGGGCGCTCCAGCGTCTCGTAGACGGTGGCGCGCCGCTCGGCGGCGAGGCGGGGCTTGAGCACATGCCAGAGCCGCAGGGTGACGTCCGCATCCTCCGCCGCGTAGGCTGTGGCCTTGCCGATCTCCACCTTGTCGAAGGTCACCTTGTTCCGGCCCGTGCCGGCCACATCCGAGAAGCTGATCGGCGAGTGGCCCAGATGCCGGCGCGAGAGCTCGTCCATGCCGTGCGAGCCCTTGCCCGCATCGAGCACATAGGAAATCAGCATCGTGTCGTCATAAGGGTGCACCTCGATGCCGTGGCGCTTGAACACGATCCAGTCGTATTTCATGTTCTGGCCGATCTTGAGAACGGAGGCGTCCTCCAGCATCGGGCGGATCACGTCGAGCGCGTCGGTGACGGGAATCTGCCCCTTCACGAGGCCGCCGCCGAAGAGATCGGATTCGTCCCGGTGCTGCAGCGGCACGTAGCAGGCCTTGCCCGGCTCCAGCGCCAGCGAGAAGCCGACGAGATCGGCGCGGTTGGCATCGAGATCGCTCGTCTCCGTATCGACCGCCACATGACCCTGCTCGCGGGCGAGCACCACCCATTCCTGCAGGCGTTCAAGGCTGGTGACGGTCTCGTAAGCCGTCACGTCGATGGGCACGGAGGAGGCTTCCGTCGCGCGCTTTCCGGCGAGCTGCGACGGGGTGCCGAGGCCCTCGACGGGCTTGCGGAGGGTTGCGGTCTCGGGCAGGTCGAGGCCTGCGAAGGGATCGACCTCCCCCGAGGCCGGGTCGGCCTTCTCGAAGAACGGCACGGCGTCGTCGGTGGGCGCCGTCACGCCGGTGCCGTTGCCGGTCCAGCGGATCGCTTCGCCGCCCGGCATGAGGCGCGGGTCGGGCGGGATCGCCGAGGGGTCGGCCTCGTAGAGCTCCGCCACGCGCCGCGTGATCGTGTTGAACTCCATGGCCTTGAGGAAGCCCACCAGCGTCTTCGGATCGGGATCCGGCACGCGTAGATCATCGAGCGGCACCGGAACGGGCGCCTCGCAGTCGAGCGTCACGAGCTTCTTGGACAGGCGCGCGATCTCCGCATTGGCGATCAGGCTCTCGCGGCGCTTGGGCTGCTTGATCTCGGGCGCGCGCTCCAGGAGCGTTTCGAGATCGCCGTATTCCTTGATGAGCTGCGCCGCGGTCTTGAGCCCGATGCCAGGCACGCCCGGCACGTTGTCCGAGGTGTCGCCCATGAGCGCCAGCACGTCGCCGATCTTTTCCGGCGGAATGCCCTCCCACTTCTCGGTGACGGCGGCTTCATCAAGGTTGCGCTCGGGCCGGTAGCCCGGCTTGCCCTTGGAGCCCGACTCGAAATCGTAGAAGCAGACTTTGGGCCCCACGAGCTGCATCAGGTCCTTGTCGGAGGAAATGATGAGCACGTCCGCACCGCGTTCTTTCGCCTGCTGGGTATAGGTGGCGATGAGATCGTCCGCCTCGTAGCGCTGCAGCTCCACGGGCTCGAGCCCGAAGGCACGGATCGCCTCGCGCATGATCGGCATCTGGACTTTGAGGTCGTCGGGCGCGTCCGGCCGGTGGCCCTTGTAATCCTCGTAGAGCTCCTTGCGGAACGAACCCTCGGACTTGTCGAGCACGATGGCCAGATGCGTGGGCTTCAACCCCGCCGCCCCATCGCGCATGAACTGCAGGAGCTTCGACACGAAGAGCCGCACGGCCCCCGTGGGCATCCCGTCCGAGGAGCGGGAATTGTACTTCTGGTCCTGGTTCATGGACTGGAAGTAGGCCCGGAAGATGAAGGACGAGCCGTCGACGAGAAACACGTGATCGCCGGCTTGGACAGGACGGGAGGAGGGCATCGGGTCTCGGGGGCTTTTGGAACTGCTTCACGGCAAGAAATAGCGGCTCCCGGGGCGGATGGCTATGGGGCGATCGAGCTGGCGAGGCTGTCTGCCCGGCTCCCCTCCTTCCGCCTAAGGTCAGGAGAAGGTGCGGCTCTAAGGCCGCACCCCAGGATGCCGTGCGGGCAGAGCAGAACGCCTCGGCCGGGAGGCGCCAGTTCCGGTAAACCACTGATGCTGAAGGAAGGTGGCTCTCCTAGAGGAGCATCGCCGACCGGCAAGATGATGCACGTCATTCTGTGCGGCAGCGCACCTTAGGAAGTCTTTAAAATTATATAATATTGCAAGCAACTCCCAGCCTGTTCTATTCAGGGCATTAAGTCAGTTATTCTATATCAGTGCTTGGGTGTGATCGCTGACAACGTGAGGGACGGCTATGGCTATCGATTTATGGGGAACGCACGGCATTGCGTTTAGGCGAGACCAAGGTGACTCGGATCAGAGTTCAGTAATGGCTCTGCCAAACGGCTCCTATGTGGTTGTTTGGCGTGATGTACATGAAAGCAAGATCAAATTTCAAATTGTTGATGCTGCTGGGGTTACATCTGGTCCTATTCAGACGATCACGAGCACGACGGGTGCGCCCACAAACTTCGATATTGTGGTTTTCACTCATTCCTTTTCCATTATCTGGAGTGGAGCGTCCACTGCCATCCAAAGCCAGAGCTTCAATATTGATGGAGCACCCTGGGCCGATCAGGACGGCATTCCTTTTCCTCCGAGGGTCATTGCGGCACCTGAGGACGGCCACAATAAAGACTTCCCTGCAACTGCAGGCTCAAGTGAGCCTGCCCAGGTCTGGGTCGATACGTCGTCAGGAGCGGACACTATCAAGTTCCGGGGCGACCTCGGCAATCCTCAACTGATCAATGTGATCACGAGCAACGATGTCAATACACCTGATATAGCTCAACTCACCGACGGCCGTTATGTCGTGACCTGGGTTGAAGGTAATGGTGGAGCCATCAGGGCCGCCCTGATCTCCAAAAGGCAAGATGGCGTTTTCGAAGCCGATCTGATTGGGGACTCTCCGACCAACCCTCGCGGGTTCAGCCCTGGCAATGGCTATACACCCTCAGTGACGGCAACCAGCGACGGTGGCTTCGTCATTGTAGCCCGAAGCTCAGATGAGCTGACAAAGGATGAGGTATGGGTCAGAAAATTCAATAAGGATGGAAACCCTACTCCAGGTAATTTCGGGATCAACGACGATGGCGGTACAACCAATCCTCCTCAAATCGTTGCGCTTACGAAAGGTGGATATGAGGGCGGCTTCGCAGTCGTGTTCGAACGAGGTAGCCAGATCTTCATCCAGATGGTTGATCAGAATGGTCAGCGGGGTGCAGAGCAGCCCATTCCGGTCCATCCTAAAGTTGGGATTCTTAGAGGCACCATTTCGTCCGTGACGGAACTCGCCGATGGGCGGCTCTCGATTGCTTGGGACAACCCGAGTGACGGCGCTACTGCAATCTACTATCAGATCATCGATGGACGGAAGGAGGAAGTCACCGTCAACGGCACAAACGGCGCCGACTACTACATCGGCACCCACTACGCCCACGACATTCTCGATGGCTCCGGTGGCGATGACCGTCTCGAAGGCGGTGCCGGCTTCGATGAGATCAGAGGCGGGGAGGGGAACGATACGGCGGAGTTCCGCTTTGCCAAGGAGGAGGGCGTAACCGCGAGCCTGACCCCCAGCGACGGCATTTACGGCAGTTCTGGCGACGCTGCCGGCGACAGATATATCAGCATCGAGAACTTCTATGGCTCCCGGTTCGACGATACGCTCGTGGGCGAAGCAGGCGTCAACCGCCTGACAGGCTGGACCGGCAACGACGTGCTCGATGGCAGAGCCGGCGCCGATGTTCTCGACGGCGGCGCCGGCAGCGATACCCTGATTGGCGGGATCGGAGCCGACATTCTCGATGGCGGGAGCGAGGCCGACACGGTCGATTACTCCGGCGCCACAGGGGCCGTGACAGTCAACCTCGCCATCGGCCGGGGTTCCGGCAATGACGCCGAGGGCGATACCTACAGCGGAATCGAGAACGCTATCGGTTCCCGGTTCGGTGACACCTTCTTCGGCAACGCCGCCGCAAACGCGTTCAGGGGCGGCGTCGGCGATGATGTGTACCATGTCAGCACCGGAGATGTGGTCGTTGAGAGCGTCACTGAAGGCAACGACAAGGTCGTTACGGATGTCAATTTCACCCTCGGCGCCAACGTGGAGATCCTCGAAGGCACCGGCGCCGGCGCGCTGGTGCTTACCGGCAACGAGTTGAACAACACGATCACGGGCAATGCCGCCGGCAACTGGATCGACGGCGGCGTCGGGGCCGACACCATGGCGGGCGGCGCGGGCGACGATACCTATGTCATCGACAATATCGGCGACAGGATCGTCGACGGCCAGGGAAACGACTCGGTGGTGCTCACCATCGACTACGACTTTGCGCTCCTGCCGTCCTCGGTGAGGAACATCACCGCAGCCGAGGGCCTGGTGCTGAACCTGACCGGGACGAACGGCGCCAACGTGCTCATGGGCAACGCGGCCGCGAACACCCTGAAAGGAATGGGCGGCAACGACACGATCTATGGCAAGGCGGCCAACGACAAGCTCTATGGCGGCACGGGGCGGGACACCTTCGTGTTCGACACCGCGATGCACAAGACCCGCAACGTGGACAAGATCTACGACTACAAGTCGCGGGACGACAGCATCTGGCTCGACAACAAGGTCTTCACCAAACTGGGCTCCGGCACGGCCTCCCGGCCGAAGAAGTTCAAGTCGGATATGTTCACCGAAGGCAAGAAGGCGCAGGACCGCGAAGACCGGATCGTCTACGACAAGAAGACTGGGGCGCTCTACTACGACAAGGACGGCACCGGCTCTGCCGCCCAGGTGAAGATCGCCACCCTCACCAACAAGACCGCCCTCAAGTTCGACGACTTCTACGTGATCCGAGCGACAACGAAGGATCAGAAAAGGGCCGCCCGGTGATGAGCCAGGCAGCCTCTTCCGTTTCACGCTGCCTTCAGTCGCGCCAGATCGAGGTCGAGTTCGCGCAGGGCCTGCATCACAACGCCCTCCGTCAGGAGGTCCATGGAGGATTCCACCACGTGGATCGTGGCGAGCGCGCGCAGCTCCGGAATGGTCTGGGATTCGAGCGCCGCCTCGAAGGAGGGGCGCAGGAGGTCCATGGCCCGGGTGCCGGGGCCGCAGATGACGATGTGGTCGGGCTCGAGCGTCTGGATCAGGATGCCGACCGCATCGCCCAACACCTCGCCGGCCGCGTGAAACAGGTTGAGCAGGGCGGGGTCGCCTGCGCGGGCCTGGTCCACGATGGCCCCCATGGCCTCTTCGCCCGGCAGCAGCAGGGTCGGGGCAGGGCGGTGGTCGATGAGCTGCGCATCCCGGTGCAGGGCATAGTCGGCGAGATAGGCCTCGATGCAGCCGCGCCCGCCGCAGCGGCATTGCGGCCCGCTCCGGCGCAATCGCACATGACCGAACTCGGAGCCGCCGAAGCGCGCGCCGCGATAGAGCTCGCCCTGGATGAGAAAGCCGAGGCCCACGCCGTCGCCCACCATCAGGCAGGCGGTGCGGCCGGAGCGCAGGTCGGCGCTGCGCTGCGCGATCGCGAAGGCCATTGCGCTGGCGTCGTTCTCCATGAGCACGGGCTTGCCGAGGCGCTGGCCCAATCCTGAGGCGAGGGGCAGGTCGCGGGTGCCCAGCACCGGGCTCCAGGCGACGATCCCGTCGCGGGTGTCCACATAGCCCTGGCAGGCGAGGCCCACGGCCTTCACGTTACGGGCGCCGCTCTCCTCCGCGAAGGCCGCGATGGTGTGGGCCAGCACGTCCATCAGCTGCTCGGCCTCAAGATTGCGCAGGGGGCGCTCCACGTGGCGGCTCGCCCTGGTGCGTCCGGCGCTGTCCACGAGCCGCAGCTCGATGCGGTTGAACCCGGTCCAGACGCCCACCACGGAGCCCAGGGTCTCGGCGAAGTAGAGGCGGGTCTTCGGCCGTCCCCGGAGCAGCCCAGGGCTCTGGTCCGGGCTGTCCTCCGCCACCAGCACCCCCTCGTCGAGAAGGCCTGCGGCGAGTTCGGAAACACTGGCCGGGCTCATGCCGAGGTGCTGACCGATCTCTACCCGCGCCATGGGTCCTTCCCGGCGCAGGGCATCGAGCAGGCGCCGGCGGGCAGTTTCGCGGGGGGAGAGAGGCAGCGGGATCATGAGAGCACTTTATTCACAGCTTGAATAAATCAAAACTGAGAGATGATGGTATCCGACCAAAATATTAGACGTCAGGCGCTTGAAGGAGACATGGCCTCGTATAATTATTTCCGCGCTCGAACAATAACGCATGGCATGTTGAGCCACGTCCGTCGGTCCTGAGGGCCCGACAGCTGCCATGAGCGCGGCGCTTTCCAAAGGTGGCGCCGCCCAGGAGGAAAACCGATGCTTTCGAAGAAACACGCTCTCATCTCGCTTGCCGCTCTGGCCCTGTCCGCCGGCGCCGCCTTCGCTCAGGGTAAGGGCCCGGTGGTCGGCGTCAGCTGGTCGAACTTCCAGGAAGAGCGCTGGAAGACCGACGAAGCCGCCATCAAGGCCGCGGTCGAGAAGGCCGGCGGCACCTACGTGTCGGCGGATGCCCAGTCGTCGCCCGCCAAGCAGCTCACCGACATCGAGAGCCTCATCTCGCGCGGCGCCAAGGCGCTAATCGTGCTGGCGCAGGATGCGGACGCGGTCCGCCCTGCCGTCGAGAAGGCCGTGGCCGAAGGCATCGCGGTCGTGGGCTATGACCGCCTCATCGAGATCCCGCAGGCCTTCTATCTCACCTTCGACAACGTCGAGGTCGGCCGTCTTCAGGCCCGCGAGGTGTTCAAGCTGAAGCCTGAAGGCAACTACGCCTTCATCAAGGGCTCGGGCTCGGATCCGAACGCCAACTTCCTGTTCCAGGGCTCGATGGAAGTGCTGAAGGCCGCCATCGATTCCGGCAAGATCAAGAACGTGGGCGAGGCCTACACGGACGGCTGGCTCCCCGCCAACGCGCAGCGGAACATGGAGCAGTTCCTGACCAAGAACAACAACAAGATCGATGCGGTGATCGCCGCCAACGACGGCACCGCCGGCGGCGCCATCGCGGCTCTTGCCGCGCAGGGCCTTGCAGGCTCCGTGCCCGTGTCGGGCCAGGATGCAGACAAGGCGGCGCTCAACCGCGTGGCGCTCGGCACGCAGACCGTGACGGTGTTCAAGGATGCCCGCGAACTCGGCCGCAACGCGGCGGAGATCGCTCTGCAGTTGGCCGGCGGCAAGAAGCTCACCGAGATCCAGGGTGCGAAGTCCTGGAACCTCGGTCCGAAGAAGCAGAACATGACGGCTCTCTTTCTCACGCCGGTTGCGGTCACGAAGGATAACCTCGACGTCGTGATCAGCGCCGGCTGGGCCTCGAAGGACGTGGTCTGCCAGGGCGTGAAGGCCGGCACGGTGAAGGCCTGCAACTAACTCCAGCATGTCATTCCGGGGCGCGCTACCGGCGCGAGCCCGGAATCCATAAGCATAACATTTCAAGAGGGGCGGTGAGCATGCCGCCTCTTTCTGAACCGTTAGCTATCATGGATTCCCACGCCACCGGCGCGGCCCTTCGGGTCCGGTTCCGCCGCGCAGCCCCGGAATGACGCTTTTGCACGACGAGCCATTCCCATGACCGCACCCATTGCCACTGCCGCCCCGCCGCCTTCCGCCGCGTCCGGCTCGTTCCTGTCGAAGCTCGAGATCGATGCCCGCATGCTCGGCATGCTGGCGGCGCTCGCCGCGATCTGGATCGGGTTCGATCTTCTCTCGGGCGGCGTCTTCCTCACCCCGCGCAACCTCTGGAACCTGTCGGTGCAGACCGCCTCCGTGGCGATCATGGCCACCGGCATGGTGCTCGTGATCGTCACGCGCAACATCGATCTGTCGGTGGGCGCGATCCTCGGCGTGACCGGCATGATCATCGGCGTCGCGCAGGTGCAGTGGCTGCCGGCCTATCTCGGGCTCGAGCATTGGCTCACGGCCCCGATCGCCGTGGTGCTGGCTATGGTCGTCGGCGGATCGATCGGGCTCTTCCAGGGCTGGGTCATCGCCTATCTGGGCATCCCATCCTTCATCGTCACGCTGGGCGGACTGCTGGTGTGGCGCGGCGCGGCCTGGTGGGTCACCACCGGCCAGACCATCGCGCCCATGGACACGCGCTTCAAGGCCTTCGGCGGCGGCGTGGAAGGGGCGCTCGGCGCCACCACCACCTGGGTCATCGCGGCCGTCGCCTGCGGGTTGATCATCATTGCCCTCGGCTTCTCGCGCCGCCGCCGCCTGCGCTTCGGCTTTCCCGTGCGTCCGGGCTGGGCCGATGCGGTGATCGCGGCGCTCGCCTGCAGCCTCGTTCTCGCGGCGGCTGCCATCGCCAATGCCTATCCCCTGCCTGCCGGCACTGCGCGCCGCTGGGCGGAGGCCAACGGTCTCACCTGGCCCGAGGGCGGGTTGTTCATCCCGCATGGGGTCGCGCTGCCGGTGCTGATCGCCGTCATGGTCGGGTTGGTGATGACCTTCATCGCCACGCGCCGGCGCTTCGGCCGCTACGTGTTCGCCATCGGCGGCAACCCGGAGGCGGCGGAGCTGTCGGGCATCAACACCCGCTGGACGCTCATGAAGGTGTTCGGCCTCATGGGCCTGCTCTGCGGCATCTCCGCCTGCATCTCGACCGCGCGCCTCAATGCGGCGACGAATGCGGCCGGCAGCCTCGACGAGCTCTACGTGATCGCCTCTGCGGTCATCGGCGGCACGTCGCTGGCGGGCGGCGTCGGCACCATCGCGGGCGCGATGCTGGGCGCCCTCGTCATGCAGTCGCTGCAATCGGGCATGGTGCTGCTCGGGGTCGACACGCCCCTGCAGAACATCGTGGTCGGCGCGGTGCTCGTGCTGGCGGTGTGGGTCGACAGCCTCTACCGCCGCCGCATCAAGTAAGGATAAGCGCATCATGCAACCGAACGGAACGACGCCTCTCGTCGAAATGCGCAACATCTCCATCGCCTTCGGCGGCATCAAGGCCGTGGACGACGTGTCGGTCGATCTGCGCCCCGGCGAAGTGGTGGGCCTGCTCGGCCACAACGGCGCCGGCAAGTCGACGCTGATCAAAATCTTGTCCGGCGCCTACAAGCCCGATGCGGGCGAGATCTACGTGAACGGCGAGCATGCGGACATTGCGACGCCGCGGGACGCCAAGCGCTACGGCATCGAAACGATCTACCAGACCCTGGCGCTTGCCGACAACATCGACGCGGCCGGCAACATCTTCCTCGGACGCGAGGTGCTCACCCCCTACGGCACCCTCGACGATGCGACGATGGAGGCCGAGACCCGCAAGGTGATGGCGCGCCTCAACCCGCATTTCCGCCGCTTCAAGGAGCCCGTGAAGGCGCTCTCCGGCGGTCAGCGGCAATCGGTGGCGATCGCACGCGCCATCTACTTCAACGCCCGCGTGCTCATCATGGACGAGCCCACGGCGGCGCTCGGCCCCGCCGAGACGCAGCAGGTAGCCGATCTCGTGCTGCAGCTGAAGAAGGAGGGCATCGGCATCTTCCTCATCAGCCACGACATCCACGACGTGTTCGGTCTCGCCGACCGGGTGAGCGTGATGAAGAACGGCAAGCTCGTCGGTTCCGCCAATGTGCAGGACGTGACGCAGGACGAGGTGCTCGGCATGATCATCCTGGGAAAATGCCCGCCGGGCGCAACGCCGGGGCCGGGCGCGAGTTGACCGGCTGCGAGCCGGCGCGTCCCTTATAGCGCCTTATTGACATCAAAAAGAGAGTTCCATGACCCAGACCCTTTACGGCTCCCTGAAAGGCAAGTCCGTTCTCATCACCGGCGGCGCCAGCGGCATCGGCGAGAGCATCGCGCGTTCGTTCCATGCGCAGGGCAGCAAGGTCGCCATCCTCGACTACAACGCCGAGGCGGGCCAGGCGCTGGCGCAGGAGCTCGGCGAGGGCGTACATTTCGAGCACAGCGACGTGCGCGACATTCCCGCCTTTCAGGCGGCGATCCGGCGCGCGGGCGAGGCAATCGGCCCTATCACCATTCTCGTCAACAATGCGGCGCGAGACGATCGCCACACCATCGATCAGGTGACGCCGGAATACTGGCGCGAGCGCTTCGCCACCAATCTCGACCACCAGTTCTTCGCGGCCCAGGCCGTGCTGCCGGACATGGAGAAAGCAGGCGGCGGCTCGATCATCAACATGGGCTCCACGAGCTACATGGTGAGCGACGATTCGTTTGCGGCCTACAAGACCGCCAAATCCGCCGTGGTGGGCCTCACCCGCGCGCTGGCGCGGGAGCTCGGGGACAGGAACATCCGCGTCAACTGCGTGGTGCCGGGCTGGATCATGACCCAGCGCCAGATCGACCTGTGGCTCACACCGGAGGGCGAGGCGGAACTGCTCAAGCGCCAATGCGTGAAGCGCAAGCTCGTGCCGCAGGACATTGCCAACTTCACGCTGTTCTTAGGGTCTGACGATTCCAGCGCCATGTCGGCCCAGACCTATCTCGTGGATGGCGGCTGGGTTTAATCACAGCTTGATGATGCGTCATCCCGGACGCCGGAGGGGATCCGGGATCGCCATCCGTGCCTAGCGCTTCCTTCGTCCAACGATACCGGGTTCTGCTGTCCAGCCCGGGATGACACTAGACGTCAGGCTCTCGATCCCACGCCAACGGCTGGCGCTGCCTCCTCAATCATCTCATCCCTCTCGGCCACCGTCTTCATCGTATCCCGCCTCACCACGAAGCACAGGATCACCAGCGGGATTCCGATGCTGGCCGTGGCGGTGAAGAGGAGCGGATAGCCGTAGGCGTCCACCACCGCCCCGGACGCGCCGCCGATGAGCTTGCCCGGCAGGGCGTAGAGCGAGCTCAGGAGCGCGTATTGCGTGGCGGCAAAGCCCGGCGAGGTCAGGCCCGACATGTAGGCGATGAGCGCGGAGCCGGCGAAGCCCGAGGCGAAGTTGTCGATGCTGATCGAGAGGATGAACAGGAGCTTGTCGGCCCCCTCGAAGGCAAGCCAGGCGAACATCAGGTTCGACGAGGCGGCGATCACGGCACCGATCAGCAGCGTCCACCACAGGCCGAGCCTCGTCAGCGCCAGGCCGCCCGCGAAGGCGCCGGCGATGCCGACCCAGATGCCGTAGAGCTTCGACACGTCGGCAATGTCGGTCTTGGAGAAGCCGAGGTCGATGTAGAGCGGGTTCGCCATGACGCCGGCGACGAAATCCGGCAGGCGGAAGCAGGCGATGAGGGCGAGAATCGGGATGAGGATCAGCCCCTTGCGCCGGAACAGATCCGCCAGCGGCTCGGTGATCGCCGCGCTGAACGGAAGGCGCTCACGCACCGCGCTCTCGTTGCCGCGCGGGGCCAGGAGCGTGCCCATGAGGCCCACGCCCATGAGAACGGCCATGGCAAGATAAGCGCTGCGCCAGTTCACGAACTCGGCGATGTAGAGCGCGCCCGCGCCTGCGCAGATGAGCGCAAGCCGGTAGCCGAGCTGATAGGAGGCGGCCATCATGCCCTGGCGCTCGGTGGAGGCCACGTCGATGCGCCAGCCATCGACCACCACGTCCTGCGTGGCCGACGCAAAGGCGACCAGGAGCGCCGACGCGATGGTGAGGGTAAGGCTCGTCTGCGGACTGCTGGATGCGATGCCCACAAGCCCCAGGGCGACGACGATCTGCGACAGGGCCATCCAGCCGCGCCGGCGTCCGAGCAGGGCCGACAGCCCCGGCACGTCGTAGCGGTCGACGATGGGAGCCCAGAGGAACTTGAAGGAATAGGCCAGAGCCACCCAGCTCAGCATCCCGATCTCGGTGCGGGAGATGCCGGCCTCCCGCAGCCAGGCCGACAGGGTGCTGAAGACCAGCAGGAAGGGCAGGCCCGAGGAAAACCCCAAGGGCAGCATGAGCGCGATGCGCCCGTCGGTCAGGACATCGCGGAGCGATAGACGGCGTTTTTCTGCGGCAGCCATGAAATCATCTTGCAACCATGAGGGCCGGCACATTGGCACAAGGCAGTGCCGGTGCCAATCAGACGCCGGCCTCGTCCTTCTCGACGGCCTTGCTGAGCTTGGTGAGGAACTTCTCGAGCGCCTTCTCCGGCGGGCATTCCTTCTCCATGAGCACCTGCAGGCCCCATTGCTCCAGAACGGCCTGCTCGACGGGGTTGGCGCGCAGCATGAACACGTAGGATTGCGGCCGGTCGCGCTCGTAGCCAGACCCGGCCCAGGTCTTCCAGAGCCGGTGCATCAGGAAGCGGATATTGAGATCCGTCATGCTGTAGCCGATGAACAGGATGGTCTTGCCCAGCGAATCGGAGCGGAACTTGATGTCCAGGGGCGATTCGAAGGACAGGCGCTCCAGATAATCCGTCTCGGCGATCACGATGGAGCCGTCGTCGTCGAAGTCGCCGTGGTACTTCACGATCTGCGGCAGGCCCTCACGGACGCGGGCAATGTCCTTGGCGTTGACGATCTTCACGTAGTCCTTGCCGTGCAGGTCATAGGCGGTTTCCAGATTCCGGTCGAAGTTCGTGGTGTAGACGATCGGGAAGTCCAGCTTGCAGATCAGTTCGTGGACCCGCGACTTCTTCAGGGTCTCCTCGGGAATGGTCCAGTTCCGGTCCATCCAGCTGCGCAGGGGCCCGATGCTGCCCTGCTTGAGCCGGTAATATTCCGCCAGCGTCAGATAGTTGAGGTCCATCTCCTTGAAGTCCGACAGGTCGATCTTCAGCTCGTCGGCGATGTGCTCGATCAGGGTGCTCCAGGAGGGCAGACCGACGGTCATGGAGACGCCGGCACCGGCGAACAGGATCGCCTGCTTTGTCCTGATGGCGGAAACCAGATCCTCGAGCACGCTACTCTCCGTGGCGGTGTCTTGCCTTAACGCATGAGACTGCTCTTAAGCTTCATCACGGGATAAGGGATAACTTGAGCGTTTCGCGTGTTGTCACAGGTCGAGTGCCGTCGAACAGGAGAGAGCAGGACGTGGCAGGCTACAAGATCAATCAGGTCGAAACCGTCTACGAGGGCTGGCGCAAGCTTCTCAAGCTCACGGTTCAGATGCCGGACGGCCGCACCATGGTGCGGGAGATCCTCAACAGCGCCGATGCGGCGGCCGTGCTGCCCTATGACCGGCAGGCTCGCAAGGTCATCCTGATCCGCCAGTTCCGTGCGCCTGTCATGCATGTGGAGGGGCGCCAGGACTTCCTGGAGGCCGTGGCCGGCCTGCTTGACGAGGATGAGCCCGAGGCCTGCGCCAGACGCGAAGCCATGGAGGAGGCCGGCCTGCGGGTCCAAACATTGGAGCCGGTGGGAAAAGCCTGGTCGGCTCCCGGCATCACGACCGAGCGCCTGCACCTGTTCCTGGCCCCCTATACGGCCGCCGATCGGGTGGAGGAGGGCGGCGGGCTCGCGGACGAGCACGAGGACATCGAGGTGCTGGAGATCGGCTTCGACGAGCTGATAGGCATGCTGCAGCAGGGCGCCGTCACGGATATGAAAACCCTGATTCTCATCCAAGCCCTCCAGCTCCGGCACCCCGATCTGTTCGGGAAGGCTTAAAACAGTTTTGCAAGTTCCGGTCATTCAGAGTTTGTCCGAGAATGACACCCTCCACGTCATGGCCGGGTCAGGCCCGGCCATCCCAATCCATGAAGCGCCGCGCTTTTCAGATCAAGATCACCGGCACAAGGCCGGTGATGACGACAGAGATAGACTGCGGGTCAGTCTCTTAGACGCCGAGGCGCTCGGCATGCCACCGCAGGTGGCTCTCGATGAAGCTCGCGATGAAGAAGTAGGAATGGTCGTAGCCTTCCTGCCGGCGCAGGGTCAGGGGCTGACCGGCCCTGGCGCAGGCCTCCTCCAGCAGGTGCGGCTTGAGCTGGCTTTCGAGAAAGCTGTCGGCGGTGCCCTGGTCGACCAGGAGGTCGGGCAGGCGGGCGCCCCCTTCAATCAGCGCGCAGGCATCGTAATCGCGCCAGGCCGAGCGTTCGGGGCCGATATAGCCCGACAGGGCCTTCTCGCCCCAGGGGCAGTTCATCGGCGAGGCGATGGGCGCAAAGGCCGAGACCGCCTTGAAGCGAACCGGATTGCGAAGCGCAATAGTGAGCGCCCCGTGTCCGCCCATGGAATGGCCGGTGATGCCCTGGCGGCTCATGTCCGCCGGCAGGCTTTCCGCAATGAGATCCGGCAGCTCGCGTTCGATGTAGGAGCGCATGCGGTAGTGCTTTGCGAAAGGCATCTCTACCGCATCCACGTAGAAGCCGGCCCCGAGGCCGAAATCGTAAGCGCCTTCCGGATCGTCGGGCACCCCCTCGCCGCGGGGGCTGGTGTCGGGGGCAATCAGCATCAGGCCGAGCTCCGATGCGGCCCGCTGCGCGCCCGCCTTCACGGTGAAGTTCTCCTCCGTGCAGGTGAGCCCGGAGAGGAACCACAAAACCGGCACCTTCGCGTCCTGTGCCTGCGGCGGCACGAAGACCGCCAGCCGCATGGGCGTGGATGTTTCACGGGAAACATGGCGGTAGACGACTTGCGTGCCGCCGAAGCAGCGCGATTGCGAGACGGTCTCGAAGCTCAACATCCCTCTCCCGATCAGTAGACCACGACCGAGCGGATGGACTTGCCTTCGTGCATGAGGTCGAAGGCTGTGTTGATCTCGTCGAGCGGCATGGTGTGGGTGATCAGGTCGTCGATGTTGATCTTGCCCTCCATGTACCAGTCCACGATCTTCGGCACGTCCGTGCGCCCGCGCGCGCCGCCGAACGCCGTGCCCTTCCAGACGCGCCCGGTGACGAGCTGGAACGGACGGGTGGCGATTTCTCGGCCGGCTTCCGCCACCCCGATGATGATGCTCTCGCCCCAGCCGCGATGGCAGCATTCGAGCGCCTGGCGCATCACGTCCGTGTTGCCGGTGGCGTCGAACGAGAAGTCCGCGCCGCCGCCCGTAAGATCGACGATCGCCTGCACGACCTTGTCGTTGCCGATCTCCTTCGGGTTGATGAAGTCGGTCATGCCGAACTTCTTCGCCATCTCGACCTTGGACGGGTTGATGTCGACGCCGATGATCCTGTCGGCGCCTACCATGCGGGCGCCCTGGATCACGTTCAGCCCGATGCCGCCGAGGCCGAACACCACCACGTTCGCGCCGGGCCACACTTTGGCGGTGTAGATCACCGCGCCGATGCCTGTGGTGACGCCGCAGCCGATGTAGCAGATCTTGTCGAAAGGCGCGTCCTGGCGCACCTTGGCGAGCGCGATCTCCGGCAGCACGGTGAAGTTCGCAAACGTCGAGCAGCCCATATAGTGGAACACCGTCTCGCTGTCGCAGCGGAAGCGCGAGGTTCCGTCCGGCATGAGGCCCTGCCCTTGCGTGGATCGGATGGCGGTGCACAGATTGGTGCGGCGCGACAGGCAGGATTTGCAGCTACGGCATTCGGGCGTGTAGAGCGGGATCACGTGATCGCCGGGCTTCAGGGTGGTGACGCCGGGGCCGACCTCGCGCACGATGCCTGCGCCCTCATGGCCGAGGATCGCCGGGAACTTGCCCTCCGAATCAAGGCCTGAGAGCGTATAGGCATCCGTGTGGCACACCCCCGTGGCCATCACCTCCACGAGCACCTCGCCGGCCTTCGGGCCTTCGATGCGGATGGTCTCGATGGTGAGCGGCTTGCCAGCCTCCCACGCCACGGCGGCCCTGGTTTCCATGCTCGTGTCCTCGCTTATGATTCGATGAGGGGACTATGTGAACCGGGGTGTCGGAAGGTCAAGTGAAGCACCCGTGATCACGCGCCTTCCCACCAGTCCGCCCAGGGCCTATGTCTGTTCCCGATCAGATGAAGGAATCCACCGTGCCAGACGTCCGCGCCGCCATCATTCCCGTGACGCCGTTCCAGCAGAACTGCACGCTGCTCTGGTGCGAGAAGACCAAGAAGGCCGCCGTGGTCGATCCTGGCGGCGATCTAGACCATATCAAGCAAGCCATTGCGCAGAACGGCGTCACGGTCGAGAAGATCATCCTCACCCATGGCCATATCGATCACGCCGGCGGCGCCGCAGAGTTGCGGGAGGAGCTTGGCGTACCGATTGAAGGGCCGCACGAGGCCGACCGATTCCTGCTCGACCGGCTCGCGGAGCAGGGACGCACCTACGGGTTCGAGGCGCGCGCCGTCACGCCCGACCGCTGGCTCAACGAACAAGACACGGTCACGGTCGGAGATCTCACCCTCGACGTGCTCCATTGCCCCGGCCACTCACCGGGCAGCGTCGTCCTCGTGTCAAAGGATCAGCGCTTTGCTCTTGTCGGCGACGTGCTGTTCCAGGGCTCCGTCGGGCGCACGGACCTTCCCGGCGGCGACGGCAAAGCGCTGATCCGCTCGATCAAGGACAAGCTCCTGCCCCTCGGCGACGACATCGCCTTCATCTGCGGCCATGGTCCCATGAGCACCATCGGCCAGGAGCGGCAGACCAACCCGTTCCTGCAGGGTGAGGGGTTGATTTAGTATCAACCTGAAGCGCTGACGGTTTCTCCCCACGTCATCACCGGCCTCGTGCCGGTGATCCCGATCGTTTGCGACGCGGTGCTCTTCCGATCGAGATGGCCGGCACAAGGCCGGCCATGACGTCGAGAATTGTGAACTGACATCTAGAGAATAAAAAACGGCCCCGGCTATCTCCAGAGCCGCTCGCTTTGCCCCCTACGGCCTTAGTTTATTCCGCAGCCTGGATCATCACGGCGCCCTTGAGGCCCATGCGGTCCGCCACGCCGAGGCCGTAGGCCTTGTCGGCGAGGTAGAAGTGCACGATCTGGCGGCGCACGATGTCCTGCGGCACGCCCTGCATCGCCTCCGCGATGTTGTCCATGAGCTGGCTCTGCTCGTCCGGGGTCATGAGTCGGAACAGGTCGCCCGGCTGCTTGTAGTCGTCGTTGCCGGCCCGGTGATCGTAGCGGTCGGCGTCGCCCGAGATCTTCAGCGGCGGCTCCGCGGCGCGGGGCGTCTGCACCGGACCGTTGAAGGAGTTCGGCTCGTAATAGGCCTCACCCCGGTTCGGGATGTCGAACAGCATGCCGCCGTCGGCATGGTAGTGATGCACCGGGCAGCGCGGGCGGTTGACGGGAAGCGCCTCGTAATGGGTGCCGACCCGGTAGCGGTGCGCATCCGCATAGGCGAAGATGCGGCCCTGCAGCATCTTGTCCGGCGAGAAGCCGATGCCGGGCACGATGTTCGACGGCGAGAACGAGGACTGCTCCACTTCCGCGAAGTAGTGCTGCGCATTCCGGTTGAGCTCGAGCACGCCGACCTCGATCAGCGGATACTCCGCATGCGGCCACACCTTGGTGACGTCGAACGGGTTGTAGGAGGTTTTCTCCGCATCCATTTCGGGCATGATCTGCACGCAGAACTTCCAGCGCGGGAAGCTGCCGCCCTCAATCGCCTCGTAGAGGTCGCGCTGAGCGCTCTCGCGGTCCTTGGCCACCACGGCCTCGGCCTCGCGGTTCGTCCAGGTCTGGATGCCCTGCATGGACTTGAAGTGGAACTTCACCCAGAAGCGCTCACCGGCCTCGTTGATGAACGAGTAGGTGTGCGAGCCGAAGCCGTGCATGAAGCGGTAGCCCTGCGGCAGGCCGCGATCCGAGAACAGGATCGTCACCTGATGCAGGGTCTCGGGGCTGAGGGACCAGAAGTCCCACATGGCAGTCGGCGAGCGCAGGTTCGTGGCGGGATGGCGCTTCTGCGTGCGGATGAAATCGGGGAACTTGACCGGATCGCGGACGAAGAACACCGGCGTGTTGTTGCCGACGATGTCCCAGTTGCCCTCTTCCGTGTAGACCTTCAGGGCGAAGCCGCGCACGTCGCGCTCCGCATCGGCCGCGCCGCGCTCGCCGGCGACCGTCGAGAAGCGCAGAAACACCTCCGTCTGCTTGCCGATCTGCGAGAAGACCTTCGCCTTCGAATACTGGGTGATGTCGTTGGTGATGGTCAGGGTGCCGTACGCGGCCGAGCCCTTGGCGTGCACCACGCGCTCCGGAATGCGCTCCCGGTTCTGGTGGACGAGCTTCTCGATGAGCTGGTAATCCTGCAGCAGCAGCGGGCCGCGGGAGCCGGCGGACAGGCTGTTCTGGTTGTCGGCGATCGGCGCCCCGGCCGTGGTGGTCATTGTGGTTGTTTTTGTCATGGTCGTCCCTTTTGAGGGGCAGACCATGCCGGGACTGGCCGATCAGATCCAATTGTATTGATTACAGACAGCGATCAGATATTCTTATCGCATGGTCACCTTCCGGCAACTCCGTTACTTCGCAGCATTGGCCAGGACGAAGCATTTCGGCATGGCGGCCGATCTATGCGCCGTCACGCAGCCAGCCCTTTCCATGCAGATCAAGGAGCTGGAGCGGGAGCTCGGCGTCGAGCTCGTCGAGCGCCGCGGTAGCGCCATGGCAGTGACTCCAGCCGGGCAGGAGATTGCGGCGCGGGCCGAGGCGATACTCAGCCAGGTGCGGGAGCTTTCCGATTGCGCGCGCCAGCATCAAGGCGTCCTCACCGGACCCCTTCGTCTCGGAATCATTCCTTCGGTCGCGCCCTACCTGCTGCCGGACATTCTGACCGAGGCCACGCAGCACTATCCGCACCTCGACCTTCAAATCCGCGAGACGCAGACGAACGCCCTCGTGGAGGAATTGGTCCGGGGCGAGCTGGATGCCGTGCTCGTCGCCCTGCCGGTGCAGCAGCCGCAGCTCGAAACCATGCCGCTCTTCGAGGATCGCTTCCTCATCGCCGTCCAGAGTCAGGCGGCTCCCGGGTGGAGGGCGGGTGACCTGCGCGCCCGCATCGGGCGGGAGCGGCTCCTGCTGCTGGAGGAGGGGCATTGCCTGCGCGATCAGGCGCTTCAGTTCTGCCAGATCGCCAACATGCAGGCCCGCAAGGCGCTGGGCGCCGCCTCGCTGACAACCATCATGCAGATGGTGGCGGCGGGTCATGGAATCACGCTGCTTCCGGAATTATGTGCCAAGAGTGAGGTGGACCGGCAGCGGGTGGCGCTGATCGCGTTCCCCGAAGAGCCGCCCATGCGCATTGTCGGGCTGGCCTGGCGCCGCAACTCCTCTCGGGCGAGCGACTTCCAGGCGCTCGGTGAATTGATCGGGTCCCTCAGGCCCGATGAGGCGGGCGCAGGAAAACCTGCGAACCTCTGATGCGTTGTCACTCAGGTGAGGACCGACCAGGTTCTGGAAGGGAGCACGCCGATGCCAAACGACAATCCTGTCCGGATCCTGGTCTGGAGCGACTATGTCTGCCCATTCTGCTATCTGGAACGGCCGATCCTGGAGAGAATCAAGGCCAATCTCGGTGAGATGGTCGAGATCGACTGGCGCTCCTTCGAGCTGCGTCCCGAGCCGGAGCCGACGCTCGACCCGAACGCGGAATACCTGCACCGGGTCTGGAGCCAGTCCGTCTACCCGATGGCTCGAGAACGGGGCCTCGACATGATGAGCTTGCCGCCGGTCCAGCCCCGCAGCCGCAAGGCCCACCAGGCAGCTGAATTCGCCCGCGAGGCAGGCCTGCTCGATGCCATGAACCACGCCCTGTTCAAGGCCTTCTTCGAGGACGGGCGCGACCTCGCCGACCTTGAGGTTCTGATCGAAATCGGGCGAGCCGTCGGGCTTGACGAGGATGGATTGCGCACCGCTTTGGAAAGCGGGCGTCATGAGGAGCGGGTGCTGGAGGATGAGAAGCTGGCACGGCAGATCGGCATTTCCGGCGTTCCCGCCCTGATCGTCACCGCCGGGGCGCAGGCCTACTTGGTCTCCGGAGCTCAACCCTATGAGACGGTGACAGGCGTGATCGCGCAGGCCAGGAGCGCGGTGAAGGCAGCATCCTAAGACCACCCCCATCTCTTGCCCCGTGTCTTGGCCCCGTGTCTTGCGCAGCGCGACTGCGCTTCGTAAGGAGCCGCCCTGTTCTCCAGCCATGACGAGCCCTCGATGATTACACCCGACATTCCCGCCGCCATCGGCAACACGCCCCTGATCAGGCTGCGCCATGCCTCTGAGCTCACCGGCTGCACCATTCTGGGCAAGGCCGAGTTCATGAATCCAGGTCAGTCGGTGAAGGACCGGGCTGCGCTCTTCATCATCCGGGATGCGGTCAGCCGCGGGGCCTTGCGCCCCGGCGGAATCATCGTCGAGGGGACGGCGGGCAATACCGGCATCGGCCTGGCGCTCGTGGCCAATGCGATGGGCTTCAGGACCGTGATCGTGATCCCGGAGACGCAAAGCCAGGAGAAGAAGGACATGCTGCGGCTTGCGGGCGCCGAGCTGATCGAGGTGCCGGCCGTGCCCTATGCCAATCCCAACAACTACGTGAAGGTCTCGGGCCGCTTGGCGGAGCGTTTGGCGAAAGAAGAGCCGAATGGTGCCATCTGGGCCAATCAGTTCGACAACGTGGCCAACCGGCAGGCGCATATCGACACCACGGGACCGGAGATCTGGGAGCAGACGGACGGCAGGGTGGACGGCTTCGTCAGTGCGGTCGGCACCGGCGGTACCCTCGCGGGCGTCGGCATGGCATTGAAGGAGCGCAACCCGAAGATCACGATAGCTCTTGCCGATCCGATGGGCTCCGCCATCGCGAGCTGGGTTCATACGGGCGAGCTCAAGGCGGCAGGAACGTCGATTACCGAGGGGATCGGCCAGGGACGGGTGACGGGGAACCTGGAAGGCGCGCCGATCGACGTGGCATTCCAGATTCCCGACGAGGAGGCGCTGCCGATCATCTTCGACCTGCTGGCGCACGAGGGACTCTGCCTCGGCGGGTCGTCGGGCATCAATGTTGCGGGTGCGATCCGGCTCGCAAAGCATCTGGGACCTGGGCACACCATCGTCACCGTGCTCTGCGATTCCGGCACGCGCTACCAGTCCAAGCTCTTCAATCCCGATTTCCTGCGCGCCAAGAACCTGCCTGTTCCGGCTTGGCTCGAGACGAAGAGCGCAATCGATCCGGGTCTCGTGTAGCGCAGGAACGTTGCGGTCTGCATTCATGCGCCGCGCCCGAACGGATCAGGCGCGGCGTCATTTCATCATGCAGCGGACGACGTGCTCGCCTCCGCCGTTGAAGGCGTATTGGCCGTCTCCTCGGAGCGCTGCTGCTGGGGTCGGCTGAGATTGGCGGGCGAGCGGCTTGTCGAATGGGTTGCTGCGGCCGGCGCCTTCGCATGCAGCGAATGAAGATCGGCCTGGATGCTGTCGATCAGATCGATCAGCCAGGTTTCTCCGTTCTGAATGCGCTCGCGCAAGGCGGATTTGGCGATATCGAGCTTTGCCGAGACCTCCATGGTGTTGCGCGAGGGCAGGTCGCTGAAATCCTGCTCGATGGTGGAGAGTTCGCGCAACAACTCATCCCGCAGCGGCCGCTGTTCCTCGACCATGATCAGCGGCGAGTTCAGCATGCCGCGCAAGGCAGCCCACCGCAGGCCGAGGGCGCTCACCGATTGCGTTCCGTCGAGTCCTGACATGTTTTGGGATTCAGCCACGGTCATTTCCTTTTTGCGAAAGCTCAGAATCGAGTGGTGCAGGAAGGAGCATGGTTGTGGCGTGAATCGGGCAGCGGCCGGCAAAAAGCCGCTTGGGATCGGGCTATTTCGAATATGGTTATCGAATTCAGCGGATAAAGAAATACAGTGTCAGTGCAGCCCCCACGGCAATGACGAGCCAGCGGATCATGCTCGCCGGCAGGCGCCGGCCGAAGACCACGCCGAGATAGCCGCCGATCACGGAGGCTGTGCCGACGATGACCGTCTCCGGCCAGCTCACGAGACCCGCGATGATGAACAGTACGACAGCCACGAGTTGGATCAGCGTGGAGCAGAGATGCTTGGCGGAATTGATCAGATGGAAGTCGTCGCCCTCGGTGATGGCGAGCGCCGCCAGCATGACGATGCCCATGCCCGCGCCGAAGAAGCCGCCATAGACGGCCACACCCGTCTGAAAGGCGAGACCGGCAGCCCAGGCCTTCGTGGAGGGGTGGTCGCCCTCGTGCTTGCCGATGGCGCGCGCCAGCGCGACGATCTTCGGGCTGGCGGCAAAGAGCAGGGTTGCGAACAGCAAGAGCCACGGCACGAGCAGCCGGAAGGCATCGTTGTTGGTGACGGTGAGGATATACGCTCCGCCCAGGCCGCCGATGAGGCTGACGATCCCGAGCGCCGCGAAGCGCCGGGCATTGGCTGCGAGTTCCCGCCGGTAGGCCCAGGCGCTGGAGAGATTGGCCGGCGTCACGGCCACGGCACTGGTGGCATTGGCCACGACGGGCGGAAGACCTGCGGCCACAAGAGCCGAGAAGGTGAAGAAGGTGCCGCCGCCCGCAATGGCGTTGACGAGGCCGGCCGCGAGGCCCGAGGCGGCCAGCAACGCCGCAGTGGACAATTCCATGATGATCAGTCTGGTAATGAAGACGGCAGGGCAGGATGGATCGACGGGGCGGTTACGGCAGGCTATGCCCCACGGGATGATCGTATAGCCATAGGATGGACGCCCGGCGAGCGCAATCAGGGGACTCGCCGGACGGTCGGTCAGGCGGCGGAAAGCTGCTTGTAGAACACGGTCGTGTCGCAGAACCCTCCTCTCGGCCAGAGGGCATAGTTCGGGATGGTGCCCGACCTCACCCAGCCGACCCGCTCATACAGGCGCTCCGCATCGCCGCCGGTCACCGTGTCGAGCACGAGCACGGTCTTGCCGGCTTTCGCAGCCGCCTCTTCGGCTGCCCGCATCAGGGCGGCGCCGACGCCCCGCCTCCGGGCTTGGCTGTGGACCAGCATCTTGGCGATGTCGGCCCGATGAGGCTGATTCTCGGGCTGCCTGAGGATGACCTGGACGGTGCCGACAACCCTGTCGGTGGACGGGTCCTGCGCGACGAGCAGGATCCGCTCCCCGGCAGCAACGCCTTCGGCGACTTCTCGCCAAAAGGCGTCAGCCCTGTCCCGGGTCAGAGGGGACATGAAGCTGACCGACGCGCCCCCTTCGACGCAGTCGATCAGAACGGCCGACAGGGCGCCGATCTGCTCGCGGGCTTCCTGCGGGGTGAGCGGCCGGATGGTGACGAGGTCTCTCATAGGTTCTGTCTCAACGGTAGGGGTTCGAACCGGCACGCGGATCGGTGGCCAGGGCCACCACGTAGCGGGCAGGAGCATCGGTCGGGTTGCGGAAGAGAGTCGGCTGGTCGAGCCGCATGGAGAGGCAGTCACCTGGGTCGAGGCGATAGACCCCCTCGCCGAGTGTGAGCTCGATGGAGCCTTCGACGATCCAGATCTGCTGATGAACGGTCGCGGCGCGATGGCCGGTATCATAACCCACCCGCGCACCGGGAGGGAGGACCACCTCCACCAGCTCGATAGGGGAGAGGAAGCCTGGCGCGGACAGGTTGCGCCGCATGTAGCCGCTCTCCGGGTCGCGCCAGACCCGCTGGTCAGCGCGGCGCGACAGGGGAGTGGCGGCGGCGTCCGCCTGTTCTGCGAAGAGGGACGCTAAGGTGACGCCGAGTCCTGCCGCGAGCTTGTCGAGAACGGCCGCCGTCGGGCTGCTTTCGCCGCGCTCGATCAGGGAGATCATGGAACGGCTGACGCCTGTGCGCTCCGCCAAGCCGTCGAGGGTCATGCCCGCTCCCGTGCGGAGGTCGCGCAGGCGCACGGCAAGATGCAGGCCTATAGCTGAGGCGTTTTCCATAAAGCTAGAATGACTATCCAATATAATGGAGTCAAGGCGCAGGATAGAGCATCCGAGAGTGGCTGAGTCTGTGAAAAAGGTGTCGCCAAGAAGCGTGGCGGGCCTTATGGCTGCGGTTTGCTGTGGATCACGCAGGGGCAGTCCATTGCCCTCGGCAGAACAAAAGAAGATTTTCAGTCCATGTCGAACGTGATCCCTCTCGCCCCCCGCCTGAAGCCGGGCAGGTCCCCTGCTGCGGAAGCAGAGGAGAGGGCTGCACTCGCGGCCGATCTGATCGAACTCATCGAGCGGGTCCGGGACCTGACGGAGCACGTGGCAGACCTGCCCGGCCCTCCCTTGCAGATCCAGCAGACGGCGCAGCAACTGCTCGATGCCGGCACCGCCCTCGAGCGCGCGGTGGATTCGCTGACCGAAGGCGGAGAGTGGGTGCCGTTCTAGGGTCCGGGTAGCTCAGCGGCCTTCTTAGCCTATCGCAAGGCCTCCAACCGTTCCCGGGCCTGAGCCATGCCGAGGGTCTGGGCCTGCGTGTAGAACTCCCGCGCCTTGGCCGCATCACCCCTGATCCCCATCGTTCCGAGCTTCGCGAGCACATTGGGGTCGAAGGTTTCGGCCAGCAGGAAGGCCGCTCGGGCATGGCCGCCCGCAAGGGCGCGCTCGAGCAGGAGACGAGCCCCGCTCACGTCGCCCGTGCGGAAGAGTTCCTCGGCGCGGGAGACGAGCCGGTCGTCCGCCTTTGGGGTTTCGGCCGTGGCCGGGGGGGCGCCTCTGAGGGGCGGCACGCTCATCATGGGCAGCGGCTGGATGCTTTCCGGCAAGGCCGCGACGACCACTGGAGCCGGAGCCCTGACGGGCAGTGCCGACGTGGCGTCCAGCACTGTCGGCGGGCTTTCAGGAGGCAGGGGCTTCGTCTGGGCTGCCGGGGGAGTTGGTGGAGGCGGTGCAGGAACAGGTTCCGGCTGCGGCGAAACCAGGGGAGGCTCCGCACCTGTCGCTGCCAGCCGGAACATCACGGGAGCAGGACCTGGCTGACGCGGCTCCTTGAAGGCACGCAGTTCATCCGTTGCGGCGACCAGCTCCTGCATCAGCACATCGTCCCGCATCTGGGCGCGCGCCAGAGCCTTTTCCAGCTCGGACATCCGGGATGTCGCCGAGGCTACGATCTCTTCCTTGAGAGCCTGCAGCTCGCGCAGGTCCTTGAGGGCGACGGCGAGCTGGCGCGCCGTCCGTTCGTTTTGCTCGCGCTCCTGCCGCAGACGATCGTCCGCGGCGGCGATTTCGGCCGGAGCAGCGGCCTGCTCCCTTGCGGCCTGGAGGGTCAGGAGCTCCTCCTTGAGCCGTTGCAGTTCCTGCTCAAGCATTCCGCTGCGCTCCTGCTCCCGCTGCAGAGCCTGCTGCATCTCGACCGACTTGATATCCTGAGAGGCCGTGTCCGATTCCAGCCGGGCCGAAAGAGCGTTGTGCTCCTGCATCAGGGCCGTCAGCGTCAGCGAGATCATCCCGCCGTAGGATCGCTCCTGCTCGAGAGCCTCCTGCAGTTCGGCCAGGTTGGCGCTGCTGACGTCAGCCGCTGTCGTGCAAGCCTCCGGCGGGGCCGACGCAGGGGATTGCATCAGGGATGATCGATGGGCAGCGTCTTGAACGTTGAGATCCTGCAATGCTTTGAGCAGGTCCGGATTGTTCAGATGGTCGGAGAGAACGATGGCAAGGGTGCCGACCTCGATGGCCGTGTTGAGGCTGGTCTCGGCCGCTTTCAGGTCACCTTTGCGGATGGAGGCTTCGAGATCGGACGCAAGCTGACGCCGATCTGCGGAGGTCAGCAGGAGGGGTAGAAGATTCTGCAGGTTCTTCTGCGCAAGAGCGCTGTCGAGGGGGCTGCCCACCGCCTCCGCAGGGGGCGCGGCAGAGGGATCAACGCGGGGGGAATCCTGTGCGGCTGCGGGAATGACGAGCGAAAGGCCAAGACATGTCGTAGTCAGTAATGCAGTAAGCAAATGTTTCGATTGAAATGATCTGTACCCAATCACGTCGGACCTCCTTCTGTGATCACCGAAGGCTTGAGGAGCAGCCTTCGGCTTCGGGTCCTGCCTGCGATGTCAATCCTGCTGGGTCGCTCTGCGAAGCGCCCGCTCCCGGTTGCCCTGCCAGGCCAGGAACTCACGGAACAGAACTTCCCGTTCCTGTGCCGAGACATTGATCCCCCGATTGCTCATGAAGAATTCGAAGCTCTGAACCTGCGGAGAGGGAGTGCGGGCAGCAACCGCACGATCGAGCCAATCCTGCGCCGGCTTGACACGCTCCCAGCCGGGCACGTCGGCCGCGAGATTGACCTCCTTCCATTTGGGATGCCGTCCGGGCTGCAGGAACTCGTCGAACCGGCTGAAGAACGCGTCCACGAAGCGCTTCACGCGATTGTAGCGGTCGGAGTTCTCTGGCCAGTTGAACACGGCAAGCAGGCTGCCGACGGCCAGGGTCTCGACAGGCTTGGCCGCATCGACGAGCTGGGGATAGTCGGCATTGGCAAAGCGCGCCGGGAAGTAGCTTTCGGCAATCTCGCCTTCGAACGGAATCGGCAGAAGGTGGAAGCGCCCGTCGGTCTGGAATTCCGCGATGGCACGCACCGGTCGCCCGGCCACGTAGACCGCGGCCTGGATCTCGCCGGACTTGAGCTTCGCATAGGACGAGGCCTGATCGAAGGTCGTCACCTCGGGCTTGATGCCGAGCTTCTCGAAAATGAGGCGCGAGGTCAGGTTGGTGCCGCTGCCGGCCTTGTCGATATTGACCTTCTGACCGTCGAGCTGCCGGATGTCCGTGATCTGCCGGCTGGCGATGATGTGCACCTCCTCGTTGTAGAGGCGGGTGATGAAGCGCAGGCGCCGCACGGCGCTGTCCTGGAGCTTCTCTGCCTTGAGCTGCTCGCGTGCATCCATCTGCACGATGCCGATGTCGACGCCGCGCAGGAACATGATGTCGCGAAGGTTCTGCAGGGAGCCGCGGCCGATCATCGGCAGCACGCGCAGATCCTCGCCGTCGAGAACGTTGGCGAGGTCTGCCGCGATGCGGATGTAGGTGCCGTCCGCGCCGCCTGAGATCACCCCGAGCGTGCCTGCATTCGCCCGAGACGGATTGAAGGTCGGTGCTGTCTGGGCCGACGCGGCCGTCAGACCGGACACGATGAGGGCCGCGACGGCAGCGGCTTGGGCGAAGGAAGAACCGAAACGAAGACGTATGGATGAGAAAACGGAAACCCGACCCGACATTCTTGTCCTCCCCGGAGGAGCCTTATGGCTGTTTGTCTGTTCGATCGCTTTGTTTTCTCAGGGCTTATGAAGAGTTGAAATCGAGCAATGAAAAAACGAAACGAAAGAACGGCCATCGTATGCTTGTGAAACCCATGGTCAATCATGCTTTGCGTCCGGATTAGTACTCATGAAGTGATAGGGAATAATCAAAAAGAGATAGGTTTTATCTTTATATTCCTTGCGGAAGCTGAATTTCTTATCCCCCACCCCAGTATTTCGGGAGTAGGTTTCGTGCCGGATCGGCTGCGGCATTAAGAAAATTATGAGCGCCCTGCCTCCCCTTTAACCGTCCGTTAACCATAAGCGGTCGAAATCATAGGGCATTAAAGGAATCTGAACTCCCGTGACCATTGCCGTTCGAAATCGTCCGTCTCTTCGCTTCCGCGGCAGGTCCTTCATGGCCCTGGTCCTCGCGCCCGAAGTGCCGCTCAGGGACTGGCTCGAGGATCTCGATGCCGTCTCCGAGCGCTCCCCCGGATTTTTCACCGGGCGTCCCATCATTGCCGACGTTTCCTCCCTGAAGCCGTCCAAGTCCGAGCTGAAGTTCCTGCTGGCGGCCTTCAAGATGCGCAACATCCGGGTCATCGGACTCGAGGGGGCCGCGCCCGAGAACGTCGATGCGGACATGCCGCCGCAGATCAGCGGCGGAAAGCCCACCGGCGACATCGATGTGCCGGACGCAGCCAACGCAGCCGTGGCCGCAGCAGGCTCGCCCTTCGGCGATGCGCCCGTGCCGGAAAAGTCTCTCCTCATCGAGGGCTCGGTGCGCTCGGGCCAGTCCATCCTGCACCCTGAGGGCGATGTGACGGTTCTGGGATCCGTCGCCTCGGGCTCTGAGATCGTCGCAGGCGGGTCGATCCATGTCTACGGCAGCTTACGCGGCCGGGCCATCGCCGGATGCACGGGCAACGGCAAAGCCCGCATCTTCTGCAGAAAGTTCGAAGCCGAATTGATTGCGATCGATGGGCTCTACAAGACCGCTGACGATCTGGGGGGCAAGTTCCTCGGTCAGCCCGTGCAAGTGAACCTGGATGGCGATTCCATCATCCTGAAAACCATGGATTAAAGAAAGAGAGACGACAATGGCCAAAGTCTTGGTCGTAACTTCCGGCAAGGGTGGCGTTGGCAAGACAACGTCATCGGCAGCTCTGGGCGCGGCGCTGGCGCATGGCGGCGAGAAGGTCGTCGTCATCGATTTCGACGTCGGCCTGCGCAACCTGGATCTCGTGATGGGAGCCGAGCGCCGCGTGGTGTTCGATCTGATCAACGTGGTGCAGGGCGATGCGAAGCTCAATCAGGCGCTCATCCGCGACAAGCGGCTGGAGAACCTGTCGCTGCTTCCCGCCTCGCAGACCCGCGACAAGGACGCGCTGACTGAAGAGGGCGTCGCCCGGGTGCTCGACGAACTGCGCCAGAAGTTCGACTGGATCATCTGCGACAGCCCGGCCGGCATCGAGCGCGGCGCCACGATGGCCATGCGCCATGCGGATGTGGCCGTGGTCGTGACGAACCCGGAAGTGTCTTCCGTGCGCGACTCCGACCGCATCATCGGCCTCCTCGACTCCAAGACGGAGCGGGCCGAGAAGGGCGAGCGCATCGAGAAGCACCTGCTGCTCACCCGCTACGACCCCGTCCGCGCGGAGCGCGGCGAGATGCTCAAGGTCGACGACGTGCTGGAGATTCTCTCCATCCCGCTCATCGGCATCATCCCCGAGAGCGAAGAGGTTCTGCGGGCGTCGAACGTCGGCTCGCCGGTGACGCTCAACAATCCTGCCAGCGCACCGGGCCGGGCTTATTTCGACGCCGTGCGTCGCCTCAAGGGCGAGACGGTCGAGCTCACCATCCCGACCGACAAGAAGGGCCTGTTCGGCAAACTGTTCGGACGGAGGGCCGCATGAACCTCCTGAGTTTCTTCAACCGGCGCACCTCCGCGCCCGTGGCGCGCGAGCGCCTGCAGATCCTGCTGGCGCACGAGCGCGGCATCGTCGGGGGCAAGCCCGATCTGGTCGCCCAGCTGCGGGAGGAGATCCTGGCCGTTGTTCGCCGCCACGTGATGGTGGAGCAGGACAACGTTCAGGTGAAGATGAACCGGGATTCGGACATCTCGACCCTCGAGATCGAGATCGAGATCCCTGCTCCGGTCGCAGCGCGCGCCTGAGATGCAATCCCTCGAAGAATGAGCGGCCCCGGCATTCGGGGCCGCTTTCTCATGGCTGCTGCTTGCCCCAGACGCCGATCCTGGCTTCCCTGGCCTTGTCGGCTGCGGCCTTCAGCTCCGGCGTCGCATCGTTCGTCGCCCGCCCGCCGCCATTGAACAGCACGACTCGCGACAGGTCCTGATTGCCGACTTGGCACCGGTAGACATCGTTCGAGCCAGCGGGCTCGCAGGCGACCTCGCGGCCATTGAGATAGCGGGTCAGATCCTCCGGCTTGCCGCCGCCGGGTGCCCATTCAACGCCGAACAAGCGCACCACTTCTCCCTTCAGGGACAGGGTGGCGGTGTCAATCACATCCGGCACGCCGCGCAGCGAAGCCGACGACGACGTGGAGCCGGTGGTCGACGGCTCGGGATCCTGGAGGGGACTGGCCATTTCATTGCTGGCCGTCTCAGTGCTCGCCGCGGCGGTCTCGGCCACCTGAGGAGCGGCCGGCTCGTCGCCCTGGAACAGCAATGCCCCGACGCCCAGAAGGGCCAGGAGAGCAACGGCTCCCAGGGCGACGCTCGGACGCGCCCAGGAGCGTGTGCGCATTCCGCCGAAGACGGTCTGCTCATGCTCGGCTGCCACCGGAGCGGCGTGGCTCCCGGGTTCGGCTCTTGAGCCGGCCTTTGACGCAAGGGGGCTCTTGAGGCTGCCTAACGTGTTGCGGGACCATTCGTGAATGCGCAGCTTCCCGCTTCGGGGATTCTGAAGGGGCGTGGGCTCTGCCGGCGATGGAGGGGCTTCTGCTTCGGGCTTAGACGTTCCGCCGTCGAGCTTGAGCCAGTCCCGCTGCGGCTTCTCACGATTCTGGGCGCGTGCCTCGGGCCGCGCGAGAGTGCCCGCGTCGGGCTTAGCCGACCTGAACAGCACTCCATACCTGACGCGCAGTTCCTCCAGGAGGTCCTGAAGCGTGAATTCCCTCTGCTGCCCGTCCTTCTCGATCGTCCGGGGCTTGCCGTCCTGGTCGATGACGGTGAGCTTGAGGGCGCCATCCACCTCCGACGGGCGGAGCGAGGACTCGATGATAAGTTCGAGCGCTCGTCTGGCATCGTCGGTCGGGTTGATCCTGTCGAGCTCTGCGCGAATGGTCTCGCGCATTCTCTCCCGCGTTTGATTCCAGTTGCGGCGCGGATCCGCGGACGGATCGTGGGTCGTGGTTTCATCAATCATTCGAGGCACCCTCCAGGGCAAGATTTCGCTTGCGCTCCTGACCAAGCAGCGTGCTGTGCTCCGCGACGATCACGGGCCTGTCGCCGATGAAATGGACGACGAGCTGCAGGGCGCCCGTACCCTGCGAAACCCGCCGGCGCCTGGGATGCGACGCCGTATAGTCGAACACCGCATGCACCGTGCAGATCTCGCCCGCCGGGTTGCACACGGTGCCGACCCCGTCCTCACGCGGGCGGTAGTCTCGTTCCGGCCAGCGCTTGACGAAGCGGCGCTTCTCATCGAACAGCCGCTTCATCGTCACCTCGCGCCCGTGAAAGAGCACGCGCGGCGCATAGAACGCTGCCGTCGATTCGAGAGCAGCGTCGTTGGGGGCAGACCATGAGGTGAGGTAGTCGACCGCGAATCGCTTTGCCGTGGCGGCGCGCATCCCCCGCTTCTCGTCGGCAGGATCCTGCTTCGGCTGAGCGGTCGTCACAGGCGGCGGGGCAGCGGGTGAAGGCGCGGCTGGAGCCGCCTCGGGCTGCTGCGCCTGGCGGGTCACAGGCGCGTCGGGCCGGACGATGGGTGCTTGGGGCTGGGCCGTTTGCGCCGGCGGTGCCGCGGGCGCTGGCGGCGGCGAGGCGACCTGTGGCGGCGGGGCTGCGGGAGGAGCCTGCCTGACAGGGTCAGGTGCTTGAGAAGGGGCCGTTGCGCCCTCGGCAGGAGGATCGACCCAGGATCGACCCGTCTGCGCCGCAGCCACGGAACTGACGGTGATCAGCAGGGTCAGGAGAGCGGGTTTCGTTGCTAGAGGCCAGCCGATCTGCATGCGTTTCCAAAGCCTCTTCTGGAGAAAAGGGACTGGGGAAAAGCGGGTGAATGGCGTCCCGGTTCCATGAATATCCTGGCCGGAGGCTCCGGCCAGGATGGATGGCAACAGCTAGGTGATGAAATAATCAGGTCGTGAAATGAGCTTGGCTGAAACGATTAGGGTCAAAGCTGAGCGAGGGTCACGGAACCAACGCCTGAGATCCCGAGCGCCTGCGCGGACGCTTTCGAGAGGTCGATCACGCGGCCATGGGCATAAGGACCGCGATCATTGATGCGCACCACCACCGACTTGCCGGTCTTCTTGTTCACCACCTTCACCTTCGTGCCGAAGGGCAGGGTGCGGTGGGCGGCGGTCATGTCGTTGGTGTTGAAGGTTTCGCCACTGGCAGTCTTGCGTCCGTGAAAGCCCGGTCCGTACCAGGAGGCGGGACCGCTCTGAATGACCTTGCTGGAGGCGTTGGCTGGTTCGGCCTGCGCAACAGGAGCAGAGATAAGAGCCGATCCGGCGATGAACAGACTTGCGAGTGTGAGCGTTACCTTGCGTTGATCCACGATGCATTCCCTTGTTTGTTGTGTCGGGTGCGCAAAATGGAGGCTAATGGGGCAACAATAAGACGTTCTTCATGATAGAAGGTCGATTATTGTAGCCTCAGACTATGCGGATACGCCTGGATTCATCATTCTTATATTATAACAGTTTGTAGATATAGCCTTGAAGATCCGCAGGAATCCCAAGAACGCAAAGACGTTGCTGCGCGGCTAAGAATCCCTGGAGCCCGAAACGGCGCGGCCGGATGGAAGAATTGCCAGCCACACGGCGAGAGCCAGGGCTGCGAGGAGCAGAGCGGCGACGAGACCGGCGACCCCGGGCCATGCACCACGAGCCCAGAACAGACCGCCCAAGGTGCCGATGGTGCTGGAGCCGAGATAATAGCAGAACAGGTAGAGCGCCGAAGCCTGCGCCTTCGCGCTCGCGGCCCGGCTGCCGACCCAGCTGCTGGCGATGGAGTGTCCGCCGAAGAATCCGAACGTCACGGCGACGATCCCCGCAATGATCAACAGGAGATGGTCGAAGAGGGTGAGCGCCACGCCCGCCAGCATGATTGCGATCATGACCCAGAGCACCCGCCTGCGACCGAGGCGGTCAGCCAAGCCCCCGATCCAGGCGGAACTCCAGGTTCCGATGAGGTAGGCCGCAAAGACGGCCCCGATGGCGCTCTGGCTCAGGGAATAGGGTGGTTCCGTCAGGCGGTAGGCGAGATAGTTGTAGAGCGTGACGAAGCCGCCCATGAGCAGGAAGGCTTCGGCGAACAGGGCGCGCAGGCCCGGATCCCGTAGGTGCTCGCCCATGGAGCGCAGCAGGTCCACCGGACGGGCCCGTCGTGGCTGGAAGTGGCCCGAGGCCGGCAGGCTCCGCCAGGCGGCAAAAGCCGACGCCAAACCGATGCAGCCGATCAGCCCGATGGCGAGCCGCCAGGAACCCAGATCCGTCAGCACGCCGCCGATGATCCGACCGGACATGCCGCCCACCGCATTGCCGCCGATGAACAATCCCATGGCAAGGCCGATGGATTTCGGATCGACCTCCTCGCTCACATAGGCCATGGCGACGGCCGGCAGCCCGCTCAGGGTGATCCCGATCAGCATGCGGGCCAGGAGCAGGCTGGTCCAGTTGGGCGCCAGGGCGGACAGGATGGTCAGAACGGCCGACAGCAGGAGCGAGGCCACCATGACGGGCTTGCGCCCCAGCACCTCCGACAGGGAGCCTGCAACCAGCATGGCCACGGCGAGAAAGCCGGTGGAGAGCGACAGGGACAAGCTGCTCGCGGCGGCGCTCACGTGGAACTCGCGCGAGAATTCCGGCAGCAGGGGCTGGACGCAGTAGAGGATGGCGAACGTCGAAAAGCCGGCGGCGAACAACGCCAGGTTCAGGCGGCGAAAGGCCGGTGTCCCGCTCACCAGGCGGTTCGGCATCTCCGGCGAATGATCCGTCATCTGGTCTTCCCGCGCCGGCCATACGGGCTCGGCATCTTCATCGGCCTCAGGAGTGCTGAGCTTCCGTTATCCTATGCTCTTGATGCAAGTGTACGTGTGATTGCCGCATCGACCATTCGCCTGAAGCATGCGGTATGTGCCGAGATTGCACTTCTCCGCCGGCGAAAACAGTATTCTATGAGGGGCATTACCCTCCAGACTCGACCCCCTCAGGCTCGTCGCGGTCCCCGCACGAGCCTCATTTTTTCGAGCGCGTCATGATCTCCTCTCCCGCCGCTCGGGCGACCGCTTCTCCCCTGGAGCCATCCAGCCTGCCGGCCTCGTCCCCGCTGCGGGGCATTCTGTTCCTGATCGCCTCCACCATCGTGTTCTCGGTGGCGGACGTGATCACCAAGCAGCTGGCCTCCACCCTGCCGCCTCCGGAGGTGGCGTGGATGCGCTATGTCACCTTTGCCCTGGTGGTCATCCCTGTCGTGCTTCTGAAGGGGGGACCTGCGCTTCTGCGTTCCCGGCACCCCAAGCTGCAGGTGCTCAGGGGGATCGGCATGGTGGGCTCCTCGCTCCTGTTCATCGAGAGCCTGCCCCATCTGCCAGTAGCCGACGCCACCGCCATCTTCTTCGTCTCGCCCATCCTGATCATGGCCCTGTCGGTTCTCTTCCTAGGGGAGACCGTGGGCTGGCGGCGCTGGACCGCGGCCGCGGTGGGTTTCGTGGGAGTCATGATCGTCGTTCGGCCCGGAACGGAAGCCTTCCAGTTCGCTGCGCTCCTGCCGATGATGGCCGCCTCGAGCTGGGCGGTGGGCGCCGTGGTGACCCGCAAGATCGTCGGCGACCATGTGTTCACGACGCTGGCCTATTCAGCCCTGGTCGGCACCGTCGTGCTGAGCGCGCTCATGCCGTTCAACTGGGTTACGCCGGATGCGCGGGAGATCGGCCTAGGCTTAAGCATGGGCGTGCTGTTCGCCATCGGACACTGGTTCATCGTTCTTGCCTACAGGCACGGCAATGCGTCGATGATCGCGCCGTTCTCCTATGTCCAGCTCATCTGGGCCGGCAGCCTCGGTTATGTGGTATTCGGGTCGGTTCCCGATGCCTGGACGATCACCGGTGCCGGGATCATCGCGCTCAGCGGCCTCTACACGGCCTATCGTGAGCGCGTGCGCGCTATGGAGAGAAAGTTCTCGGCCTGACGCGCCGGGACGATGCTTCAGGCTCCCGAGTGGACGACACGAAGGCGCGGGCGAGCCGTCCGGCTGAGGAAGTTGATCTCGATGAAGTCCCCGTCCTCGGAGCCTTCGACGAGGCGGTAGCCGAACTGCTCCACCAGGGCGCGCACCTGGCCTAGGTTGTCGCGAGAGATCTTGCGGGTGAATTCCGTCAGATCCTGGCTCATCAGCGCCGCCACGATCCCGATCTCGACGCCTTGGTCGAAATCGGCGCTGCGCGCCGGAAAACGAAGCCGCATACCCTCAGCGAGATGAATGTGGTGCATGGGACCCTGATCGGTTCACGTCCTGTCGGGCGGTGTTTATCGGGCCAAAAATCCTACTGCTTGCTTAAAGCCGGTAGGGAGGCTCCAAGGTGTTCGGGGCGTGGTTAATCCTTCGTGCAGCGTGGATCCCGAAGCTGAGCTTTGCATTGTTCCTGCAGGATCTCTCCGTCTGCCTTTCTCGTGCGGGGATGAACGGGCGCGGCGAAGCAATGCAATGAGGCGCAGCATGAAGCAGCTTTTGGTGGGAATGGCATTCGCCACAGGTCTGTCGGGTTCGGCGGCTCTGGCGGCGGATGTGACGTCGGTGGTCGGGGTTCAGTCCAGCCGGGTCCAGACGCTCCCCATTGCGAGGCTCGCCGATCAGGGGCTTGGCTATTCGGTGCTGCATGACGTGCCGGGCGTTCCCCAGCGGCGCTACCGCGTGCACGTGACCTGCGCCATCGACGAGAGCTTCATGCAGACCTATTGCCCGACGCCGGTCTATGTCTCCGCCTGTCCACGGGCCCGGATCACTTGTGAGGGCGCAGCCCAGGAGGTTCGGGCGCTGCGCCTGAAGTACTGAGGCAGGCCCCCGATGCGGTCAATGCAGGTGCGCCCGCGCCACGCGGCGAGCCTGCAAGGAAGGCTTTCAGGGTGGTGTCCGCTCTTTCTCGCGATTGCGCCTTGTATTTGGGGTGCAGGAGCCCTACATCAGGATCATCGACATTTGGCCGGACAATTGGGCCGTTACGCCTTGGCATGCCAGGCGCACGTTCAGACGCTCTTCCCAAACTTCGACGAACCCGAGCCTGAGGTCGTGCTTTCGCACGTGCCCTTGGCTTACGTGCACTGATGCATACACTCAAGGAATACTGCCATGATGACGGGCACCGTTAAGTTCTACAACGATCAAAAAGGCTTCGGCTTCATCCAGCCGGACAATGGCGAGAAGGACGTGTTCGTCCACGCCACGGCTCTCGAGCGTGCCGGCATCCGCGGCCTGCGCGAAGGCCAGAAGGTCTCCTTCGACACCGCCGAGGACCGCCGTTCCGGCAAGGTCGCCGTCAACAACATCCAGACGGCGTAATCGTCCGCTGCAACGGGCGGCGCGGTGTACCGCGCCGTCTGGCAAAGCCGCTCCCCGAGAGCGGCTTTTTTGTTGAACCCAGAAGGAGTGTCCCGTGAGCCACAAATATTCGATGGGCCAGCTGGTTCATGCCACGGCGGCTCATTTTGCCGATCGCACGAGCGGCACCTACGAGATCATCCGCCTCATGCCCGAGGACAGCACGGGAGAGCGGGGCTACAGGATCCGGGAAACCGTAAGCGGCACCCAGCGCGCCGTCGGCGAGTCGGAGATCCGCCCGGCCGACGCAGAGCGGACCTCTCCAAGTCACTGAGGCTTACCTTCCGGACCACGGCATATTATGAACGCGGACGTTCAGCGTGGACCAAATCAACTTGCAAGATACGACACCAAGCGGCGTCTACGGGATGCCACCGGCCGAACTGACTGAGGCCCCGGACAGGGCGATCCAGTTCTCGCCCCTGATGCCAGGCTCCGCGAAGCTGGAGGATGAGGCTGACGGCTCGTTCGGCAGTTTCCTTGTGCTGGCGCCGCCCGGCACCGTGGAGCGGCGCTATACCACCGCACTGGCGCTGCGGGCGCTTGCTCCAGGCGGCGCCCTGACGATCCTGGCGCCCAAGGACAAGGGCGGCTCGCGCATCGCCAAGGAGCTTAAAACATTCGGATGCGCAGTTTCCGAGACCTCCCGGCGCCATTACCGCATCTGCACCTGCGAGCGGCCCCCGCTGCTGACCGGCATCGATGAGGCATTGGCTGAGGGCGGACCGCGCCTGGATGGGGCCTTGGGCCTGTGGACCTGGCCCGGCGTGTTCAGCTGGAATCGCCTCGACCCCGGCAGTGCGCTCCTGGAACAGAACCTGCCCGCGCTCAGCGGCAGGGGCGCGGATTTCGGCTGCGGCATCGGCGTTCTCGCTCGCACGATCCTGGCCTCCCCCACAGTGGAGCATCTTGCGATGCTCGACCTCGACCGCCGCGCTGTCGAGATGTCCGCCCGCAACATCGCCGATCCGCGCGCCGAGGCGCGCTGGGCCGATGTCCGGAGCGGCACCGGGCTTCAGGGGCTCAACTTCGTGGTCATGAACCCGCCGTTCCACGACGGCGGCGCCGAGGATCAGGGTTTGGGCCAGACTTTCATCCGCCGGGCGGCCGAGGCGCTGCGGCCCGGCGGCGTTCTCTGGCTCGTCGCCAACCGCCATCTGCCCTACGAGGGGGTGCTGAAGCCTCTCTTCCGGCGCGTGACGCTGAGGGTTGAGGCCGGCGGATACAAGATCTACGAGGCGATGAAATGAGCAAGACGCCGACCCTGCGTCTCGACCGGCTTCTGGCCAATCTCGGCTATGGTTCGCGACGGGAGGTGCAGCAGCTCGTCCGGGCCGGGCTCGTGACCCTGGAAGGGGAGGCGATCGAGGATTCCGATCAGCGCATCGCGTTAACCCGCGACCTCCCGCAGCGAATGCAGGTTCAGGGCAAGCCTCTCGATCCCCCGCCGGGCTTCATCTTGATGCTGCACAAGCCATTGGGGGTCACATGCTCCCACAAGGAGGCGGGACCCCTGGTCTACGGCCTGCTGCCCGACCGCTGGCGCCGGCGCGACCCGGCTCTTTCGACCGTCGGGCGCCTGGACAAGGAGACGTCGGGGCTGCTGCTCATGACCGACGACGGCAACCTCCTTCATCGGATCATCTCGCCCCGCGCCAACATCTCCAAGCGCTACCACGTGACCCTCGACCGGCCGCTGAAGGGGGACGAGGCCGGGATCTTCGCTTCTGGCACCCTGATGCTGGAAGGGGAGGACAAGCCGCTCCTGCCGGCGCAGCTGGAGGTGCTCTCCCCGACGAGCGCCCATGTCACAGTGATGGAGGGGCGCTACCATCAGGTCCGGCGCATGTTCGCCGCTGTGGGAAACCATGTCGCGGCCCTGCACCGTAACCGGATCGGAGCCCTGGAACTGCCGGAGGACCTGGAGCCGGGACAGTTCCGGCTGCTCGGCGAGACGGACCTTGCCCTGATCCTTCCGTCGGCTGGCGCCCCTTCGGGCCAAGCCTCATGAGCGGAGAGGTTGCCCTCAAGCCCGTAATCGGGTAGGGAAAGTGCAGGCGAACCGCCTCAAGCACCCGTAGCTCAGCTGGATAGAGCGTTGCCCTCCGAAGGCAAAGGTCACACGTTCGAATCGTGTCGGGTGCGCCACTCTTTTCAAGAACATAGGCCGCAACGGTCGGAACGATCGAGTACGCTGGTCCGCGGCTTGCCCGCGTAACGTACTTTGGCTCACTCACGCCAGACCGCCAGAAAAGCGAGACAACTTCGGATTTTTGGCCCCGCGCCCGGTAGATGGAGGCTCAAGGATCCTGCTGCGACGCCTTCTCTTAGTCGGTGTCGCAGCCCGATGGCGCTCAAACGATCAAGATCCGCTTCCCATGACGACAAGTTGACGGTGGGCGCCTGCATGGTCGCATGCACCTGCTGGGCCGAGACAATTGCCTCACAAATTGTACGTTCTGAGCCGGGGAGAATGGCCTCATGACCTATCTCCCATCGGCGTCAACCTCTGTCATGGCTCGTCGGATAGAGGCTCCGGACTCGCTCGATTTCTTTCCAGCACCGCCGTGGGCTGCCCGGGCCCTCCACAGCGCCAGCCCGTACCCCCATGGGCAATTCGATCCTGGGCGTCGATGTCGGTAAGAACGTTGCCAGTCAAAACTTCGGGGTGGTCCACCACAGCCTCGAGATTTGACGCCGGTAGGTTCTCGCGCGCTTGGTGCCGAGCCACCTGTTCAATCGCGGGATCAAGCCGCCCTTTGAGAGCCTCCTCAAGCGCAAGGTCCTGACACTAGCCCAGGGGGAGCAAGTCATCGACGCCGTCCGTGACATTGAGCGCCTACCGTTCCAGATCGAGGAGGGAAGAGGCCGCGCCGTGTTTGACCCGAAATCGACCTTCACCAGCTCATCTATGCAGCTATCCGTTTGTTAATCCGGAACAGTCGTTGCCCGCCCTCGGAGAGCCTCTCCAGGTAAAGATACAGGACAGGCGTGATGAAGAGGGTGAGCAACTGCGACAGGATCAGGCCACCGATCACCGCAATCCCAAGCGGCTGGCGCAGCTCGGAGCCGGCGCCCTGGCCAAGGGCAATCGGAACAGCGCCGGCCAGAGCCACAGCGGTAGTCATCATGATCGGACGGAAGCGGATCAGGCAGGCCTCCCGGATCGCGGCTGACGGGGAGAGGCCTTCGCGCTGGCGGACAACTGCATGGTCGACCATCATGATGGCGTTCTTCTTGACGATCCCGAACAGCAACAGGATGCCAATCAGCCCCATGATGCTCAATTCCATCTGATAGAGGTGGAGGGCAGCCACCGCTCCGATCGCGGCCGCCGGCAGACCCGCCAGGATTGTGATCGGATGGACAAGGCTTTCGTACAGCATACCCAGGACGATGTAGATCGTCAGGATCGCTGCCGCGAGCAGCAGCGGCTGATTGTGCACCATGTCCTGGAAGACGCGAGCTGTTCCAGCAAAGCCTGTTGTCACAGTGGCAGGAACGCCTTCTTCGAGCTTGAGCGCATTGATCCGGTTTATGGCGTCCCCAAGCGCAATTCCAGCCGGTGTATCGAAGGAGACCGTGACGACGGGCCGCTGCCCAAGCTGGGCAATGGAGCGCGGGCCGGCGGTTCGCTCAATCGTGGCAAAGGCTGAGAGCGGGACCAGAACGCCGCTTGCCGACCGAATGGTCACAAGGTCGAGCGGGTTCATGGTCCGGGCGAGGCGGGGATCAAACTCGATCAGAACCTGATAGCTGTCCGCCGGGCCGTGGATCGTCGCTGCCTGTCGGGTGGCGAAGCCGGTGTGCAGGGTCGAGCGCAACTGCTCAGCCGTGATCCCGAGCTGGCGACCCTTGTCATGGTCAACGCGGATTGTGGCCTGCAGGGCAGTATCCTGCGCATCGCTCGTAACGGCGATGAACATGGCATCCTGGCTCATCCGGTGAGTCAGCCGCGCTGACCAGTGCTCCAACTCGGCAAGTGTCTGGGCCTGCACCGTAAGCTGGAACGCGCTTCGGCCAGACTGGGTGCCCATCCGGGCATTCTGGGCCGTTATGACAAGGCTCTCGATGCCTGGGATCTGATCCAGGTTCCGCCGCAGATCCGTCAGCACCTGCGCAAGCGGCGGCCGCTTGGCCTTGGCTTTCAGCTCCACGAACAATCGCCCCTCATCAAGGCCCGTGATCCCCGTTGCGCCGATGTCGGAGACCACCTCGGCCACATGAGGCGAGGCGCGCAGCGCCTGCTCGACCTGATGCTGCAACTCGACCATGGCCGAGAGCGAGACATCCTGGCGCGCGCGGGTCGAGATCATGATCTGTCCGATATCCTCCTGCGGCAGGAAACCCTTCGGAATGGTTCGGAACAGCCAGCCGGAGGCGACAAGGCTGATGAGGAACAGGAGCAGTATCAGCGGGCGACACCGCAGGCTCATGTCCAGGCATACGCCATAGCAGCGTGTCAGCGCTGCCATAGCACGATCCGCCAGGTTGTGGCGGCCGGCTTTCTGCGGCCTGATATTGGGCAGGCGGGCTGCGAGCATCGGCGTGAGGCTTAAGGAGACAAGAGCGGAGATCGCCAGCGCGACCGAGACCGTGATGGCGAACGGGTTGAGGATGCGCCCGACCACTCCGTCCATCAGCAGCAGGGGGATGAATGCCGCGATGAGCGATGCAGTGATCGATATGACCGTGAAGGCAACCTCCTTCGCTCCCTTCATGGCAGCCTCGTAGGGCGAGGCTCCAGCCTCGATGTGGCGCACGATGTTGTCGGTCACGACGATGGCGTCATCGACCACGAGGCCGACCGAAAGGGTCAGGGCCAGCAGGGTGATGTTGTCGAGGGACAAGCCGAGGGCGTACATGGCCGCAAAGGCGGCCACAATCGAGACCGGAATGGTGACGCTGGGGATCAGGGTCGTGGCAAGACGGCCAATGCCGAGATAAAGGATCGCACAGACAAGGCCGATGGTGAGCACCAGGGTGAAGGTGACATCCTCTATGGCCGTGCGGATCGAGACCGAACGATCATTCATCGTGGTGAGGGATATCCCAGACCCCATCTCCTCCTGGATGCGAGGCAGGGCTGCGCGTACCTTGTCCACCACGTCGATCGTGCTGGCATCGGGCTGGCGCTGCACCGATACGACCAACGCGGGGAAGCCATTATGCCTGCTGGCGCGCTGATCGTCCTCGACAGAGTCGATCACCTTTGCAACATCGCCGAGGCGAAGCGGCCGACCATTGCGGTTTGCGATGATGAGATCGCGCCAGGCTTGCGCGTCACCAAGCTGGGTCGAGACCTCGATGTTGAATCGCTGGTCCGCGGTCGTGAGGGAGCCGACGGGCATATGAGCGTTGGCAGCACGCACGGCACGCTCCACCTCGTCTACGCCGATACCACGGGCCGTCAGGGTCAGGGGATCAAGCTGGATGCGCACTGCATACTTCTGGCTGCCTGAGATCGTGACCTGAGCGACGCCGGGAATTGCAGAAAGGCGCGGTGAGATCACGGTGCGGATGAACGCATCAAGCTGCCAGAGGGGCTTCGTGTCGCTTCTCAGAACAATCAGCACGACCGGAGCATCCGCCGGATTGAGCTTGCGGTAAACAGGCGGGCCCGCCATCTGGGCCGGCAACTGCGGCTGCGCGCGGGCAATAGCGGCTTGGACATCTGTCGCCGCCATATCGATGTCACGCTCAAGAGCGAACTCCAGAGTGATCGAGGATACGCCCTGAACGTTTGTCGCGCTGATCTCCCGAACGGACGGGATGGTCGAGAACTCCTTGATCAGTGGGGTCGAGACGGTAGTCGCCATGGTCTCAGGGCTTGCACCGGGCAGCGGGGCAGAGACGGAAATTGTGGGGATGTCGATCTGAGGCAGGGCGGCGACAGGAAAATGCCGGTAAGCCACAAGGCCGACGAGCGTCAGGGCTGCGGTCAGCAGGAGTGTGGCAACAGGCCGTCTGATGAAGGGAGCCGAAACATTCATCGGCGCACCGGTCTGGCCTCAGCGGTGCGGGAGCTCTGCGCCTGTGGCTTGGGAGCTAAAGTTGTCTCGGTTATCGAACTGCCGTTCCGCAGCCGTGCGTGACCTTCGACCACCACGCGTTCTCCGGGGGTTAGCCCTTTGACGAGGACGGCCTCGTCATTCTTCGTGTCGAGGGGCTCAACCCGGCGCACCTCGACAATGTCTTTTGGTCCGACGATGAAGACATGAGGGCCGATACCTCCCGTCTGCAACGCAACGTGCGGAACGGCTGCCGCCTCTAGATGCGTACCGAGGGTCAGTTCAACGCGAACATATTGACCCGGCCACAACCCGGTGCTGGCCTTCAGGATGGCTTTTGCGAGGATGGTGCCTGAACCGACATCAACCGAGGAATCGATGAATGTCAGGTCCGCCTCTGCTGAGGCTTGATCATCCTGGCCGGCGAGAACGCGCACATGGCCTTTGTCATTGGGATCTGCAAGAGCTGCGCGCAGCAGCGGAAGATCGCGTTCCGGCAGGGAGAACGAGACCTGCAAGGGTGACATCCGTGTGATGGTGACCAGTCCATCCCCGGACAGATCGGAGCCGCGCACGATATGCCCTTCGCCACCTTGCACGACACCGGCACGTCCGCTGATCGGTGCCGTGATCCTGGTGTGCCCCAGCTTGGTCCGCTCCATGGCAAGAGCTGCCTCGCTTGCAGCAACATTGGCGGCGGCGATCCTGACTTCGGCGTCGGACTCTTCGGCCTGGGCCTGACTGGCCACGGAGCGGGCCAGCAACTCCTGAGTTCGCTTGAGCGCAGCCTGCGCTTTGGCCAGTACGGCTCGGTCTCGCGCCAGGGCTGCCTCGCCGCGGGCGATCTGCGCCTGGAGCTCGCGATTATCGAGGCTGAACAGAAGGTCCCCGGCTGCGACCTCGGCGCCGTCATGGATATGCCGCTCGATAATGGTGCCATCGATGCGGGCACGCACTGTGACGCTCGCCGTTGGTTCGATCCAGCCGATACCGGTCCGGGTGATAGGCATTGCCTTTACACGAACAGGAGCGGTGATCACGGCGACTGGGGGCGGACTCTTCTGCGATAGGGAGGTCTGAACTGGTGCTGGGGGCTCAGGAGCAAGATTTGAGGTCTCCAGCAGTTTGAGAGCCGAAGTCCGAACCGCGGCCTGTCCCTCCGCTCCTGCCATCACATACCAGAGGCCTCCCGCGGACATGATCGTGACCAGGAGAAGAGCGCTGCGGATCATTGGCTATGCTCCATCTTCCACCCCGTCTGCACCCGCTCTTTCGGTTTGAGCACCAACCCGCTGAAGGGCAGATCGAGCGCCTTCCATGTCTCAATGAGAGCCTGCGTCAGCGTCTCGACATGAGTGTTGGTGTGGAGGGGCCCTGGAGTAATGCGCAGCCGCTCGCTGCCGCGGGGCACGGTGGGGTAGTTGATGGGCTGGATATAGATGCCGTGCTTCTCGAGCAGACGGTCCGAGGCCGCCTTGCAGGCCTCCGCATCGCCTACCATCACCGGCACAATATGGGTGGGGGTTGCCAGTAGGGGTAGGTCAGCGCGGATCAAGGCCTCCTTGACCTGAGCCACCTGGCATTGCTGCCCCTGACGCTCGGTGTGAGAAACCTTGAGATGCCGAACGGACGCCGATGCGGCGGCGGCGACCGCCGGGGGCAGGGCCGTGCTGAAGATGAAGCCCGGCGCATAGCTGCGGATGGCATCGATGACGGAGGCAGCGCCTGCGATGTACCCGCCCATGACGCCGAAGGCCTTGGCCATCGTGCCCTCGATCACGTCGATCCGGTGCATGACCCCGAGACGTTCGGCAAGACCTGCTCCGCGGGGGCCGTACATGCCCACCGCATGGACCTCATCGATATAGGTCATGGCGCCGTAGCGCTCGGCCAGATCACAGATCTGGCGGATGGGCGCCACGTCGCCGTCCATGGAATAGACGCTCTCGAACACGATCAGCTTGGGCCTCTCGCCGGCCGCCTGAAGCAGCTCCTCCAGGTGTGCAAGGTCGTTGTGCCGGAAGATCGCCTTGTCGCAGCCGGACTGGCGCACGCCCTCGATCATGGAGTTGTGGTTGAGCGCATCCGACAGGATCAGGCAGTTCGGGATCAGCCCGGCGAGCGTGGAGATGCCGGTCTGGTTCGACACATAGCCGGAGGTGAAGACCAGGGCCGCCTCCTTGCCGTGCAGATCGGCCAGTTCCGCCTCCAGCTCGACGATCGGGTGGCTGTTGCCCGAGATGTTGCGCGTGCCGCCGGCCCCGGTACCATGGCGGGCTGCGGCCTGGATCATCGCTTCGACGACCGAGGGATGCTGGCCCATGCCGAGATAATCGTTGGAGCACCAGACGGTGATCTCGCGTGGCCCCTGCGGCGAATGCCAGATCGCGCTCGGAAAGCTGCCGGCAACCCGTTCGAGATCGACAAAGGAGCGATAGCGCCGCTCAATCTTCAGACGCGCAATGGCGGCATCGAAGTAGCCCGTGTAGGTCCTGACCTCAGGAGCCTTCCAGATCGGTTCAGGCGCCGGCTTGACGATCCTGAGCGGCGCGGGACGGCGGGCCAGCAAGGCCGCGGCGGTCTCGCACCGGCCGTCCACCCCGTAGGTTTCCGTGAGCTTCGCCATACAGCGCGGAAACTGCGTATTGCCGTGGCATTGCCTTTTCAGGACCATTGGAGCCCCCGCCCTCTGCTCGCCTCGACCTCAGCTGGAAGTCGTCACCTTTTGATTGTGATTGAGCCGGCAAAGCGTGCAATTTGGACTGAGGTCTGAGATCCGAGGCGACTTAGGTCTGATCCGGGTCCTGGGGAGCGAGGAGCGGCAGGGTTCCTTTCTCATCCGCGCAGCAAATTCTGCCGGTGACGGCATTTGGCAAGAAATGGCCAATGTGAAGGCACTGCGCTCTGAAAGCTGCTGAAGGTCCGCTCAAGTGTGAGCAGCAGACTTTCCCGAGCCACCTGCCCCAAGCCATCTGTAATTTTCTGGGATGACGCGAACCGGGCTCTTACAGCCGGTACAGTCATTCACGCCAATGAATGCCGCCGAGGTACTCACATCGAGGCCTCAGCTGACATCTTTGGCTTAGGCGACCATGATCCTGATTTTGCACTGAGTTCTCGGGCCAAGCCGATAAAAGCCTTCAGGGCAGCCGATGGATTGCGCCGTCCGGGGTAGTAGAGACAGAGCCCACCGAAGGGTGGTGTCCAATCTTCCAGCACGCGAATGAGGCGTCCGGCTTCGATGTCGGCACGCACGTGTTGTTCCATGAAGAACCCGAGCCCTATGCCCTCCAGAACGGCAGCCCGTGCCAGGCTGGCTTCGTCCAACGTGACTGGACCGCTCACGTCGATTTGGGCCGTCTGACCGTCTTTCTCGAACTCCCATCGATACAGGGCGCCGTTGGGCAGGCGGACACGAATGCACGGGCGATGGAGGAGGTCAGGCGGCACCCGCGGCTTCCCATGCTTCTCGATGTACGCCGGCGAGCCAACGACGGCATACCGCTGTGGCCGCCCAAGGGAAACCGCGATCATGTCGTTGGGCACGAGGTCGGCCACCCGCACCCCTAGGTCGAAGCCGTCGGCGACAATATCGACCAGTCGTCCTTCGGTGACGAGATCGACATGCACCTTCGGGTAGCGGCGCAGGAACTCCAGCACCGGCGGCGAGAGGATCTCGCGCGCCGCCATGGCAAAGGTGTTGATGCGCAGCGTGCCTGACGGCGTAGCCTGCTGCGACCGCACGGCTTCCATGGCGCCGTGAATGTCCTGCAAGGCCGGGCCGACCTGTTCGATGAACAGGCGTCCGGCATCGGTGAGCGAGACGCTGCGCGTTGTTCGATTGAACAGGCGCACGCCAAGGTCTGCCTCGAGCTTGCCGACGGCATTGCTGAGCGCGGTCGTCGACATGCCCAGTTCGAGCGCTGCGGCACGGAACGAAGCCTTGCGTGCTATAGCGATAACCGCGTCGAGATCATTCAATCCAGGCCAGTACATTGTCCTGACTTTCGAAACGCCTCATCCATTTTTATCCTGCTTATCGAAACAAGTGTCCAGGCCTAAATTCGGGAGGACATTACCCTCTAACCGAAGGAGCAGCCGGATGAACCTGCCTTCCCCGATCCAGACCTATTTTGACGCTGACAGGAGGAGCGACGGCGACGCGCTGATCCACACGTTTGCACCCGATGCCGTCATCAGAGATGAGGGCCGATCCTATGCGGGCCGCCAAGCTATCGGCACATGGTGGCGCGAAGCGAAACTCAAGTACCGGCAGGTCATCGAGCCGCTTGCGCTGGTAGAGAAGGATGCTGTCACAAGCGTCCGTGCCCGCGTGACCGGCCATTTCCCGGGAAGTCCAGCCACACTCACCTTCTCGTTTCGGCTCGAAGGCGACCAGATCACGGGCCTGGAGATCGGCGCATGACCGGGTTCCTCACCCTCGAAGGCAAGCGCGCACTCATCACCTCCGGCACGCGCGGTGCGGGTGCTGCCACCGTCGCGCTGTTTCGCGAACTCGGAGCGCGGGTCCTGACGGCAGCGCGGTCCAGGCCAGACACGCTCTCCGAGACGATGTTCGTCGCCGCCGACCTCACGACCCCTGAGGGCTGCGCCACGCTCGCCGCCGCGGTGCACGAGAGGCTGGGCGGGATCGATGTCGTCGTCCACATGCTTGGCGGCTCCTCCGCTCCGGCGGGCGGCTTCGCAGCACTGGGCGACGCGGATTGGGCCAAGGAGCTCGATCTCAACCTGATGGCAGCGGTCAGGCTCGATCGCGAGCTCGTGCCTGCAATGGCAGCCCAGGGTCGCGGAGTCGTCATCCACGTCACGTCCATCCAACGGGAGCTGCCGTTGCCGGAGGCGACGACCGCCTACGCGGCCGCGAAGGCTGCGCTATCGACCTACAGCAAGAGCCTATCAAAGGAAGTCTCGCCGAAGGGAGTGCGCGTGATGCGGGTCTCACCTGGCTGGATTGAAACCGAAGCGTCGGTGCGGCTGGCCGAGCGGCTCGCACAGGACGCCGGCACCGATTACGAGGGCGGCAAACGCATCATCATGGACTCGCTCGGCGGGATCCCGATCGGTCGTCCCTCGAGGCCGGAGGAAGTGGCTAACCTGATCGCCTTCCTTGCCTCCGATCGCGCCGCGACGATTACCGGGACTGAGTATGTCATCGACGGCGGCACCGTTCCCACCGCGTGAGCGGTGCGGCATATCTTTTCATACTCATAGGGCCGGCGGCGGGAGCGGCGAGTTGAGTCGAGAGTTGCCGCGATCGCGCTCTGCAACCCGTTTCAAAAGCGGCCCTGCCTGAATTCGTGCCGCAAGCGATTGACGGGGAGCGCATGCAACAGCCTTTCGCATCGAAGGTCTCGAATTGGCACTCAGCGCACAGTTTCATCGCCGATGGCGAGAAGCCGCATAAGCCGGTGACTTGGTCGATGCGCGCGCACGTGCAGGCGCTCACCGATCTCGATCAGGAGCCCATGGAAGTTGTCAAAGTCCGAACGTGCGCAACCGTATCCAGGCATGAGCCATGTAACCTGCCTCTACGAGTTGCGCTGGTGTGCCGAGGGCAGGGGAGTGCTGACCTATCACTAGGGGGCGATACGTGTTTCGGTGAGATGCGGCATATTGAGAAAAGTTCTAGCGTCAACGAATCTGCCGCCGGCTTATTCCTCGCCCAATCTCGCCAGCTCCCTTGTCAATGCAGTTTCAGCTTGCCTTGAAGTTCACGCCACGCCTGTTTGGCGACAGCTGTTGCTTCGGTCCGGTTCCTACCCTTGAGTTTCTTGAAAATGTTAATCACGTCGTACTTGACGGTCTTCTCCTGTACAGAGAGTTGCTCACCAACCTCGCGGTTGGTCCGCCCTTCGGAGATAAGACCTAAAGTGCGTTTCTCATACTCAGAAAGCAGTGGCGACGGGTTGGCCTCCTCCTGAGCATTGCTCGACAATACACGAAGCGCCAAATTTGGTGAAATGAAAGACTCACCAGCCTTTACCCTTTGCACAGCCGCGATTAGATCTCCCGCGTCCGTCCCTTTAAGAAGATATCCTACAGCGCCAGCCTCAAGTGCGCGCATCACGTCGTCTTCATCCCCCGAAACGGTTAGCATTACAACGCGAGCGGCCGTTGGAAGGTCACGGATCGCGCGCGCAGCTTCGATCCCATTCCCAGGCATGGATATATCGAGCAAGATGAGATCGGGTGCGTACTGCGTGACAAGCTCTATTGCTTCCTTTGCCGAAGCGCCTTCCCCCACAACCTCAATCATGTCATCAAGAGTCAGCGCTCGGATCACTCCTCTGCGCAAGAGTGCATGATCATCTACCACAACAACACGAGTCTTCTCAGCCATTTTGGCTCTCCTCCGCGGTAACGACGTTCATTTCTACTCTAGTTCCGCCGCTCGTAAGATGGCTGACTCGAAAGACACCGCCGAGACTTTCCACGCGTTCCCGCATACCGGCTAACCCCAAACCGGAGTCCGGGGCTGCGGGGCCACCGACGCCCGTTCCCCCGTCATCCTGCACGACAAGCTGTAAAGTGGAGCCATCGAGTCTGCACGCCACCATCTGTCCATTGCCGCCCGCATGACGGAAGGCATTGTTGAGTCCTTCTTGGACAAACCGGTACACACAAATCTTGATGCCGTGCGTAAGAGGCTGCGTAATAGTACCGCAATGAACGGTGACCTTGGTTCCGGTCCGTTGCTCGTGATTGAGAGCTACTCGCTTGATAACTTCCGGAAGCGGCAAATCTTCTATCTCGGGCAGCATCAATCCCTTTGACATGGTTCGGATATCACGGAGGGCCTCTGAGAGGACAGAATTCAGCAACTGCAGCTCTTCTTCCCTTTTCTCAGGAGACTGGGCACGCCGGACGTGCTCCACGGTTAGAGCAGCTAAGCCGATGAGCTGCGCAGGGCCATCGTGCAAGTCAGCGCCGATCCTCCTCAGATAATTCTCGGTTAGTTCCGCAACTCGTCCAGAGGCACGCTGAGCTCGCTCTTTGAGAATGTGGTTGTGTTGGGAAGTATGCTCGATCTCGACCAACCGTTCATGAAGCTGGTGCCGCTGAAGGACAATGAGTTTGTTGCCCCGGTAAACGATCCCGAACAGGCCTAACATGATGAGCAAGGTTGCACCCACGACGGCAAGCCAGCTCTTCAATCGCACCCACCAGAGCCTCAGTTCGAGTGGTGCGGTGCTCTCATGGATCTCTGCAACGGCAACGACGCGGCCGGAGCGTTCCTCCCGGATGGGAACGTACACTTCAAGATACTTCTGGCTGCGGCCGCTGATCCGATGCTCAAGAGACTTCAAGTCAGCGTATTGCGCAGAAATATCTCCTGCCAAGGCCGTGACCAACCCAGGCGGTGGAGGAAATCTCCGGCCGATCAGACTCGGTGTCGTCGAGTAGACGATGAGCCCGCCTTCCTTCCAGATCTCCAGGTGAGGAAATCTTTCCTTGAACTGATTCGCCCCCAGTAGCCGGTTTAACTCAGCAGTCTCTGCGGCAGACAAGATCTCCTCACTCGACAAGCCTTTGACCAAGGGCTCAAGGAAGCTATCGATTAGGAGAGCTGTCGACGAAGCAGTATTCTCGATCGTCGCTTTTGAAACGATCTCGGCAGTGAACAGGCCGGCAGCGAGCATTGCTACGACCATGATGGCGCTGCCTGTCATTGCGAACTGGCGGGTCAGACTCACGGTTGTCGGGATTGCACTTCGATGGCCCAGCCGCGTCAACGGCGCTAACTCTGACATTCCTCGCCCCGAATGCAGTTCTGAGAAGTGTGAGGGTAAACAGCAATGAAGATCGGCAAAAAAGGTGCTCATCAACCGTGACGAGGATCTACACCAACCCATAAGAGGTTTGAACAGCTCAAGGAACATTGCGGTCCAACCGGGTAGGTGCGGCAGTATCCCGCCATCTATACCTTGATTCAGAGATAACCTGAATTCGCTCCGGCACCGTCTTTACGCAAGTGAATACCAAGGCCCTTCAACTTGTCTCTGTTGTCGGGCCCACGTAAGTTGACAACGCCGCAGGGGAGTTAAAGCTGATTTTACGGCTATGGCGTCACGTCAATGTCAAGTTGATGATGCGGTCGGCTGCTCATGTCAGTTTTTCCTTAAGTCAATGCGCTGCAGCCGGCCTAGGGCTCCTAATGACCCGCTGCTTGTATCGTTTCTCGGCAGGGCCGTATCGAACTCCGGGGATATGTCCGCTCTAGGCTGCCAGACTACACCTTGGGAGCGGGCAAATAGGGCTGCTTCGACACGATTGCGAACTTGCAGCTTACCAAGAATGCTTGTCACGTAGTATTTGACAGTACCTTCGTTGATGTCGAGCTTGACGCCAATCTCTCTGTTACTAAGCCCTACTGCCAGCATTGATGCGATTTGCAGCTCCCGTGGGGCAAGGGTCTTGAGGCGATCCTTGGGCTTCATCTTGTTGGAGCTGTCGTTGTTAGCGTGCATCAAGAGCCTGCTGGCAAGTGTCGGGGAGACACAACCAATCCCTTGGTCGAGTGCACGTACGGCACTAATCAGTTCGGGAGCACTGGTGCTTCTTGGAAGATATCCGGATAAACCCTCTGCGATGGCATTACAGATCCGCTCTTCGTCCGAACTGTCTGAAAGAACCAAAATTCTGACCGATGGGTACTTCGACACAATCACATCAAGAGCTTCGAAGCGGTCGATCGGTAGGCTCACGCCGACGATGACTACATCCGGTTGGTTGTCCTGAATTAGACGGATTGCGTCTCCTATCACCGCTGCGCAGCCGACAATTGCTATGTCTGGCTGAGCATGAAAGGCATCTATCACCCCATCCAGAAACAGAGGCTGATCTTCGATGATGCCTACTCGGATCGTCTTTGACATGAGCGCCCCCCGTTGCACAACATACGTATTTTAGGCAAACCTTCTCTTGGCATCGTAATCTTAGTCACTGCGCGTCTAATCCTGCTGATCCTCGTATGAGGCCCTGCAGTCTAGATCTGGCGCTATTGTTGTTGGGAGTCGAAGTAATGACCCAACTTCACTTCATAGGATTATCTAGGTTTTTAAGGTCTTTGAAAGAGAATGTTCTCAGTCGCGTAAAATATCAATATGAATAAGGAGAACTTGGAAATCATAGATCACACCAGAAGGGGTTAACCCTAATGGGGTATAACCCAGGCTGTAAGTAATTTCTCATGTGCAGGTTCTCGAGAACACCTGAGACTGGTGCAGATGCATAGCCCGACCTCTAAGGTTAACTGCGGCTCATGCGATCCTAAGCACGTAACCACTTTTCTTGGAGCCAAGCCTATTTAAGAGTGGAGTGCTTCTGTCAAAACATCAGCTGGTTGAAGGATTTACGGCAAATTCCGGTCGTAGGCCTCTACTCGCAAGGCGTCTCTGCAGCTGATCTCTGCTCATTCACCCGGAGGAGCAGAGCTAAATCCAGACGCGCCATGAAATCTGAGACGCGGTCAACCAAAGTCCGGCCTCGCAAGTAACTTTGGTCCTAAACAGTATAGACCTTAGATACACCAGGCATAGACCTCAGCCCAGATAGTAAAGCCCCTGCCTTCTTGCCCATGATGATTGTGTCCTTCTCAAGAACACAAGGGTGAGGGTTTTATCATGGTTGCCTATATTCGCTCCGATCTGGACTTCATTCTCGCTCAAATCAAGATCGCTGAGGCACACGCTGCTGGCCAGCCGCTCTACGGGGAGGGCGGCCTGATTCCTGCCTACAATATCGCCTGGGGCCTGCGCACTGTTGATGGCTCCTACAACCACCTCCTGCCGGGCCAGGAAAAGTGGGGTGCGTCCGATACGCCTTTCAAGGAGCTCCTGAATCCGACATTCCGCACGATCATGGTGGATCCCGACGGAGCTGGCCCCTCGCCGGCGATGCCGATGCAATACCGGCCAGGCATCGACAATGATGGTCCGACGACGACGCTGCCAAACGGCACTGTTGTCGGCAATCGTGCCGGTCCGGGTGATGTCATCGATCCTTCCGTCCGTGTGATCAGCAACCTGCTCGTCGACCAGACGCTTTCCAATCCGGCCGCCATCCTGACGGCGCTGCAGAATGCGGGAATCGATGATCCCGGAATGGTGATCACGGGTCAGATTGCCGCCCTCTACATCCCGCTCAAGCCCCTTTTCAAGGAGCTGGAAGAGGCCGCGCGCGACGAGGCCTCCGCCGCAGCAGCGGCAGCAGCGAGCCCCGGCAATCAGGCCCTCCAGGACGCTGCCGCAGCAGCGAAAGTTGCTCTCGAGGCCGCTCAGGCGGCCATCGACGTCGCGGGCGGGCCGACTCCGGATGGCAATGGCCTCTTCGGACTGCTCGCCACAAACGGCATCGCACTGGACGGGATCAACATCCATATTCCGAATTCCGCGCCGGACGAAGGTTTATCGGCCCCGTTCAATTCCTGGTTCACCCTGTTCGGCCAGTTCTTCGACCACGGCCTCGACCTCGTGAACAAGGGTGGCAGCGGCACCGTCATGATCCCGCTGAGCCCCGACGACCCCCTCTATGTCCCGGGCAGCAGCACGAATTTCATGGTCCTGACCCGCGCCACCGTTGGGGCCGGTCCGGATGGACAGCTGGGCACCAGCGATGACGTGCGCCCGGTCAACACCACGACGGCTTACGTCGACCAGAACCAGACCTATACCTCCCATCCTTCACATCAGGTCTTCCTGCGCCAGTATGCAGAGACCGCGAACGGCCCCGTTGCGACCGGCAACCTGATCGAGGGGGCCAATGGCGGCATGGCAACCTGGGGCGAGGTCAAAGCCCAGGCCAGGAACCTCCTCGGGATCCAGCTCACCGACCAGGACGTCGGCAGCGTGCCGCTGCTGCGCACCGACCCCTACGGCAACTTCATCCCCGGCTCCAACGGCTTCCCGTTGATCGTGGTCGGGATTGGCCCAGACGGTATCCCGAATACACCGGACGACCTTGTGGTTGAAGGCAACCCGGCGGCTAATGACGGGCTTGGTGTGTCCCTCGCCAACGCTGTCCGCACGAACCACGCCTTCCTGGCCGATATCGCCCACAATGCGGTGCCGAATGGCATTGCCGATGGCGATATCACCATCGGGCTCGAAAACCCAGGCAACCAGCCGGGCGTCTACGACAACGAGCTTCTCGATGCCCACTTCGTGGCCGGCGACGGCCGCGCCAACGAGAATATCGGCTTGACCGCGGTCCACCACGTGTTCCATGCCGAGCATAACCGTCTCGCCGAGCACACCAAGGTGACCGTCCTCGAAACCCGGGACCTCGCCTTCATCAACGAATGGCTTGCGGTCGATATCACCCAGACCCAGCTCAACGCCCTGCCCACGACACTGCCCACGGATGCCGCTGCTCTCAAGACGCTGCTCGACAGCTTTACCTGGGATGGCGAACGCCTGTTCCAGGCCGCCAAGTTCGGCACCGAGATGCAGTATCAGCACCTCGTGTTCGAAGAGTTCGCCCGCAAGGTCCAGCCGAACATCAACGTGTTCCTCGTGCCCGATGGCTTCGACACGATGATGGACCCGACAATCTTCGCCGAGTTCGCGCATGTGGTCTATCGCTTCGGCCACTCCATGCTGACCGAGTCGATCGACCAGTTCGACCCGAACTTCAACCCCAACCACATCAGCCTGATCCAGGGCTTCCTTAACCCCACGGCCTTTACCAGCCCCAATGGCGTTGATGACGGCATTGCCGCCGGGGCCATCATCCGCGGCATGACCCGCCAGGTCGGCAACGAAATCGACGAGTTCGTCACGAGCGCATTGCGCAACAATCTTCTCGGCCTGCCACTGGACCTTGCGACCATCAACCTGGCGCGCGGCCGTGACGTCGGTATGCCCTCGCTCAACGAAGCGCGCGCTCAGTTCTACGCCGCTACCAACCAGGATGCGCTGCTCAAGCCCTATGAGAGCTGGACCGACTTTGCCGGCCACCTCAAACATGAGGCATCGATCATCAACTTCATCGCTGCCTACGGCACGCACCAAACGATCACCGCACGGGTCCCAGCTCCGACTGACGCAAATCCCAACGCAACACGTGAGAAAACAGCGGCGGAGAAGCGGGACGCAGCGATGGAGCTCGTCCTCGGCGTCGACATGAATGGCGACGGCGTCGTTCCATCCGAACAGGATCGGTTTGACTTCCTGAATGCCACGGGCGCCTATGCCGGCGGTTCTCTTGGCGGTCTCAACAATGTCGACTTCTGGATCGGCGGCCTTGCTGAGGAAATCATGCCTTTCGGCGGCATGCTGGGCTCAACCTTCAACTTCATCTTCGAAGCGCAGATGGAACTGCTGCAGAGCGGCGATCGCTTCTATTATCTGCAGCGCCTCGACGGACTGCATCTCTTCGGCGAAATGGAGAACAATTCCTTCGCCGCCATGATGATGCGCAACACCGACGCGACGCACCTGCCGTCCGACGTGTTCTCAACACCCGGCCTGATCCTTGAGGTCGACCAAACCAAACAGTTCAACGACCTTGACGGTGATGGAGACCTGGAGACGGGCGATCCGACGGGCGGCGGGCTTCTGACCCAGGTGGTCATACGCAACAATCCGGCAACGCCCGGCACGGATACCAACTATCTGCGCTATAACGGCGACGAGCACGTCGTGATGGGTGGCACGAACCAGGCCGATACCATCATCGCCAGCGACGGCGACGACACTCTCTACGGCGATGGCGGGAACGATCGCCTTGAGGGCGATTTCGGCAACGACATCATCAATGGTGGTGACGGCGACGACATCATTGTCGACAGCGGCGGCGACGACAACATCAAGGCCGGCAAGGGCAATGACGTGGTTCACGCCGGCCCCGGGCTTGACCTGGTGATGGGCAATGACGGCCAGGACTTCATCTTCCTCGGCACCGACATGGGCTCGGAAGTGTTTGCGGGCACCGGCGACGACTTCATCTATGGCAACCGCAACGCCGAACGCATCCTCGGCAACGAGGGCAACGACTGGATCGAAACCGGCACCTTCGACGGCGCTCCCGGCGACAACTTCGATGAAGTCTTCGCGCATGACAGCATCGACGGACACGACGTGTTCCTGGGCGACGGCGGCTTCGACGAGTTCATCGGCGAAGGTGGAGACGACATCATGGTCGGTAGCACCGGCCGCGGCAAGATGGCTGGCATGTCAGGCTTCGACTGGGCAACCTACAAAGACAGCACCTTTGGCATCAATGCCGACCTGTCGCGCCCCATCGTCTTCGATGAAAGCCCGACTCTTCCACAGAATGCAGCACTCGACGAATATGCTTCGATGGAAGGTCTGTCTGGCTCGCGCTTCAACGATACTCTGGCAGGTTCCGACGCCCTGGGTTCCGAGCGCTTGCCGTTCGACCCCGCTGCCCCGGCCGGCACCACTGGCCAGGAAGGCTATCGCGGCAGCCAGATCACCAAGGAAAGCCTGGCACTGATTGCCGGTCTCGCTGAAGTGCTTGGCCTTACTCCCCAGCAGGTCACCGCAATGGCGGCCGGCACGGTGGTGTACAACGCCGGCGACATTATCCTCGGCGGCGATGGCAGTGATATCATCCAAGGCAATGCCGGCGATGACATCATCGATGGCGACAAGTGGCTCGACGTCCAGATCGCGGTATATGCGACAACCGACCGGACCGGCACGCCGATCGCCTATCACAACAGCATGACGACGCTGGCCGCCAGCATGTTCAACGGCTCGATCAATCCCGGCCAGCTCGGCATCGTCCGAACCATCAAAGCAGACACGACCGCTGGTGACGTCGATACTGCAGCCTACCGCGACGTCAGAGCAAATTACAGCTTTTCGAGTAATGCGAATGGCGCCCTCGTGATCTCTCACACTGTCGAGGACGCGATTGATGGGACAGACCAAATCACCAATATCGAGCGGGTGCAGTTCACTGATGGCAGCCTCGGCGTCGTCATGGGGACGGCAGGCAATAATACGCTCAACGGGTCGTCGGGAGATGACCTGATCATGGGGCTTGCCGGCAATGACGTACTGAATGGTCTTGGTGGTGATGACATCCTTGTGGGCGGAACTGGCAATGATACCCTGAACGGCGGCGCAGATGACGATACCTACGCTTTCGGTTCTGCTGACGGCAATGACGTCATTGTCGAAACGGGAGGTGTCGACAGGATCTCGATTGCAGCCGGGGCAGTTCTCACAACTCTCAGTTTCCAGGAGACCACCTTCGGGATTGGGAGCGATGATCTGGTCATTACCTACAACGGCCAGCAAATAACGGTTGTCGATCATTTCGATCAACTCTCCGAAGCGGTGGAATTCGTTAACTTCAATGGAAGCACGTTCAACGGATATGTTCTTGAAGGTGACTACGCCATTGCAGTCGACGACATCAATCCACGCACAGCCACTGTTCCGTTGCAGAACACCGTCCTCACAGGGACAACCGGAGATGACGACCTTCTTGGTAACACTGGAAACGATCTTCTCTTCGGTAATGGCGGAAATGATGATCTTTTTGGTAACGATGGTGACGATCTTCTGGTCGGAAGCGCTGGGAATGACGAACTGGATGGAGGCCTAGGCGCCGACGTCATGGTTGGCGGCGACAGCAGCGACGTCTACGTGGTGGACGACCTCGGCGATGTGGTTGTTGAAACCTTGACTGGTGGAACGGCAGACGCGGTTGAAACCCAAATGGTCGCGCTCTCCATAGAGCTCATGGCCAATGTGGAGAACCTTACATATACTGGAGGCGACGCCGATGCGTTCGTCGGCACCGGCAACGCTCTAAACAACATCATCACTGGAGGTGATCTCAACGACGCCCTAAACGGCTTGCTTGGAAACGACAATCTCAATGGCGGTCTTGGTTCGGACACGCTCACCGGCGGCGACGGCAACGACACGCTGAACGGTGGTGCTGACAACGACACGATGAACGGAGGCATCGGCAATGATGTCTATGTCGTCGATAATGCTGCAGACGTAATCGTTGAGGCAGCTGGAGAGACGGGTGGAACGGATCTGGTCGCATCGTCCATCAGCTTCACTCTTGCTGAGAACGTCGAAAACCTGACCCTGACTGGCTTTGATGCCATCAACGGGACCGGCAATAGCGTTGCCAATACGATCGTCGGTAATTTCAGCAACAACCAGCTGTTCGGTGGTGGAGGAAATGACAGTATCGATGGTGGTAACGGCAGCGATTTGATCGATGGTGGAGCAGGTGACGATACAATCAGTGGCGGCTCCGGCAACGATCCCGACAGCATCATTGGAGGTGCAGGTAACGATACGATCAACCTGCTTGCATTCGATGGCGGCAACGACGTTGTCATCTACAACGCAGGTGGTTTCGGTGCTGACATCATCAACAACTTCGATTTCACGGGCGGCAATGCGAGCAATCAGGATCTGATCAACCTCAGTGCTCTTGGCATCACGGCTGACAATCTAGCTACCCGCGTCATTGAGTCGACGGTCGGCGGTAACACGGTGCTGACCATCCGAGATGCAAGCCTCAATACGATCGGAACGATCCAGATAAACGGTGTTACAAACGCGAACATCGATGTTACGGACTACATTCTGGCATCCAGTGTTACACCGATTGGTGGGGCTACCAACGGTAATAACACCCTCAATGGCACTGGAAATAACGATACAATCATTGGTCTTCAGGGCAACGATGTGATTAATGCAGCAGGGGGTGATGACACGATCATCTGGAACGCTAACGCGAGTGGTGCAACAGACGGCCGGGACATCGTCGATGGTGGTACGGAAGCTGGCTTAGGCGACACCTTCGTGATCAACGGCAATACGAGCGGTGAGACTTACCGGATCTATACCCGGCAAGCCTTCGATGACGTCTTTGGCAACACTTTGGTTGGCATCAATGCTGCCACAGAAATTATCATCACCCGCAACGGCACTAACTCGACCTCAATCATTGCTGAACTGCGGGATATTGAGGAGATCCGGATCAACGGAGTCGATCCGACCGGATCAACCGGAGGAGCCGGAGCCGGAGATACGTTCATTGCTATCGGCAATTTCTCCGGCACGAGCCTCCGCCCGAACACCATCACGATCGATGGCAACAGCGGGAACGATACGATCGACATCGCGTCGCTGCAGTCGGCGCATCGGATCGTGTTCAAGTCCAACGGCGGCAACGACACCATCGTCGGCACGCTGCGGGCCCAGGACGTGATCGAGCTGGCGCCGGGGCTCACGGCTGCCAGCTACACCAAGACGGTGAACGAGAACGGCTCGGTCACCCTGACGAGCGAGGAGCACTCCATCACTTACATGAGCGATGAAGATCCTATTCTCCGGGAACATGGTGAGGAGGACGACGAGACCCCTGATAACAAGGACCCTGTTGTCACTGGCGAGCGGTATACGATCAAGAAGGGGGAGGCTCTTCAGCTGACCGCAGCCCTGCTGCTCGCCAACGACTACGATCCTGACAACGGTGATCTCTCGATCATTGAGATCGACGAGGA
>NZ_JBWBEW010000008.1:0-183552 GCF_056148915.1 Microvirga sp. jy35 | reverse complement strand
CAGCTTCCCGGCGGACGAATGCCAGAACTATCTCAGCAACTGCGGATACGAGTTCACCTAAATCGAATCCGCTCTAGAATCTCGTCCTTGCCGGAGACGAACCGCACCGCCCCATGAGCCCCGGTTGCGAATTCATCGGGAGCGTCGCCGCTCAACACCAGCAGGGGCAGCGATTGGTTCTGCTCCCCGACGAGTTCAACAACCGCATGGCGCGGTCGCCGCCACGCGATGCGCTCCACGTCGATGTGCTCATTGAGCCACGGGAAAGAGGCGAGCACGCCTTCCAACAGCGCGCAATGCCAGCAATAGAACCGCCGGCCGGGATAGGCCGGATCTTCAAAATCAGGCCTCAGCAGAAACAGCCGATCTCGCACCATCAAAGCTTCTCCTGCGCTTTTGGGAGCTCCTATAAGGAGGCGAAATCTGCCGTCGATGCCCTTTACAGAGCAACGAGGGGAAGAGCGGAAGGGTATGCACCAGGCATATCCTTCCAGGATTCATCGCTCAGCATCAGTCACGTCCGCTGACATCCTCGCCGATGTCCTTGAGCAAGCGAGAACCAAGCCTCGCCCGCAGCGAAGCGGGCAGTTCGGACGGAGGAAGAGACTTTGACGGCTTCTGCCCGCGCTCCCGCACAGTAGGAACGAGATCAATGCGGACGGTCAGCCAGATAAGGGAAAGCGTAATCTGTTTCATTGCAACCTGCAGCAATAGAGGGAAGGAATGCGGCGAATGCGCATGGTGCAAACATCATGGCCATGTGACGCCTCCTTCGGCTGCAGATGAGAAAATGCGGCTGAATCGATCAGCTATGGAAACATATTACTATATCGTTGACGTTCCCGACAACATCAAACTTTCAGTTCGCGAACGCCATCGGCGAAAAGCTTTGCTCCGATGGCGCCGAAGATAGCCCCGAAACTTCCTTCGATGACGCGAAAGAAGCGGGCATAAGCACGCATGACGGCTCCGGTTGAGAAAATAAGCGCATATGCGCCGTAGACGATCATGGCCGAAGCGGACGCACCGACATCGATGACCGCGAATTCCAGGGGTGAAAACCCGGAAGACGCGAGATACATGGAGATGGCGCTCCAGACGAGCGCGGCCTTCGGATTGGTCAAGGCAACCAACAATCCTCGCCGGTAGGCGGCTGCGCTGCTCGTCTCGCCATGCCCACCGATAGGATTGCCCTCAGACGCCACGAAAGCTAGCCGCAAAGCCTTGAGACCGAGATAGACGAGATAGCCGCCACCCAGAAGCCTCATGGCGGTGATTGTCTGCGGGAAAGCAATGAGCACTGCGCCTATGCCCAATGTGGCAAGCACGGCCCAGGCGAATACACCTGTCGCGATGCCCGCAGCCGTGACGACACCATGCCAGCGGCCACTGCCCAGCGACACCGACGATACGGCCATCATGTTGGGCCCGGGCGACAACTGGGCCAGGAAGATCCCGACCAGAATACCTGCGATCTCAATCATGATGGCTCCTGTCCGGGTAGCTTATGTGGCCCACCGCAGCCTCGGGCCACGGCATCAAAGCTGCTTATCGAAACGGTATTCTATCGACTTGGATATGTCAGCAAGTTCGCGCTGCCCCTCCGCCTGCACATATCCCAGACGCCTGTAGAGGCGATGGGCGGTCGTGAACCGCGTGTCGGACCACAGGATGATCCGCGACGCGCCCTTGCTGCGTGCGTGCGCCTCAGCCCGATGCACCAGGCGCGAGCCCACGCCCTTCCCACGCTGGTCGGGGCGCACATAGAGCCGATGCAATTCCGCCATTCCCTCTGAGGGAAAGTCGACGGCCACGCAGGCACAGGCGCGCCCGCGCTCATCCTCGACAGCCCAGAAGGCACCACTGGTCCGCTCATAGGACGTGCTCGGCGCGCGCAAATCCGGCAGGTCGTCATGTGGGTCGACGAAGCAGCCGGGATAATCCGCATAGCAGATCGCGATCAGCCCGAAGAGATCCTGCCTGTCGGCGTCGACAACGGGCCGGATGATCGGCAGATCTTCGATCATGAGAGCCAGATTCACTATTGCCCCTTCCTGACCGCCACCGAAGCGACCGTCTCTTCAAGCACGTCGTGCAGCCGTCGATAGGCCTCCGCCGACAGATGAACGCCGTCCGTTGTGAGCCCTTCGAGCGCTGCTCCCTCGCTGCCGGCAAAAGCCTTCTGAAGATCGACGATGGCGGCCGCACGGCCATCCGCAATCTGCACGATTCGGCGGCTCAAGGAAGCGATGGCGTCCGCCGAATAGAAGCCTGTGAGGCGTTTGCCCTGCTCGATCGGCGGCGGCGTCATGACGATCACCGGCACGGCGGCGGCCTCGAAATGGCGGATGATCGTGTCGAAGTTCTCCATCACCCCCTCGAGGGCGCTCTCGGTGCAGTCCTTCTTGGCATCGTTCGTGCCGACGAGCAGCACTGCAAGGCCGGGGTCTGCCGATTGCAGGAGAAGCGGCACCCGCGGCTCGAGAGCCTCTGTCCAGATGCCGGAGTAGCCGGCATTCAGCACGGGCAGCGAACTGATCCGGTTCCAGTAGAACCCTTCGACGAGGGAGTCCCCCACGAAGAGCAATCCCCCCGGCCCTACGGCAGCGCGATGCGAGGCGATCACGATGTCGCGGATCAGCCAGTGAGGCGCGAAGGGATTGGGCTGCGAGGTCACGGTGTCGGTGCCTTGCAAGGCCCGGCAGAACCTTCGTTGCGCTCCGCCGGGACGGCCAAGGGGCTTACTCGATTCCGAGCTTCTTCTTGAGGATCTCGTTGAGAGCCTGCGGGTTGGCCTTGCCGCCGGTGGCTTTCATGGTCTGACCGACGAACCAGCCGAGCAGGGTCGGCTTGGCCTTCGCCTGCTCCACCTTGTCGGGATTGGCCGCGATGATCTCGTCCACGGCCTTCTCGATGGCGCCGGTGTCGGTCACCTGCTTCATGCCTCGCGTTTCCACGAGTTCGCGCGGGTCGCCGCCTTCCGTGAAGACGATCTCGAACAGGTCCTTGGCGATCTTGCCGGAGATCACGTTCTCGCCGATGAGCTCGATGATGGCGCCGAGCTGGGCGGCCGTGACAGGGGTCTGCGAGATGTCCTTGCCTTCCTTGTTCAGGCGGCCGAACAGCTCGTTGATGATCCAGTTCGCCGCGGCCTTGCCGTCCCGGCCCTTAGCCACCTCCTCGAAGAAGTCGGCGGAGGCGCGCTCGGCCACCAGCACGCTCGCGTCATAGGGCGAGAGGCCGTAATCGGCCATGAAACGCGCCTTCTTCTCGTCCGGCAGCTCCGGCAGGCCTTTGGCGAGATCGTCCACATAGGCCTGGTCGAACTCGAGCGGCAGAAGGTCGGGATCGGGGAAGTAGCGGTAGTCGTGCGCCTCTTCCTTGGAGCGCATGGAGCGGGTCTCGCCCTTGCCCGGATCGTAGAGGCGGGTCTCCTGGTCGATGGTGCCGCCATCCTCCAGGATCGCGATCTGGCGGCGCGCCTCGTATTCGATCGCCTGCCCGATGAAGCGGATGGAATTGACGTTCTTGATCTCGCAGCGGGTGCCGAGCTCGTCGCCCGGACGGCGGACGGACACGTTCACGTCGGCGCGAAGATTTCCCTTGTCCATGTCCCCGTCGCAGGTGCCGAGATAGCGCAGGATCGTGCGCAGCTTGGTCACATAGGCGCGGGCCTCGTCGGAGGAGCGCAGGTCGGGCTTCGACACGATCTCCATCAGGGCCACGCCCGAGCGGTTGAGGTCCACGAAGCTCATGGTGGGGTGCAGGTCGTGGATCGACTTGCCGGCATCCTGTTCCAGGTGCAGGCGCTCGATGCGCACCGTGATCGTCTCAGCCGTCTCCGGCACGTCCACGATGACCTCACCCTCGCCCACGATGGGGCTCTTGTACTGGCTGATCTGGTAGCCCTGCGGCAGGTCCGGGTAGAAGTAGTTCTTGCGGTCGAAGGTGCTGCGCAGGTTGATCTCGGCCTTGAGGCCGAGGCCCGTGCGGATGGCCTGGCGCACGCATTCCTCGTTGATGACCGGCAGCATGCCGGGCATGGCCGCGTCCACCAGGGAAACGTGGCTGTTCGGATCGCCGCCGAAGGCCGTCGAGGCGCCGGAAAAGAGCTTGGCCTGGCTCGTCACCTGGGCATGGATCTCCATGCCGATGACGATTTCCCAATCGCCTGTCGCGCCCTTGATGAGCTTCTTAGGGTTGACCGGAGCGTTCATGAGCCTTGCGCCTTTAATCTCTCGCGTTTGCTAAAGCATCGGACCCGAAAGTGGAATGCACTTTTGGGACCCATCCGGTGCCTCTTTCGTAAATGGGAGCATCGTTGGCGCGGAACCGGAGGTCCGCGTCAGCGAAAACCGGGTCTACTTTTCACTGACCTGGCCCTCCGGGTCCGCACGATGCCCCAGCCGAAGTACGAGCGGCGCTTGAAGCGGTCAACCCCCTTCAAGATGAATGGACGTTCAGACAGGCTACCCATTCGTTAAGATCAGAAATGAATTATGCACAGATATCGAAAATAATTGCCACGCTCGAATGAAACCCCATCCCGCATTCGGCGTTGTTCGGGAGGTAAAACGGTCAAGGAGTTTCAAAATGGCTACGGATCCCATGGATCGCGAACCGAACGTCTACAATCGCGAAACCAACGTCTACGATAACAGCGCTCGTGGTTCGAACACACTTGCTTACGTGATCGGCGGCCTTGTTATCGCTCTCGGCCTGCTCGCCTTCCTCTTCTATGATGGCGGCAGCAACGAGCCGAGCACGACCGGCAGCACGGCCGGCCAGACGCAGAGCTCTTCGCCGAGCACCGGCACGACCGGTTCGGGCGCCGCTGGCGGCTCGACCACTGCTCCGGCCACGCCGACCACTCCGGCTCCGGCAGCCCCGGCGGCTCCCGCTCCGCAGCAGTAATACCGCGTCTCGCGTCTCACTGCACAGGATGGGCCTGACCTCGCGGTCGGGCCCACTCCTTTTGGGCTTAGCGCTATCCGTCCTGCCGAGGAACCAAGGGCAAGCTTGAGCGATTTGGCTTCCGAGTTCCCCCAACCGGCAGCACGTCAGGAGCCCCCAAGATGGCGAACAAATCGAGCTTTACCCCAGAAGAATGGTCCCGCCTCGTTGCAAGCCCGGTGGTGGCCAGTATGGCGATCACCGCTGCCGATCCGGGCGGGCTCTGGAGCCTGCTGCAGGAATCCATGTCCAGCGGCTGGGCCCTGCTCGAGGCCAAGCAGAACGCCCAGGCTACGCCCCTCGTGAAAGCCGTGGCCGATGACATTGCCAATTCCGAGACGCGCAATGCCGTGCGCGAGTCCTTCCAGAGCCAGTTCAAAGGCAGCCAGTTCACCGATATCAAGCGTAAGGCCATCGAGGAGCTCGGTGCCGTCTCACACCTGCTCGACGCCAAGGCACCTGACGAGGCCGCAGCTTTCAAGTCCTGGCTGTTGGGCGTCGCCCAGAAGTCGGCCGAAGCCGGCAAGGAGGGTGGATTCCTCGGCTTCGGCGGCGTTGCGGTCAGCGATGCCGAGAAAGCCACCCTGGCCGAAATCGGAGCAGCGCTCGGCAACCCGGCCGGTTCCGGCGCGGGACTCGCCGAAACCTAGAGCATTTTTAGGCGAAGTGGATCCGGTTCGCCGTCAAAAAAATGCGGCAGCTTACAGAAGAGAGATGATTCCACATCAGTGGAAACAGCTCTAACCCTTGGCCAGCCGGCGGGCGGCATAGGCGCCGCTCGCCCAGAGCATGGCGGCCACGAAGCGGACTGGGAACAGGGTCAGCCCGTCGGACCGCACGGGCGCGATCCAGGGCAGCCCCAGGCTGCTGATCGCCCACGAGACGAGAACCGACACGGCCAGGGCGATCATGCCGACGATCAGCACCTTGCCGAACTGGTCGGCCTTCCAGCCGAGCCAGACCGCGATGAGGATCAGCACCGGATCGAAGGCTGCGGGCAGCCAGTCCCACAGGGTGACGACGGGAACGGTCGGTCCCACGTGATTTAAGCCCACCAGGCCTGGGGCAGCTTGATGCGGCCGGCGGAATCCTCGATCACCTGACCGGCGGCAAAGAGGGTCTCCTCGTCGAAAGCGCGGCCGATGAGCTGGAGGCCGAGGGGCAGCCCCTGGGCATCGAGCCCGGCCGGCACGGCGATGCCCGGCAGGCCGGCCATGTTCACGGTCACCGTGAAGATGTCGTTCAGGTACATCTCGACCGGATCGCCCGAGCCCTTCTCGCCGATGCCGAAGGCAGACGACGGGGTTGCCGGCGTCAGGATGGCATGAACGCCCTGAGCGTAGACCTCCTCGAAATCGCGCTTGATCAGGGTGCGCAGCTTCTGGGCCCGGACGTAATAGGCGTCGTAATAGCCCGCCGAGAGCACATAGGTGCCGATCATGATACGGCGCTTGACCTCGCGGCCGAAGCCGGCGGCGCGGGACCTCTCGTAGAGGTCGACGATGTCCCGGCCGTTCTCGCGCAGGCCGTAGCGCACGCCGTCATAACGGGCGAGGTTCGAAGACGCCTCGGCCGGAGCCACGATGTAGTAGGCGGGCAGTGCGTACTTGGTGTGGGGGAGCGAGACCTCGACGATCTCGGCCCCGGCGGCGCGCAGCCATTCTGCGCCCTGGTGCCAGAGCTGCTCGATCTCGGGCGACATGCCGTCAATCCGGTATTCCTTTGGAATGCCGATCTTCAGGCCCCTCACGCCGCGGGAAACGGCTGCCTCGAAATCCGGCACCGGCAGATCCACGCAGGTGGTGTCCTTCGGATCAGGGCTCGCCATGGAGCGCAGCATGATGGCCGAGTCGCGCACGGTGCGGGTGATCGGGCCGGCCTGGTCCAGGGACGAGGCGAAGGCCACCGTGCCCCAGCGGGAGACGCGCCCATAGGTCGGCTTGATGCCGACCGTGCCGGTGAAGGCCGCCGGCTGGCGGATGGAGCCGCCGGTGTCGGTGGCGGTGGCGCCGAGGCAGAGATGGGCTGCGACAGCCGCGGCCGAACCGCCCGACGAGCCGCCGGGAACCAGGTACGTGCCCTCGATGGCGCCCGAGGCGCCCGCGCTCACGTTCGAGCCCTCGCGCCGCCAGGGCGAGACGACCGGCCCGAAGGCGCTGGTCTCGTTGGAGGAGCCCATGGCGAACTCGTCCATGTTGAGCTTGCCCAGCATCACGGCGCCGTCGTTCCAGAGGTTCCGGGTGACGGTGGATTCGTAGGGCGGGGTGAAGTTGCCGAGGATCTTGGACCCAGCCGTGGAGACCACCCCTTCCGTGCAGAACAGGTCCTTGATGCCGAGCGGGATGCCCTCAAGGGCGCGGCCCTCACCCCTGGCGATCTTCTCGTCGGAGGCCTTGGCCATGGCGAGTGCCTTCTCGGGCGTCTCGAGCACATAGGCGTTGAGCGCCCTCGCCTTCTCGATGGCATCCACATGGGCCTGCGTGAGTTCGGTGGCGGAGAAGGTCTTGGCCTTCAGGCCGTCACGGGCTTCGGCGATCGTGAGATGGGTCAGTTCGGTCACGGGACTGGATCTCTTGTCTCGACGGAATAGTCGGGCTTGTCCCGGCCATCCACGTCTCAATTCATCAGGGACGGTGGGCAGGCTCGCGCCTTACTCGACCACCTTGGGCACCAGGAAGAAGCTGTCTTCCGTGGCGGGGGCGTTCTGGACGATCTTTTCCGGGTAGCCGCCATCGGTCACGCCGTCTTGGCGCTTCTTCATCACCATGGGCGTGACGGAGGTCATGGGCTCGACGCCCTCCACGTCCACCTCGTTGAGCTGCTCGACGAAGGACAGGATGGCGTTGATCTCGCCCTGGAGATGGGGCACCTCCTCATCCGTCACGGCAATGCGCGCCAGATGGGCGATGCGGCGGACCGTTTTCTCATCGACCGACATTGATGGTCATACCCCTTGGATATCTGCTGGGCGCGCTATAGCACCCGCTTGCGCCGGGGGGCAACGGCGGATGTGCTGGTAGCCCTCGCGATGTTCATTGTTATCACGGGCGTAGCGCAGCGAAGATCCGGGATAGGGTGCAGGATCAAGCGCATCTTCCCTCCCCCTTGTGGGGAGGGATCAAGGGTGGGGGTGTGAGCGTCACGCTGGTCCAGTTCAGCGCTCACACCCCCACCTCCAACTCCTCCCCACAAGGGGGAGGAGGGCTCCAGCGCTATACTCGGCTATCGATCCTGGGCTCTGCTCCGCAGCCCCGGAATTACGAAGTCCAAAAATTACACCGTCACGCCTACCGTCTTGTGCGGCACCACTACCTGAACACCCTTGCCGTCCATGGCGGCCACGAAGCGGTCGGCGTTGGGCAGGACCATCGGGAAGGAGCCGTAGTGGCAGGGGATCACCGCCTTCGCGTTCTTGAAATAACGCTCGACGGCGAGCGCCGCGACCTCGGGACCCATGGTGAACCGGTCGCCGATGGGCACGATCACAACGTCGGGTTTGTGGATCTCGGCGATCAGGGCCATGTCGCCGAAGATGTCCGTGTCGCCCATGTGGTAGACGGTGGGCTCGTTCATGGCCTTGACGATAATCCCGTTGGCGCTGCCGAGCGGGAAGTTCACGTCCATTTCCACGAGGCCGGACGAGTGGTCCGCCCGCACCAACGTGACGGTAAAGCCGCCCTGCCCGGTCGTGCCGCCCGTGTTCATGGGATCGAAGCTCTCGACGCCTTGCTTGGCGAGATACATGCACAGCTCGAAATTCGTGACCACCTTCGCGCCCGTCGCCTTCGCGATCTCGACGGTGTCGCCCACGTGATCCCCGTGGCCGTGGGTCAGGAGAATGTGGGACACGCCCTCGGTGATCGCCGCCTTGTCGCCCTCGAAGCCGGGATTGCCCGTGAAGAAGGGATCGATGAGCACAGTCTTGCCGGCGAAGTCGAGCCGGAAGGCTGAATGTCCGAACCACGTGATTTTCATGGAAAGTCCCTCGTTTTCGGCCAGATGAAATGGAGCGGCTTTTGCGCCCGACCACGTTCCAAAGGAACAAAACGGAAGGTCGGGCTTTAAGAAGCTAAGCAATAAACATCAAGCCTGCAGGAGGATAGCCATGCCACGCCTCATCGCCAGCCTCGGCTTTGCCGCCGGAATTCTCGCCTCGACCAGTGCCTGGGCGGCGGAGATCTCCATCTCGTGCAGCGCCCTCGGCAAGGAGCACGAGATCTGCAAGCAGGGTGTCGATGCCTGGGCGAAGAGGACCGGCAACACGGTCAAGATCGTCTCGACGCCCAACTCCGCCACGGAGCGTCTGGCCCTCTACCAGCAGCTTCTGGCCGCGGGCGCATCCGACATCGACGTGTTCCAGATCGACGTGGTCTGGACCGGCATCCTGGCCGATCACCTCCGGGACCTGACCGCCAAAGGCCAGGCGGATATCGACGACCACCTGCCCGCCATGGTCGAGACGAGCCGCGTCAACGGCAAGCTCATGGCCGTGCCGTGGTTCGCCGATGCGGGCCTGCTCTACTACCGCCAGGATCTGCTCGACAAGTACAAGCGCCCCGTGCCGCAGACCTGGGCCGACCTCACGGAGACCGCCCGCATGATCCAGGAGGGCGAGCGCAAGGAGGGGCGCGGCGACTTCTGGGGCTATGTCTGGCAGGGCCGCGCCTATGAGGGCCTGACCACCAATGCACTCGAATGGGTCGCCTCCTTCGGCGGCGGCACAATCGTCGACGACAAGGGTGAGGTGACCATCGAGAACCCGAAGGCGACGGAAGCGCTGAAAACCGCCGCCGGCTGGGTCGGCACCATCACGCCCGAGGGCGTGCTCAACTACACGGAAGAGGAATCCCGCGGCGTCTTCCAGTCCGGCAATGCCGCCTTCATGCGCAACTGGCCTTACGCCTGGGCGCTGGCGGAAGGCTCCGACAGCACCATCAAGGGCAAGGTCGGCATCGCGCCACTCCCGAAGGGCGGCGCCGACGGGCGTCATGCCGGCACGCTGGGCGGACAGCTTCTTGCCGTCTCCAAATATTCCAAGAACGCCGATGCCGCCACGGATCTCGTGCTGTATCTCACCGGCCAGGACGAGCAGAAGCGCCGGGCGGTCGAGGGATCCTTCAACCCAACCATCGTGTCTCTCTACAGCGATGCGGACATCGCCAGGGCCAATCCTTTTATCGGCGATCTCGTGGACGTGTTCACCAATGCGGTGGCCCGCCCCGCCACCGCGACGGGCCAGAACTACAACAAGGTCTCGACCGAGTTCTTCAACGCGGTGCACCAGGTGCTGTCGAAGCGTTCTGAGCCGGCCCAGGCGCTCAACCGTCTCGACCGTGACCTGAAGCGGATCAAGCGCGACGGCTGGAAATAGGCATGACCAGCGCGGTCGCTCAAGGAAACGTCCCCGTGCAGCAGCAGGCACGGGGACGTCGCTCATCCCTGACGCGCTCGCGCATCCGGTCCGCTTGGGCTTTCATCGCACCGAGCCTGATCATTCTCGCTCTCATCGCCGGATGGCCCCTGGCGCGGACGATCTGGTTCAGCTTCACCGACGCCGACCTCAACAACTTGAGCGACTACGAGTTCATCGGGTTCGAGAACTACCTGGCCAATTACGATGGAGAATGGCTCGGGCTGCTCACGGATCCGGACTGGTGGCACTCGGTGTGGAACACAGTGTGGTTCACCCTCGTGTCGGTATCCATCGAGACCGTTCTCGGGATCATCGTGGCGCTGATCCTCAACGCCGCCTTCCCGGGCCGCGGGATCATGCGGGCCATAATCCTCATCCCCTGGGCGATCCCGACCGTGGTTTCCGCGCGCATGTGGAACTGGATGCTGCACGACCAGTTCGGCGTCATCAACGACATGCTCCTGCGCGTCGGCCTGATCGCCGCGCCCATCACTTGGACGGCCAACCCCGATACGGCTCTGTGGACCGTCGTCATGGTCGACGTGTGGAAGACGACGCCGTTTATGGCGCTTCTCATCCTCGCGGCCCTGCAGATGCTCCCCGGCGACATCTACGAGGCCGCACGGGTCGATGGCGTGCATCCCGTGCGCGTGTTCTTCCGTGTGACGCTGCCGCTCATCAAGCCGGCTCTGCTTGTCGCAGTCATTTTCCGCGCGCTCGATTCCCTGCGCGTGTTTGACCTCATCTACGTGCTCACGGCGAACTCCCGCGACACCATGTCGATGTCGGTCTATGCGCGCCAGCAGCTCGTGGATTTTCAGGAGGTCGGCGTTGGGTCGGCCGCGGCGACGCTGATCTTCCTCATCATCGCCCTCCTTGTCGTCATCACGCTGGCGGCGGGTCGGGTCCGCCTCGGGGAGGATCCGCGATGAAGGTGCTCTCCCGCATCGGCTTCTGGATGCTCGTGATCGCCATCGGGCTCTTTGCACTCTTCCCGTTCTACTACGCGATCATCTCGTCGTTCCGCTCGGGCGCGGAGCTGTTCTCCGTGGCGTACCTCCCGGAGCGCTTCGATCCTTCGAACTACATCGCCGTCTTCGACCGCCAGCCCTTCGGCCGGAACATCCTGAATTCCATCGTCGTCGCAGGATCGGTGGTAGCCGTGTCCCTGGGCCTCGGCATCACGGCCGCCTATGCCTTCGGGCGCATCGCCTTCCGCGGCCGGTCGCTCCTGCTCATGACCATTCTGGCAGTGTCCATGTTCCCGCAGGTGGCCGTGCTGTCGGGAATGTTCGAGCTCATCCGCAGCCTCGGGCTCTACAACACCCTGCCGGGCCTGATCCTCGCCAACCTCATGCTCACCCTGCCCTTCACCATCTGGGTGCTCACCACCTTCATGCGCGAGCTGCCGAAGGAGATCGAGGAGGCGGCCTTCGTGGACGGGGCAACACCCTGGATCGTGGTGCGTCGCGTGTTCCTGCCGCTCATGGCACCGGCTGCGGTGACGACGGGGCTTCTTGCGTTCATCGTGTCGTGGAACGAGTTCCTCTTCGCCCTCACCTTCACCCTCACCAACGAGCGGCGCACCGTGCCGCCTGCCATCGCGCTCATGACCGGCTCGACCGCCTACGAGCTGCCCTGGGGCACGATCATGGCGGCTTCCGTCATCGTGACCCTGCCGATCATCGCGCTCGTGCTCGTGTTCCAGCGCAAAATTGTGGCGGGCCTCACGGCCGGCGCGGTGAAGGGATAGCCCAGGGGTTCATTGCATGGCCGATGTCGTCCTCAAGAATGTTCAAAAGTCCTTCGGCAAGGCGAAGGTCATCCACGGGGTCGATCTCGATATCCGCGATGGCGAATTCGTGGTCTTCGTCGGGCCGTCGGGCTGCGGGAAGTCCACGCTTCTGCGCCTGATCGCTGGCCTCGAGGACATCACGGCGGGCGATCTCTTCATCGGCGGCGAGCGGGTGAACGAGCTTGCTCCCGCCCGGCGCGGTATCGCCATGGTGTTCCAGTCCTACGCGCTGTATCCGCACATGAACGTCTACGACAACATGGCCTTCGGCCTGGAGCTGGCGAAATCCTCCCGCACCGACATCGACCGCAAGGTGCGCGAGGCCGCGCGTCTGCTCCAGATCGAGGCGCTCCTCGACCGTAAACCCAAAGAGCTCTCCGGCGGCCAGCGCCAGCGGGTTGCCATCGGCCGTGCCATCGTGCGCGACCCGAAGGTGTTCCTGTTCGATGAGCCGCTGTCCAATCTCGACGCAGCGTTGCGCGTGCAGACGCGCATCGAGATCGCCAAGCTCCACAACGACACCCGCGCCACCATGATCTACGTGACGCACGACCAAGTGGAGGCGATGACGCTGGCCGACCGCATCGTCGTGCTCAACGCGGGCCGCATCGAGCAGGTGGGCACGCCGCTCGAGCTCTATCACCGCCCGGCCAACCTGTTCGTGGCCGGCTTCATCGGCTCGCCGCAGATGAACTTCATCGAATGCCAGGTTGCCGGCGCCGGCCCGAGCGAAGTGCTGGTGAGCCTGCCCGGCGGCGGCACCCTGCCGGTCCCGGTCCAGCCGGGCGGCGTGCAGGCCGGCGAAGCCGTCACCCTCGGCATCAGGCCTGACCATGTTCGGATCAGCCCTGAAGGCGCGCTGACCGGCCGGGTCGAGCTGGTGGAGGAACTGGGCGAAAATCATCTCCTCTATGTCGACGCGGGCCAGGGTCGCCGCCTCACCGTCCGCGAACCCGGCGACGCACGGCGCGAGGCGGGCAGCACCGTGTCTCTCGACCTCGCCCCCGAGTCCTGCCACCTGTTCCGGAGCACCGGCGAGGCTCTTGCCTTCCGCGTTGGTGCCACGAGCCCGTCCCCCACCTCCCCCTACTTGACCAACAGCGCCGCTTAACGCACGTCGTCGCTTCAGGAACGGCGCAACGGAGAGGCTGACACTCAGCCGTCATGGCCGGCCTTGTCCCGGCCTTCCCGATCCTGAAAAGTATAGCGCTTCACCAATCGGGATCACCGGCACAAGGCCGGTGATGACGAAGGAGCGTCGAGATCCGGATCACCGCCTCGACGCCGGGCGACTTCCTCTATACTGCGGGTGTTTCGGCAGGTGCATGAGGAGGCTCGCATGATTTCCAAGGACGACGAACTGGTCGCCTTCATCGACGGCCTGTCGCCGCGTGCGCGCCTCATGGGGCTGGACCTCGGCACCAAGACCATCGGCCTCGCCCTCTCCGACGTGGAGCGCCGGATCGCGACGCCGCTGGAGACGATCAAGCGGGTGAAGTTCACGCCCGACGTTGGACGCATCAGGGATCTCGCCGCCCGGTACGACGTTGGCGGCCTGGTTTTCGGGCTTCCGCTCAACATGGATGGCACCGAGGGCCCCCGCTCCCAGGCCACCCGCGCCTTCATCCGGAACATGAAGCCCCTCCTGCCCCTGCCCGTCCTGTTCTGGGACGAGCGCATGTCCACCATGGTGGTGACCCGCACGTTGCTCGACGCGGACGCTTCCCGCGCCAAGCGCGCCGACGCGGTGGATAAGATGGCCGCGGCCTACATCCTGCAGGGCGCCCTCGACCGCTATGAGCGGATCGCTGCCGACGCGGCGGATGCGGAGGACGAGGCCGCCCAGAGAGCAGGCTTGGACATGGAAACGCCGCCCGAAGGCGGCGCGCTGGGTGACTAGGCTGGCGTCCTGCGCAACCGGCGCAAGAGCCCGGCTGCCCTCGAGCCTACAAAACCCCAAAGTCCTTGTAGGTCAGCCTCAGGTTCGCATCGAGTTGGGCAAAATGCACTGCCGCCTTCGAGCCCGTACCGTCCGCATCGTAGTAAAGGGTGCCCGTGCTCTTATCGTAGATGATACGATCGTTGGCATCGTGCGCGCCGGCTCCTGTCCAGAAGGCGGATGACTTGATGTAGCCTTTCGAGTCGGTAGCGATCTTGAAGAACTTCTTGGAAAGGGCAATCGAGTCGTATCTGACGCTGAAGTCCACGATGACATCAATATTGCTGCCCGACGGCCTCGCATTGAAAGCAAAGAAGTCATAGCCTTGGCCCCCGATCAGCGTGTCTTGCCCCGAGCCGCCGGAGAGAAAATCGTTTCCGCTTCCCCCATCGATCTTGTCGTTGCCAGTGCCACCATCGATGAGATCAACGCCGCCTTTCCCCCAGAGGGTGTCGTTCCCTCCAGCACCTGCGAGAATATTCGGGCGGTTGTCACCATAGACTTTATCACTTCCGGAGGTGCCGATAGCCGCACCTTCGCTGTTCACTCTCCTGGTGGCCATAAAATCTGTCCTTCTGAATAAACTAACGTTAAGTCATCCCCTCACTGAAACTGCACTAAGAGTTGCAGGCTCAAAAGGCAACACTGTAATGATGGGATGATCCCGATCCTTTGAAGCGGAGCGTTATTCTTGTAGTGTTCCGCCAGGGACGGGCGGTGCGGGAGCGCACGTACCCCTTGAATCCGTCCAGCAAGGAAAACCTGGGGGTTATGGAGGCAGAGGTTCTCAGTTCGGATCGAGCCGGTGAGTTCGAGGCTTGACGGCGCACCAAAAGCCCCCTATTTCACCGGCACCACGGCACCGACTGACAGATCTCCGGCCTCCCCTGGGGCAACCCGTCAAAAAGGCTAGGATTTTCAGAAGGTTCGGTGGGGGATAGTTTAATGGTAGAACAGCGGACTCTGACTCCGTTAGTCTTGGTTCGAATCCAGGTCCCCCAGCCACTCTGATTGACCCGCAAGTTCAACAACTTAGCGGGTTTTTTCATGCTTAGAACCTGTGAGTCTCGCATTGCAGCGCTCTGCAACAGAGTTCTTTATTTTACAACGACTTACAACGTACGCCCAGCGCTTCCGCCTAATTCGGCATGAGCCTGCTGCAACCAGACATTCGTTCGAACTACGTAGTTGCTTAGAATAAATAGTCCAAGCCATTCCATGTCTTGAGCTTTTGGACGTACAGTTCCGGGTATACGACACGTGACGAATCCCGTTCGTTCAGATACCAACCCAGCCAGTCGCCGCGTTGATCCATACTCATGGCATAGATACCGACTCTCAGCCAATCCATCACGTCGGCGTGATCCGTGAACCCGATGTAAACCCTATAGGTTCGCCCTCCTTCCGTCACAGGATCGTCAAGCACAATGCCTTCGGCAAAATTCAGCCTTACGCCCCCGTACTCGCGCGACTTCCATACCTTCGTGTCCCAGTCCTTCTCTCCGAGATCTTTCTCCTCTGTGACCCAATAGGCGTCGTCGTAAAGAGTCTCTGTCCAGAATGCCTTCTCCTCTTCGCCGATAATTTTACCCTTGATCGAGATCGTGTCCCAAGATTTGCCCTCATAGTCCACCCTGTTGAGCGTGTAAGTTTTGTTGTCGTTGATGATCTTGTGATAGACGACGCTGTTGTCGTGGTAGCGTTTATCGTCATAGTCCCACGCCTCATCCGCGAGGTCCCATTTCCTTTGCCGGACTAAAGTCGTCCCTTTGTAGAACTTGTCGTTCAGTTGGTCAGCAAAGTCGGATCCGCGCCATTCCTGCACGCGGTAGGTCCATTCATCCCCGTCATTGTCGAAGATCTCCACGATCTTTCTGTTGCCATAGATCGTCTCGACACGAGTGGTGACGCCGCCATCGGTCGTCGTGATCTTCCTGACCCAATCGTAGGCATCGGTACGATCCCATTCGTGGACGACCTTTTGACTGCCCTTGGTGATGTGCTGATAGTAGTGAATGCCGTTGGCAGCGTATCGCGTCTCGCGCTCGTCGAAAGCGCTGCCGCCGTTCCATTCGCGATAGATGTGCCGCTGGCCCTCGTACTGGTCCCACTGGGTCAGCGGAGTCGCGCCGCTGTAGAGCGTCTCGCGCCAAGCCCAGGTCTGGCCGGACCAGTTCCACTCCTTGACCGCGCGGGTGCCGCTGTCGAACCAGGTCTCCTGCACGGTCTCCCGCAACAGATGATCCTTGGTGAGCTCGTACCGGGTCCAGGCCTGCCCGCCGTGGTCCCAGCCGCGCTCGAACGTGCGCTCCGCCTGCTGTTTCGTGCCGTAGTAGTGGTAGATGTCCTTTGTCTTGTTGTTGGCGGCATCGCGATGCTCCTCGAAGGACATCCACTCCCAGCCGGACTGTTGCGCGGAATTCATCCCGTCGCGATAATTCCGGCCGTCCGCGCCGTAGTCGAAGCCACGGATGAGACTGGAACCGTTGTCGTTTACGACGGTCTCGATGAGCACCTGCTTGGTGGCGTTGAGTTCCCTGACCGAGGTGTTCCAGGCCTGTCCGCTGCGATCGGTCAAGCGTTCGATGAAATCCGCCGGACCGAGCTTCCCATCGTCGATGGTCTCGAATACCCGGGAGGCAATCCCGGCCTCGTAATCGGCGAGAGTGTCGTAAGTGCTCTCGCGGTTCAGCCAGTCGTGAGCGTCAACTGCCTCGGGATCGAACTCCCACTTGGTAAAGGTGCCGTTGCGGTTGGTGTCGACCCGACCGACGAGGTTGGCCTGGGTGTCGTAGGTCTGCACATATGAGGACCATGCCAACGTGCCTGTCAGATCCCAGGCATGAGCCAAGCGCGAGCCATTCGGACGGAACACGGTCTCGCTCAGCAGATCGCCGGCGATGTTGCGGCGCTGGACGTAAGCCTCGATGACCGAGGGATCCTCGGCCGATGGGCGCCAGCCGAGGCGGCTCTTCGAGCCGTCCGAGCTCTCCACGTCATAGGCCATCTCGGCGTCGGCCGCAGTGATGTAGTTCAGTTCCGCGATGGTGAGGTCGCCATCACTGAACCGGAAGATCTCGATGTCAGCGAGATCCGTGCCGTCCGGGGACCCGGAGCGCAGGTCGACGATGAAGTACCGGCCGAGGGCCGTGTTGAAGCGGATCAGATAATCCGTGCGGTTGCCGGTGAGCACGATCGTATCGGTGCCGGAGCCGCCGTCGATGTAGTCGGCGTCAGCCCCTCCTGCCAATATATCGTTGCCTTCGCCGCCGAAAACTTGATCGGCCCCGCCGCCGCCAACCAGGGTGTCGTGGCCGGCGCCGCCCGAGAGCTTGTCGTCGCCCATCCCCCCGTCGAGGCTGTCGGCACCCGCGTCCCCGGTGAGCACGTCATGGCCAAGGCCGCCGATCAGGGTATCGTCACCCGAACCGCCCCAGAGCTTGTCCTCGCCCGAGCCGCCGTCGAGGCTGTCGGCTTCCTCGTCGCCATACAGGAGATCGTCTTCGCTGCCGCCGAGCAGGGTGTCGTTGCCCGCGCCGCCATAGAGGTAATCGGCCCCGTCATCGCCGGAAAGGAAGTCGCGACCGGCGCCGCCCTTGAGCACGTCGCTGCCGGCTTCTCCGGAGAGGCGGTCGTCGCCGGCATCGCCCACGAGCGCGTCGTCGCCAGTGCCGCCTTCCAGCGTGTCGTTGCCGGCTTCTCCGATCAACGCGTCATTGCCGATGCCGCCATACAGCACGTCGTACCCTGCACCGCCGTTGAGATCGTCCGATCCGTCCTCGCCATGCAGAACGTCGTCATCGGCTTCGCCGCGCAGGCGGTCGTCGCTCGCGCCGCCCTCCAGCCTATCCCGGCCGTCGCCGCCTTCGAGGGTGTCGCGGCCCTCGCCGCCCATGAGACGGTCGGCCTCCGCCCCGCCGATCAGCCTGTCGTCGCCGTCGCCGCCGGAGAGCAGATCGGCGCCGTCGCCGCCAACGAGCCAGTCGCGGTCGGCACCTCCGTTCAGGGTCTCGTTGCCCAACCCGCCCTGGAGCTCGTCGCGGCCCGTACCGCCGTCGAGATGGTCATGCCCTTCGTCACCGAAGAGCAGATCGTCACTATCCTCACCTTCGAGCCGATCACTTCCCGCTCCACCGTGGAGTTCATCGATGCCAGCACCGCCGCGCAGGGTGTCGTCGCCAGCCTCGCCGTCGTGGTAGTCGCGGCCCTCGCCGCCTTCGAGCAGGTCTTGGCCCTCGCCGCCATAGAGATCGTCGTAGCCGTCGCCGCCATGGAGCGCATCGTCCCCCGCGCCGCCTTTCAGGGTATCATCCCCGTCCAGCCCTTCGAGCCGGTCGTCATCTCCGTCACCGTTGAGACGGTCATGGCCCTTGCCGCCCTTCAACGTGTCGGTGCCCGCGCCGCCATACAGCGCGTCGTCGCCGCGCTCGCCCTCAAGGACGGACACCTCGTCGCCGCCCTTGTAGATGTTGTCCGAAGCGTTGCCCGTCATCTCCCAGCGGGTGAGAACCTGCTTCCTGTCGAACACCATCAGGGACACCTGGTCCTTCGACCACACCTCCGACTTGGTCGTCCTGCCGCCCGCGGTCTGATGCAGAAGGGATTTGATGGCCCCGTACATCTCATAATGGGCGGTCAGGCGCGTCCCGTCGGTCTGCTTGATGAAAGCGACGTCATAGCCTGACTTTCCGAGCTTCAGGGCCTTGTTCCGATTGCCATCGCCGGAGAACACCGACTTGCTCGTGCCGTCGCCGGGTTGAATCTCAACCTTGTCTCCGGTGACCTTCAGAGAGGCATTTTTGGTCCCAATCGTCAGACCGACATCGGCAACGGTGATTTTCTTTCCGCTTGTCGTCGTGGCTGTTGCCGTTCCATAGATCCGCGAGCCGTTGGAATACTTCTTACCGGCTCCGTTATGCGTAAGAGGAATCGACGCAAGCCCGAGGCTGCTCAGCGTCTTCAGCTCGCCTGGGTCGGTGACCGCATCGCCATCCGCGTCGACCCAGACCTTGAACTTGTCGAAATCCTTGTCGGCTGCGGAGAGCTTCTCGTCCTTGTTGGTGTCGAATACCGCACGCAAGGCCCACATATCGCGTGAGGCGATATAGGACCATTGCGTGAAGACGAACTCGCTCGCACGGTTGACGGTGTTGGAGTCGTCAGCATCGAAAACGAGAAAGCCGTCGCCGGAGCCGATCCAAGCTGTGTGGCCAACCGCTCCATCACCGTTGTAGTCGTAATATGTCTTCGACTTGGTGAGAGGGACGATGTCGATCCCGTCACCATCGAGGTCGATTACGATTGGAGACATAGGAGTTCGATCATCATGCCCTTGGCCCTCGACTCCTGGCTTATCACCTATGCCGTGCCCGCTGTTAGAGTCGCCTCCTGCCCCGCCAACCGGGCTATCCTTGGGCGGAGAAGAGCCTTGGTCTCCAGAGCCATTTCCTATATTATCCGTACCAGTACCACTTCCGATATTGTCATCACCGCTGCTGCCGTTGATGGCTCCGCCTCCGCCAAGTGTGCCGCCTGGACCTGGCCTACTTCCCTCATCGCGACTGCCATAACCAGAGCCACCGCCCCCACCTGAGGTAGAACCACGACCACCCGAGCTGCCGCCACCTCCACCACCACCTTGATTGCCGCCATTATCTGAGGTGGAGGGAGAACCGCCCTGATGTGAAGGGTTTCCATTGTAGCCGGAACCCTCACCCTGTTCGGGTCCTTGGCTGCCTTGGCCGCCTGAACCACCGGAGGAGCCGCCGGACGAGCTACCGTTCCTCGGCCCAGGTAGATTGAAGCCGGGATCAGGTGATTGGGCACGAGGCAACTGACTCACTGCACCTTCAGTCAGTGCACCTAATGCCGAAGCGTGCAAGCCACCTAGGAGAGTAGCCTTGACCGCGTCCTTTGCACTGATTTCATGATTTCCGAAAGCCGATGATGCGTCAGATGCTTTTAGGGCTCGGTCAAGCAGTCCGGGCGAAAATGCGCCTCGACTGTTACTACCTAAGTCAGTCTTTGCATCCCGCTGGCTCGCTTTATGAGCGCGCTCTTTGGCATCATTCAGCTCTTGGCGGGTAGGTGGATCCCACTTTGGCAAATCAGTTGGAAATTCAGTAGGCCAACCTTGCCAGCTTGGAGGGACTTTAGGATGCAGCGTTCCATCTTTAAGCCTCTCATTACCAATCAAATTTCCATTCTTGTAAGCATCTATAATCAATTCCTTGATAACATTAAGGTGCAAATCGTTTTTTTAGCATATTCAGAGATTTGTCGGCCTATACTATTATTCCATAAATCTTTGTATGTATCAAACCTCCGATCCTTCCAACCAAGATATTCCGTTCCAAGTTTTGACTCCAACTCGAGGATCTGCCCTCGAGTATTTGCTATCTTAGGACCATAGTGATAATCAAGCCACGCACTGTAGTATGAGTGTTCTATAGCATTCAACTCATCTTCAGGAACACCATACCTTCTCCCAAGATCCCGAGCATCCTTGAAATTTTGCTCCCACTGCAAATAGTCTTTCGCGTAATCTGTCGCCGCATCTGTTCCACTCTTTACTGAGTTCATCTCTTAGGATCCTTCACATTTGCGGAGAACATCCCTACAGGATCTTCCGTCACTACCAATTCATCTGAACGGATACAGATATCAGCCGAATTTTTTAGGGAAAGGTTCGGGGTCGCCACTAGATTGCATAGCGCTTTATCCTCATCTACTAGAGCATAAGCCCATGCACCATCAATGTATCTATTACAGCAGTTCGTGTAACTTCTTTCACACTTATATAGCCTTGCTTTTTGTGGAAGCATTTCTTCATTCGGCAGAGAATCAATAACTTGCATTCTCAGGGATTTTGCCGCCGGGAATACACACAAAAATTTGGATTTCACGCTAAGTAAATCTGCTCTAACAGAATAATACGTCGTACTGCCATCTCGATATACATAAGATATCATAGCTGCTGCAGAGATCATTATCAAAATAACAAATATATATTTGAATATTTTCAATACTCGCCTCATGTATTATTGCCCCTACAGAGATTTAGCAGCTCATATGATAAAGCTTTACTTCGCCCACGATTACCCGTCTCAAACCTTGCTCTAATTGCGTTGTGGTGAGAACACGCCATTCAGAAACGGCTCACTGCACGCTTCCAACGTCAGCGTTTCCGGTACGCTAGTCCAATGCACGGAGCAGGTGTCTTCATGCCCATCTGCTGTAAGTCGCAACTTGCCCTTCTCCACAAGCTCCCACTGAGCGTTGAAGTCAGCGCCATGTCCCTGGGCCACATCGACCCCATGAAGATTTCCATTCTCGTAGAAGCAGAGCCATGAACCCGAAACAATACGCCCGTCGAAACTCTTCCTGCTCCAACAGCCGATGAGCGATTTTTCTTGAGCCAAGATCACCCCGACAGGTGATTTCTGAAGAGAGAACTCATTGATTGTCTCTCTCTTATAGCATCTCGTGCCATTCTGACTTTCAATAAAGAAATCAAATGTATTTACCTCTATAACTCTACACTTTTGAGCCCAAACAATAGTAATAGCTGAGAGCCCATCATCTCGGAATCTACTATATTTTCCAGAACACGTGGGAAAATCCTTGCCGAGTTCATACTTGATATCGCTGACGGGATGTTGATATTCACCGCTGAAGCAAATAGCCTCCCAGTCCGAAGGGAAGAGTTTTCTGAAATCGACACGTTTATTGTTTTTGATGTATGCAATGACGTCTTTGTCTTGAGGCATGTCGTCTTGAGACGCCTGCGCAAGCAGGAGGAGCGAGACCGCAGATCCTATCTCACCTTCCGTTGCCTTGGCTCCGAGACGGAAGCCTTCCTTTGCCGAAGCATTTCCGTTTGCCCAAAACGCGCAGAGCACCACGCCGAATACGAGCTGTGCAACAGAGACCTTGGAACGTAAAATCGCGAACATTCCCACTCTCCTAAATCACGAAGAAGTCTTTGGCGCTGAGCGCCAGCTTCTTCGACAGCACGGCGGTCGTCACCGCGGCACGCTTGCCCGTTCCGTCCGGATCGTAGGAGAGCACACCCGTCTTCGTGTTATAGATCACACGGTCATCGGCATCGTGCGCCTTGGTCCCCGTCCAGAACATCTTCGCGTTCAGCTTCGCCGGATGATCGAGCGAGCCCTTGAGCCCAAGCTTCTTGAACACCTTGTTGTCGAGATAGATGCTGTCGTCCTTGACCTTGAAGTCGGCGATCCGGTCGACGTTCGTGCGCTTGGTCAGTGTGGTGTCGAAGACGAAGGTATCCTTGCCCTTGTCGCCGGACAGCCTGTCATGGCCGCTCTTCCCGTACAGAACGTCGTCCCCAAGCCCGCCATCTAGCGTATCGCGGCCCCGCCCTCCGATCAGGGTGTCGTTGCCGTCCGTGCCGGTGGCCGATCCGGTTGGAGAGAAGATCACCTCGTCGCGCACATCCTCGACCTCGATGACGAAGCTCTGGTCGAACGTGCGGCCGTCGGCGGCGCTCGCCCGCACCGTCACCCGATGCGTGGTCAGGGTCTCGAAGTCGAGTCCAGCGCCGGGGGCCACCAGCAGGCGGTCGCCGTCGAGGATGAACCGTCCTCCGGCGCCGTCGAGAAGCCGATAGGTAAATCCGCCCGGGCCGGGAGCCTTCGCGTTGAGCAGGCCGACCAGCGTGCCGCCCGGCGAGAGTTCCGGCACGGCGGCGTGGCTCAAGAGGAGCTGCGGCGGCTCCACCTTCACGATCTGGTCGATCCGCACAGTTGATATCGAGCGCCGGCCGCCCTCGTCGGTCAGCGTGACGACGATCTGCTGCTGAGTCGTCGTCTCCGGCACCGCGTCCGCCATGGCGTAGGTGAGAGAGCGCAGGATTTCCTGCACCCGGGCCGGGGTGGCATTGGCGTTGAAGATGACGCTCAACCCGGCATCCGAAGCGTCCCACAGCATGCCGATGTCGATGCCGCCAACCAGCACAATGCCGCCGGAGGTATAGCCGCCCTCCAGCGAGACGGCCCCGCCAAGGTCGATGCGCAGGCGCCCCGGGGCGGACAGCCCAACCGGAGCCTCCACCTTCAGCAGGGCAATTACCCCATCGTCTTCGGCGAGCACGGCGTCGCGGCCCTCGTCCACGAACACCCGCTCGCCCGCCTTGGCCTCAAACCGGTCGCCATCGAGATGGGCTGTGACCGGCGCGAGGTTGGCATACGTGCCGGACGCGTCCACGACGGTGTCGATGCCCTGGCGGTGAAGTTGCCGGATCTCGGCCGCGCTGAACGTGACGGAAGCTGCGATCAGCCTGTCGTCCTGGCTCGCAGTCCCCCAGGCGAGGAACGCGGTGTCGCGGTCGCCGACGCGCAGCACCGCCCCATCCGTCTGCAAGGCGATCCGGTCGATCCCGATCAGGGTCTTGCCCGTGAAGTCAAAGGCATCGCCTAATAGCTGAACCTCGTCCCAATGAGTCGCTAGGGAGCCGCCGCCATCGAGGACAAGAACGCTTGCCATCTGGTCGGCGCTGAGAATGACCGTGTCGTGCCCGGCCGAGCCTTGGATCGTCTCGATGCTGGCAAAGGTCTGAAGGGTCGTGAGGTCGAACGTGCCGCCATCCAGCAGTTGCAAGGTGTCGTTGCCGCCAAGGCCATCAAGAACATTGCATCGACCTCCGAAGGGCTCAAAGTCAACAGATCATCTCCCGGCGAAGCCGAGGATCCGAAACCCCAAGAGATATCAGGGTCTTGATGTGAAAAAGGTTTGTTCATTGAGCAACAAAGTGAGGGTATGGCTTTCACAAGCCAGTACTGCTGATTGATAAAACGATATTACATTAATACCATGCGTTACAAAAGAAAAGTTCCTTAACCCAGGAAAGGCTTTCATATTTGAGGTGCAGCGCAGCACAGAAATGCAGGGGAAGTTCTTGGGAAGAACACAGCTTTCCTGCTCATGGCACAGCAAAGCGTCTTGGCGATCATCCCGATCTGGGACCTGTGCCGAGACACTTTTCGCGCCTGACGCCCTAAAAGTTTGTGCGGAAGGTCTCGTCAGGTGAGATCGCCATCCCACTCGTGCGGGTGGAAGGCAGCCAGAACTCCGCCGAAGGCGTCCACCTGAACGATCTGGCGGCCTATATTGCGGAAGGGCTGAGGCCGCTCGGAAGGAGTGCCGGCAACTGTAGGGGTGAAAGCGACAAGCGGCTGGACGCTGCGTCGCAACCTGCAACATAGCCGCAACGCAGCATCAGGAAATGAGGCTCTTCGAGGGACTCTGCCTCTGTTGGTCTGGGTTCTCTTTCAGGTCCCCCAGCCAACCTACATGTCAGTCGCCCGGTGGCCTTCTCTCCCATCCAGGTTCACCCCTCATCCGCACCTGATGTGACGTTCGGGGCCCGATGGGATGGAAGCGGCGCTTTATTACCACCAGGGATGCCGCTCCTGAGAGCGGCCTAATTCGCGCGGACAGGTTCGAAGGTGCTTTTAAGCGGATGCGGGTTCCAGTCTCCGTTTGGAGCAGGATTCAAGGCCGGCGTAGCTTGAGCCTGGGCCGACCACCGGCGCTCGAACTTCTTGGCCGCGTCCTCATCCTTGAACCCGATGAGGCCAAAACCCGTCCGGATGTGAAAGAAGTCATAGGATCCGCCCTTGTCCTCGAGCCAGCGGACGACTTGAAGCTTGAGCGCTCTCTTGCTCCCGTTCCAGATATCCCAGTCATTGACGAGGAAGACAAAGGGCCAGAGCTTGGCGTAGGCCTCGACTTCGTAGCATGTCGACGAAGCCAGTTCCTCATCGCGTGTGACGGCTGCGATAGCCTCTTTGATTTTCTCCAGCTCCATCACTGCCTTCCCTCGCGTCCGTGACTTCGTGCGATGCGGTCGAGCCTGACGTCAGCGCCGCATTCCCACAGATATACCTCACGAGAGGTAAACGATAGGTCATTTGGGCAGTTCCAAAGACATACCCCTTGAACAGAGAGACCCCCACGCTACTCGGATGGTGCTTAGCCGGCCACAAACGCTCCCAGGGCAATCGGGCCGTAAGGCCAGATCGCTCCCGACGATGCTGGCAGAGATGCGCATTTCGCCTCGCCACTCCCCACGGCCGAGGGGCCGGAAAACTAAACCGTTAGTCGCATATGGAGGGAGGTTGACCCTGGCTCGTCCTGCCACACCTATGCAACCTATGTTAATCTTACCGAGAGCTGGGCTTTGATCGGGCGAGTGCTGGGTCGCAGAGCGGTGCCCGATAATCCGGTCGACAGGGGCCTCATGGCCACGGCTCTCGTGGCTGCATTGACGGCGTTCCTCATCTGCTGCCAGCTCCCCTGAAGCTAGGCTTTCCATTGGAAGCAACGCCGAGGCTTCCCCCAATCCCCATCCACGATGACGCAAAAGTAGATACCCCTTTGCCCTAGCCCTTCCGATGGGACGTTCAAGGCTCGGAGCGGTTATCTTCATGAAGTGAGCCGATACTCACAACGTGAGCACTGATATGCGTTTTTCGTCTTTGTGTGTCTTCGCTGCAGCGACCCTCATCTCCGCGAATGCGTTCGCGCAGCCCGGCAATTGGGCCTCTACTCCCGAAGGGAAAGCACGCTGGGATGCGTGCTACAAAGAGACCCGCCTGATCCACAGAACCCGCAACCTGACCTCCCTCGATTATCGAGAGATCATCAAGGAAGCACGCCGGGACCATATGCGCGTGTGCATGACAAGGGCTCGGCCTCCTGCTCCGATCCAGGTTGCAGTGCCTACCGACAGGTTTCCTGAGACCGCTCTGTCCGGCTGGGCCAGCAACAACTAGTTTCAGCGCATCGTCCAAGGCCCTGAGGCACCCCTCAGGGCCTTGTCTTGCTGTGCGATACCTTGAATGTTTCCGGTGAAGGGCGATGGCACAATCGAGGCTTCAAGCCGTGCTCGCAACATCATTTGTTGCCCGCAGATGCTGATCGGGCGGGCTACGGCGCACTCTGCCGGTTCCGCAGTCTGCCAGTCTTGCATCCCTCAATTCTTCATGAACTCAACATCGACGCATGGGATGATGAGCACGGGACGAAGGTCTTCTCCCACGATCTCGATCATGATCTCGTTGCTGTAGGATGGCGGCGTAGCGGCCCAGCTCAGCAGGAGCTCCTGGGCGATTCTCAGCGCCTCGGTTTTGGCCGCTGCAACGTCCGGCAGTTCTATGCCGCTCGGATCCTCATCGGTTCCGAAATGACTTCTGATATCGATGTAATAGCGGGGCAAAAGCGATCCCCTCGACAACTCTGGACCTGAGGGCAATCCCCTCACTATATACATCCATGTTAATCGACAGCGTGCATCGCTGGAATTCACTCTGAATCGCCCCCCACTCTTTCGAGCGAATCCTGCTTTCCTGAGCGGTGGGGTTCAACTTTCCAGATTCGAGAGGATCAGATGCCGGCGCTCGGATGTTATCGACTCATAGAAGCGCCTCAGGAGTTCCGATGCTCGTACCTTGGATGAAACTTGCCACTGACACCACCATGCTAGCCTTTGAGGCGCAGACGGTGATCTGGACCCGCCTGTCGCGGGCCGCGATGGGTCAGGGGTCCTCCGCTGAGAACCTGCTCATGGTGACGGAGAAGATCACGGCCTTCACGGAAGCGGCAGCCGTGCTCGCCGCAGGCGGCTCCGCGCACAAGGTCGTCAAAGGGTATCGGAAAAAGGTCCGCGCCAACGCCAAGCGCCTGAGGCGATAGGCACGGCTAGCTGGCCCGGTCAGCGCGGCGTGACCGTATCCGGGTTCGACGGAATTGGCTTGATGGTCTCCTGGCTGGCCGCACGGCCTGGAGCCCCCTCTGGATCGGAATGCGTTTCCCGAAGCGCAAAGAAGACGGCGACGACGGCAAGTGCAACGAGCGCGAGCGCCGTCCAGCTTCGAGTATTCATGATGTGCTCTCCTTCAGGACAATGTCAGAGGGCTGAACTCGGGGCCTCTCGGCTGGTTCCTTGATCATTCCATCCGATGATCAGGATGCCGGTCGTCATGTCGCGCTCTTCGGAACATGGAGAGGATCTCCTCCTTGGGTGCCTCGCTTATCGACCACCTCAAAGCCCCTCAAATCAGGGAGGTGCGACACTTTGCGCTGCACAGATGTCAGCGCCTTCTTCTGAAGCGTGGCTTTTTTCCAAACAAGCGGGCATCCCAGCATGCAGGAGACAAGAATCCGTTTATTTGAAGGATTTAGGGCCTGCCATCGCATCACGACAAGGTGAATAGCCAAGTTTAGTCGGTGAGCTTTTCATACCGAAGTCTAAGCCTGACGATAGGATCCTACGTAATTTCCACTATTCCCTTCGGCAAGCAAATCGGTTTATGCATTTTCTCATTGATGCGGAACAATTATATACAAGTTCACCAAAGATATACTTCCTAAGACTACCGTGTTGGAGGGGGCAGACACGGTTGAAGCCGCGAACCAGTCGACTAGACTGGACGCGGCTTTTCTTTTTGCTGGGCAATGGAGACCTTGAAGGCTTATCTGATGGAGAAGCGTGCCAATACTGCCGCAAGGCGCCGCCATTCAGCTTCGGTGCAGGGCAATCCGAACCGCAACAGGTCCGGATCATACTGGAACCGCCGCACCCAGATGCCATGATCTCCCAAATGCCGGAAGAGTCCGTGAGCTTGCCGACTGTCCAGGAGACGATAGAGGATCGTCCCTCGAAGGGGTACATCCGCGAGGGGACTTAGAAGAGCATCCAGTCGGCTGGCATCGGCGGCACGGGCAGCCTGAGCCGATTCCAGCCACTCCCGGTCGCGGAGAGCCTTCCGGCCCACCTCGATGGCTGGTCCCGAGACGGCCCAGGGGCCAAGCGCCGATCTCAGCATTGCTGCGATGGGCTCCGGCGCCAGCGCAAAGCCGATCCTGACCCCCGCCAGACCGTAGGTTTTGCCGAAGGACCGCAGGACGATCGCGTTGGACGGCAGCGAGGGCACGAGGCTCTCGCCTGGATCGAAATCGGCAAAGGCCTCGTCCACCACCAGCCAGCCGCCTTGCGGGCGGAGCTCCTCGGCAAGGCGCAGCAGGGCCTCGCGCTCGAGGAGCCTTCCATCGGGGTTGTTGGGATTGACCAGCACCACGATGTCCGCGCCGTCGAGGCGGTCCAGGGACTGGACTTCCACCACGCCATGCCCGTCCTTGCGCCATGCCTGGGCATGTTCCGCATAGGTCGGCCCGAGAACAGCCACGCGGGAACGCGGCCGCAGATGGGGGAGAAGGCTGATCAGCACCTGCGTCCCGGGCGCCGCAACTACCATCGCGGCGTCCTTGGCTCCATAGGCTTCGGCCGCAGCGGCCTCAAGGTCCCGGTGATCGGCCGGCGACGGCAGCCGTGTGAACAGGGAGGCTGGAAAGAGAGGCACCGGATAGGCTATGGGGTTGATCCCCGTCGACAGGTCGATCCACGGCTCCGGCGCCTGCGGAAACAGCCGCCGGGCCTCGTCCAGATCGCCCCCATGCCAGATCCGCACCTCACTCATCCCGTTCACCCATGGCCCTCTCGGACAGCCTGCTCATCTTAAGCCTCGCCCTCGCGGCGGAGGCGGCTGTGGGCTATCCCAACCGCCTTTACACGTGGATCGGGCATCCCGTCACCTGGATCGGGCGGCTGATCAAGAGGTTCGACCAAAGCTTGAACCGGGATGCCTGGTCTTTCGAGCAGCGACGGGTCGCCGGCATCCTCGCCCTGCTCATCCTCCTCACCGGCTCTGGACTGGTTGCTTGGGCGTTGAGCCTTCTCCTCCAGCCTCTCGGCCTCATCGGCATTCTGCTCCTGGCGGTTCTTGCCAGCAGCCTAATCGCTCAGCGCAGCCTGCACGAGCATGTGACAGCGGTCTCGAAGGGGCTGCGCGCTGGCGGGATCAATGGTGGGCGCGAGGCCGTCTCGATGATCGTCGGGCGCAATCCGCAGAGCCTGGACGAGGCCGGCGTATCCCGCGCCGCCATCGAAAGCCTGGCCGAGAATTTTTCGGACGGGATCGTGGCCCCGGCCTTCTGGCTCGGGCTCGGCGGACTTCCCGGTGCTGCGCTCTACAAGGCTGCCAATACGGCCGACAGCATGATCGGCCACCGCACCCCCCGCCACGAGGCCTTCGGCTGGGCGGCGGCGCGCTTCGACGATCTCGTGAACCTCCCTGCCTCACGCCTGTCGGCGCTGCTCATCGTCATGGCGGCCGCTCTGCACAGGGGGGCCTCCCCGCAGGGCGCATGGCGCGCCGTCCGCCGCGATGCCCCGCATCACCGCTCGCCCAATGCAGGCTGGCCCGAGGCCGCGATGGCGGGAGCCCTCGGTCTGCGCCTGGCAGGACCGCGCGTCTATGGCGACTTACGTGTCGATGATCGCTGGATGGGGGACGGACGCGCCGACGCAGATGCGCATGACATCGATCGCGCGCTTGCTCTGTACCGTACGGCCTGTGCGCTGCTCTTCGGCCTTGCGGCAGGATTGACGCTGATCGCCTGGATCATCGTGCGCTGATTGCCAGCAGCCGCTCGCAGTCGAGGTGAGTTTCAAGGTGATCGGCGAAGCGATCGAGGATGTCGTCCACGAGGGCTTCATAAGCGAGGTCGCTCGTCTCGGCTCCGAGCAACTGGAGCCACCGCGCCCGCTGCCGGTCGTCCGAGAAGAGGCCATGCACATAGGTGCCTGTCACGCGGCCATCCGGCGAGACGGCACCGTCCGCCTGCCCGTTCGCCAAACGCGCGAAGGGCTGCCGCAAGGCGTCGGGCCCTGATGTCTCGCCGATATGCATCTCGTAGCCGGAAAGCGGCACGCCATCGACAGAGCTGCCCGTCACCTCCTCAAGCCGCTTCCTCGCCGTGAGCGTGGTCGTGACGTCGAGAAGCCCTAACCCCTCGATGGAGCGGCCCGCCTCGCCCTCGATACCGTAGGGATCGTCGATGCGGCTCCCCAGCATCTGGTAGCCGCCGCAGAGGCCGAGCACCCGCCCGCCTCGGCGCACATGCGCCTTGAGGTCGATGTCCCAGCCCTGCAGCCGCATGAACGTCAAATCGTCGATGGTGGTCTTGGAGCCTGGCAGCAGCACGAGGACCGCGTCGGCCGGAAGCGGTTGGCCGGGCTCGACCAGAACCACCTCCACGCCCGTTTCCTCGCGCAGGGGATCGAGATCGTCGAAATTCGAAATCCAGGGCGTCACCGGCACGGCGATGCGCACCGACCCTTTACGCCCCTCACGCCGCAATCCCAAACCGTCCTCCGCCGGAAGGCGCGCGGCATCGGGAAAATGCGGCACGAGGCCCAGAGCCGGCCAGCCGGTGCGCTCGGCCACAAATTGCATGCCGCTGTCGAACAGAGCGGGATCGCCGCGAAAGCGGTTGACGATGAAGCCGCGGATCATGGCGGCGTCCGCCTCGTCGAGCACCGCCTTGGTGCCCACAAGGCTTGCGATGATGCCGCCGCGGTCGATGTCGCCCACGAGGACCACGGGCACGTTGGCCGCGCGGGCGAAGCCCATATTGGCGATGTCGCCGGCACGCAGATTCACTTCCGACGCCGAGCCCGCCCCCTCCACGAGCACGAGGTCGGCCTCGTTCGAGAGATGCGAAAAACTGTCGAGCACCGCCTCCATGAGGCGCGGCTTCCACGACTGATATTCCCGCGCCTTCGCCGTGCCGACGACGCGCCCCTGCACCACCACCTGCGAGCCGATCTCGCTCTGGGGCTTCAGCAGCACCGGGTTCATATGAACGCTGGGCGCCACGCCCGCCGCCCTGGCCTGCAGCGCCTGGGCGCGACCGATCTCACCGCCGTCGGCTGTGACCGCAGCGTTGTTCGACATGTTCTGAGGCTTGAACGGCAGGACCCTCAGGCCTTTTCGCGCAAACACCCGGCACAGGCCCGCCACCATGAGCGACTTGCCCACATTCGAGCCGGTGCCCTGCACCATGAGTGCGCGCATCTAGAACTCCACGCCTTCCTGAGCCTTCACCCCGGCGGCGAAATGGTGCTTCACCAGGGTCATCTCGGTGACGAGATCGGCGGCCTCGATCAGCTCCGGCTTGGCGTTGCGCCCGGTAACCACGATGTGGAGGTCGGGCCGGCGCTGCCGCAGGGTCTCCACCACCTCGGCGAGCGGCAGATACTCGTAGCGCAGGGCGATGTTGAGCTCGTCCAGCACCAGGAGGCGGATGTCCTTCCGGGCCATCAGTTCCCTGACCTTCTCCCAGGCGCGTTCGGCCGCCGCCACGTCGCGGGAGCGGTCCTGCGTCTCCCAGGTGAAGCCCTCGCCCATGGTGTGCCACTCCACCTGATCACTGAACCGATCCAAGGCCATGCGCTCGCCGGTTTCCCAGGCGCCCTTGATGAACTGGACCACGCCCACCTGGAAACCGCGCCCGAGCGCCCGCAGCATCAGGCCGAAGGCCGCCGTCGACTTGCCCTTGCCGGGGCCGGTATGGACGATGAGGAGTCCCTTCTCGACGGTCTTGGAGGCGACCTCCCGGTCCTGCACCTCCTTGCGCTTGATCATCTTGGCGCGGTGGCGCGCCTCTTCGTCCTGGGTCATCCCGGCCTGCTTTCCTGTGGAAGGGCCGCACCATGAACAGGCTGAGACCCGATTTCAAGGCCGGCCATTCTCGATGCCCAGGCTTGAAACATCCCCCCCGGCCAGATAAGCATGGGAGTGACGGTGCCCCGGCAACGGGGTGAAAAGGGAATGCGGTGAGACACCGCGGCTGCCCCCGCAACTGTAAGCGGCGAGCCTTCGCTCCACATGCCACTGGGCCTCACAGCCCGGGAAGGCGGCGAAAAGCATCGACCCGCGAGCCAGGAGACCTGCCGTCAGCCTTTGCTTCTATCGGGTCTGTCGGACGGGGTGTGCCGACGGTGACCGTAGTCGAATGACCCTCGTCGTTCGGTTCCGTCCGTGGAAGCGCACCAGACTCAAGAACCCAGAGTCTCCCGACGGAGAGAACGATGACCGCACCGATCCTGCCCAAGACCCGCCTCCTTGCCCTGACGCTCGCCGGCCTTGCCGCCGCGACGCCCGCTCTCGCCCACCATCCCATGGGCGGCATGACGCCAGCTACCTTCACCCAGGGCCTGCTCTCTGGTCTCGGCCATCCTGTCATCGGTCTCGATCACCTCGCCGCCCTCGTGGGCGTCGGCCTCGTCGCCTCGCGCTTTGCCCGTGGCCTTGCGCTTCCGGCTTTCTGGCTCGTAGCCATGGCGGCCGGTGTCGGCCTTCATCTCGCCAGCGCCGACCTGCCCTACGAGGAGGCCCTCGTGGCGCTCAGTGTCGTGGCCATCGGCATCGCGGCGACCATGCGCACCACCCTGCCCTACGCCTTGATCGCGGCTCTGTTTGCCGCCGGCGGCGCCGTGCACGGCTATGCCCTGGGCGAATCCATCGTCGGTGCGGAGACCACCCCGCTCGCCGCCTACCTCGTCGGCCTGGTGGCGGTTCAGACGGCGCTCACGACCGGCATTGCTCTCCTTGCCCGCTCGCTTTCGAATGGCTCACTGGCAGTTCCCTCGCTCAAGCTGCGCCTCGCCGGCTTGGCCGTTGCTGTCACGGGCACGGCATTCCTCGCCCTGCCTGCCTTCGCCTGAGCGGATCGGCATCACAAGCGATGAGCTCATCCCCTGAGGAGATCTGCCTGCATGTCTGCGTCACCTGCCGTCAGGCGGGTGGCCCCGACGACAAGGCGCTCCGGCCCGGTGCGGTCCTTCACCGGGCGCTGACCGAGGCACTTGCCCAGCCCGATGCCCCGAAGGTGCGCGTGGAGGCGGTCGAATGCCTCTCCGTGTGCAAGCGGCCCTGCACCGTCGCGGTCTCCGGCCCCGGTCGCTGGACCTACATCTATGGCGACCTGAGCCCCGACACCTCGGTGGAGACCATTCTCGACGGCCTGCGCCGCTATGCGGCGACCTCGGACGGTCTCGTGCCCTGGCGCGAGCGGCCGGAAGCGTTCCGCAAGGGCGTGGTCGCCCGCATCCCTCCGTTTAAGACAGACAGCGCGGCCTGAACCAAGCCGCCGAAAGGCAAGCCTTCATGAGCGATCTTTCAAAGATCCCCTGCACGATCATCACCGGGTTCCTCGGCGCCGGCAAAACAACCCTGGTGCGCCATCTGCTGGAGAATGCAGGCGGGCGCCGCCTCGCGGTGCTCGTGAACGAGTTCGGCGATCTCGGATTCGACGGCTCCTTCATCGAGGGCTGCGGCATCGAGGGCTGCACGCAGGAGGACATCGTGGAACTGCCCAACGGCTGCCTGTGCTGCACGGTGGCGGACGATTTCGTCCCGGCCCTGAACACCCTGCTCAACCGGCTCAATCCCCCTGAGCACATCCTGATCGAGACCTCGGGCCTTGCCCTGCCGAAGCCCTTGGTTCGCGCCTTCAACTGGCCCGACATCCGCTCCCGCGTGACGGTGGACGGCGTGATCGCCGTGGTGGACGGCCCGGCCGTCGCTTCCGGCGCCTTTGCGGAGGATCCTGACGCATTGGAGGCCCAGCGCGCGGCGGATTCGTCCGTCGATCACGAGAGTCCGCTGGAGGAAGTGTTCGAGGATCAGCTCTTGTGCGCCGACCTCATCATCCTCAACAAGACCGACCAGATGCAGGCGGGCGACAAGGGCAAGGTGCTTGCCGAGATCAATGAGCATCTGCCCCGCGCGGTGAAGGTGATCGAAGCCGCTCACGGCAAGGTGGATCCGACGGTGCTTTTGGGCATGGGCGCCGCAGCGGAAGCCGACCTCGATTCCCGTCCCTCGCATCACGAGACGGCGGACGATCACGATCACGACGATTTCGAGAGCATCGCATTTCCCGTCGATCCCGTCGCGACGCCTGAGGCGCTTGTCGCCCGCGTCGAGCGCGCGGCGGAGGCCGCCGGCGTGCTGCGCATCAAGGGCTTCGCGCCCGTGAACGGCAAGCCCATGCGCCTCGTGGTCCAGGGCGTCGGGCAGCGTGTCGCGCACCATTTCGATCGGCCGTGGAAGGCGGACGAAGCGCGCGACGGCCGCATGGTCGTGATCGGCCTCAAAGGCTTTGACGTGAAGGCCGTCGAAGCCGCCTTGTGCGCAGGATGACATGCACCTTCTTCCGGTCACAACGGTATCCCTGGAGGACGGCCAGGAGGCGATCGACCTCCAGCAGCCTCCCGGGGATATCGTCGTCCTCTCCTTCGCGGACAGTGACCTCGGCGCGCTGGCGGCCGCCCATCGGCTGAAGGCAGGCGGACCAACGCTCCGCCTCGCCTCGCTGCGCCGCCTGCGCCATCCTCTCTCGGTCGATCTCTACATCGACAAGACGGCATCGAAGGCGCGCTTCGTCCTCGTGCGCTGTCTCGGTGGGCTCGATTACTGGCGCTACGGATTGGAGCGTCTGTCAGCAGCGTGCTGCTCGCGGGGCGTGAAACTTGCCGTGCTGCCGGGCGACGATCGTCCCGATCCGCGACTTGCCGCCTACGCTACGGTTTCGCAGGAACTCTGCGACGAGATCGAAGCCTATTTCCAGGCTGGCGGCATCGACAACATGAGCCGCCTGCTTGCACGCATTGACGCGGAGATCGATGAAAGTGATGCAGAGGTGGAAGCGCCGCGCGCTGCTCCGCGGGCATTCGCTTGGGCTCCCCCGCTCCACCGCTCCGACCTCATCCTGAGGAGCCGCGTTAGCGGCGTCTCGAAGGATCCCCCAGTGCACTCTGGAACCTCCTTCGAGACGCAGACTGCGTCTGCTCCTCAGGATGATGTCGGAGGTGTTCTTCCCTCCCCCTTGTGGGGAGGGACACAGGGTGGGGGTGCCGGCGATGAACTGGACCAGCGTGGTGCTCACACCCCCACCTCCAACTCCTCCCCACAAGGGGGAAGAGAGTCTGGTGGTAGCATCGTCGAGCCCGAGGATGCTCTCGCCCGCCTCTCCCGCGAACGTCCCTTCGCCTTCGTTCTTGTCTATCGCTCCACCGTTCTTTCGGGGGACACGCAGGCCATCGAGGATTTGTCGAAGGCTCTACATTCGCGGGGCATCGGGACTCTCGTGCTCGCCGTGTCGAGCCTGAAGGACCCGGAAGCGGTGGCGGTCGTTCGACGCGTGATCCAAGCCCGCCGTCCGGACGTGATCGTCACGACAACGGCCTTCTCGGCCCGGGACGATGAAAGCTTCGTGCTCGACGAGGCCGATTGCCCGATCTTGCAGGCGATCCCGGTCGGCAGCGCCAAGGATGCCTGGGAGGCCTCGCCGCGCGGCCTCTCCGCCGCCGACCTCGCCATGCAGGTCGCTCTCCCCGAGTTCGACGGCCGCATCGCGGCGGGCGCTGTTTCGTTCAAGGCCGAAGAACCCGAAGATCCGGCTCTTGCCTTCGCACGCCGTGTGCAGGCGCCGGATGAAGCCGGCATCGACACAGTTGCCGATATGGCAGCCGCATGGGTGCGGCTCGCCCGCACGCCACGCCGCGAGCGGCGGCTGGCACTCGTTCTCTCCGACTATCCCGCGCGCGGCGGCCGTGCCGGCTTCGCGGTCGGGCTCGACACGCCGGCGAGCGCCTGCGCGATCCTCGAGCTGCTGCACGGCACCGGCTATGAGGCCGGGCGGAACTTCACGGCGGATGACCTGATGCCGCGTCTCACCGAGGGTGAAGAAACCTTCGAGGTGCCGCTCGCAATCTACCGTGAATGGCTCGACGCGCTGCCGAGCGAACAGCGTGATGCCGTCGATGGGCGCTGGGGCAGCGTCCGGAACGATCCCGCATTCGGTGGCGACGCCTTCCGCTTCCGCGCCATCCGTGCGGGAAACGTGCTTGTCGCCTTGCAGCCCGATCGCGGTCACGGCCTCGATCGCAAAGGCTTCTATCACGATCCCGAATGCCCTCCGAGCCATGGCTATCTCGCGTTCTATTGCGGCCTGAAGGCTCTGGAGCAAGTTCACGCCCTCGTGCATCTCGGCACCCACGGCACTACCGAGTGGCTGCCCGGAAAGGCGGTGGCGCTCTCGCCCCATTGCTGGCCGCGCATCGCCATCGGGGCGATGCCGGTGGTCTATCCGTTCATCGTCGACGATCCCGGCGAGGCGGCTCCAGCCAAACGCCGGATCGGAGCCGTCACCATTGGTCATCTGACGCCGCAGACCGGCGAGGCTGGCCTGCACGGCGAGGCTGCGGCCTTGCGTGAGCTCGTGGAAGAGTTTTCCTCGGCCCAGGTACTGCATCCCGGACGCGCCGATCTCGTGGCAAGAGAGATCCTGGAGCGCGCGCAGGCGAGCGGCCTTGCTGCCGCCTGCGGCGTGGATGAGCGTATGCCGATGGACGAGGCCCTCACCCGCCTCGATGCGCATCTCTGCGATCTCGGCGAGGTGACGGTCCGCGAGGGGCTGCACGTTTTCGGCAGCGCTCCCGATGGTTTCGAAGCCAGCGCCGCCGGTGAGCGTGACGGATTGCTACGCGCTCTGGACGGGCGCTTCGTGACACCCGGCCCTTCCGGCTCGCCATCGCGCGGGCAGTCGGACGTGCTGCCCACCGGACGCAATCTCGCAACCCTCGATCCGCGTGCGATCCCCACCCGCGCCGCCACCGAACTTGGGCAGCGCGCAGCCGCGGAGGTGGTGCGCCGCCATCTGCAGGAGCAGGGCGACTGGCCGCGCCGGATCGTGATGGATCTCTGGGCCTCGCCGACGCTCCGCTCCGGCGGTGAGGACATCGCCCACGCGCTCGCGCTCATGGGCGTGCGCCCGACCTGGGACCATGCCTCCACCCGTGTGACCGGCTTCGAAATCGTGCCGCAGCCGCTCCTCGACCGGCCGCGCGCAGATGTGACGGTGCGGGTTTCCGGGGCATTCCGCGATACGTTCCCTGACCAGATCGCGCTCCTCGATCAGGCGGCCCGCGCAGTTGCCGCGCTCAATGAGGACGACGAGTGGAATGAACTCGCGGCCGCCCGTCGTCGTGGCGAAATGCTGTCGCGCGTGTTCGGCTCTGCGCCCGGAACCTACGGGGCGGGCGTGTCGGCACAGGCGCTCGACGGCGAATGGGTGACGAGAAGCGATCTCGGCAGTACTTATCTCGTAGGCACCTCTCATGCATTCGGCCCCAGCGGCGAGGCACAGGCCGATGAGAGCTTCCCGCAGCGCGTCGAGCAGGCGGAAGCCTTCGTTCATGTGAGCGACGTGGCCGAGCGCGACATCCTCGACGGCGATTCCGCAGCGGATGCCATGGGCGGCTTTGCGGCGGCAGCGCAGGCCTTGGGAGCTTCCCCTGCCCTCTACAGCCTCGATACGAGCCGCCCGCAGGCCCCGAAAGCCCGCACCCTCCCGGAAGACGTGGACCGCCTCGTCCGCGGCCGCCTGACGAACCCGCGCTGGATCGCCGGCCAGCTGCGCCACGGCTGGCGCGGCGCGGCCGAGATCGCGCAAGGGGTCGATGCGCTCTTCGCCTTCGCCGCAACCACGGACGCGGTTTCCTCGGCAAACCTCGATTACGTCTTCACGGCCCTTGTCGCCGACGAATCCGTCTGGCAACGGATGTCCGCCGCCAACCCTGCCGCCGCACACGCGATCCGCCAGCGTTTGGCGGAGGCGCGCCGGCGCGGCCTGTGGGAGAGCCGCCTCAATTCCGTTGCAGCCCTCTTCGACGATGAGCGAAAGGAGGCGGCCGAATGAACCCCCAGGCCGACATCGCGCGTCGTCGGGGCTGGTGCCCGGGCGTGCGCCGCCCGATGGCAACCGGCGATGGCCTGCTCGTGCGCCTTCATCCGTTCGGCGGCAGGCTTTCGGCTGATCAGGCGCGCTTCATCGCCCAGGCAGCGCTGGAACACGGCAACGGTCATCTCGACATCACCGCTCGCGGCAACCTGCAGATTCGCGGCGTGAGCGACGCGACCTATCCCGATCTGCTCGCGCCTCTTGAGCGCGAAGGCTTGGTCGAGCCCGAAGGCGATGGTCCGAACCGCCTCACAGCGCTCTCGCCGCTTGCAGGTCTCGATCCACTCGACCATTGCAACGCCCTTGCCCTGGCTCAGACCATCGAGGATTCGGCCGGTGCCATCGAGGACCTTCCCGCAAAGTTCTTCGTCGCAGTCGACGGCGGCGGCGCGATGCCCCTCGATGATCTCGGAGCCGACCTTCATCTGGTGGCGACCGGTGAGGAAACGATCGCTTTTGGGGCGCCCTCTTCCAACGGCCTGCATTGGATCGGCATATCGACCCTCTCGCACACACCCGATGCCGTGCACAGGATCCTTTCCGGCTTCGCGGATCTGAGACGCGAATGCAGGACCGAGGCGCGGCGTCTGCGTGATCTCATGCCCGACCTTGTGCGGGAGCTGGCAGCCCGCGCGGCTCTCGGCCCAATTCCCGAGCCGCCCCAGCGCGCTGCGGCTTACCGCGCCGGCGTTCTTTCACTCGGCAACGGACAGGCCGTTCTCCTCGCCCTGCCGTTCGGCCGCTGCAGCACCCAGCAATTGGCTCAAGCAGCCGATTGGAGCGAGCGCTTCGGCAGCGGCGAAATCCGCCTGTCCTTCACGCGGGGCATCCTGCTGCCGGAGATCGCACCTGAGCATGTGCCCTCCCTGCTCGGCGCGGCGGATCGCGCGGGCTTCGTAACCGATGCCGGCGACCCGCGCCTCTCCCTCTTCGCCTGCCCCGGTGGACCCGATTGCGGGAGCGGGCTCACGCCCGCTCCCGCCGACGCCCTGCGAATCGCGCTTTCCTGTGGAACCCTCCTCCGTCAGGGCACGACGCTTCACGTCTCGGGCTGCCCGAAGGGCTGCGCCCATCCGGGCAAGGCGGATCTCACCCTGGTGGGCCGCGCCGACGGCCGCTACGACGTGGTGCCGAATGGCTCGACCCGCGATGCGGCTTCCCTTCATCTTTCTCTCGAAGAACTCATGACCCGTTTATCGACTTTGGAATATACCGGCGATCTGCGCCGCACACTTGCGGAGGTCACGCGATGAGTGGGGCACGCGACTATATCCGCGAGGGTGCGGAAATCTATCGCCGCTCCTTTGCGATCATCCGGGCCGAGGCGGATCTGTCGCGCTTCTCCGGCACCGCCGAGCGCGTCGCCGTGCGCATGATCCATGCGTGCGGCATGACCGACCTGCCCCGCGATATCGATCTCTCATCCGACTTTGCCGAAGCTGCCGAAACAGCCCTCATACGCGGCGCGCCCATCCTCTGCGACGCCAAGATGGTGGCGAACGGCATCACCCGCGCGCGGCTGCCCACGAACAACGAGGTCGTCTGCACACTGGACGATTCCCGCGTTCCGGCGCTCGCGCTGGAGCTCGGCAACACCCGCTCGGCAGCCGCCATGGAACTGTGGCGCGAGCGGCTGGAGGGTGCGCTCGTGGTGGTCGGCAACGCGCCCACAGCGCTCTTCCGTCTGCTCGAAATGCTCGATGCCGGTGCGCCGAAGCCCGCCGCTGTGATCGGCATTCCGGTCGGCTTCATCGGCGCGGCGGAATCCAAGGAGGCGCTGGCCCGTGACCGGCGCGTGCCGTATCTCGTGGTTCACGGAAGGCGCGGCGGCAGCGCCATGGCGGCGGCAGCGGTCAATGCCCTCGCGAACCCGGTGGAGTGAGGCGGGCATGACCGACAATTCCATCCGCTTCTTCGGTTTGGGGCTAGGCCCCGGCAACCCGGACTACATGACCGTGCGCGCCCGCAAGGTGCTGGAGAGTGCCGACCGGCTCGTCCATTTCTGCAAGCGCGGACGGCGCGGCAACGCGCGCACCATCGCCGATGCTATCGTCGGCCAGGATCAGGAGCGGGAGATTGCCCTCGTCTATCCGGTGACGACAGAGATTCCCGCCGATCACCCGGACTATGCGGCGGCGCTAAACCCCTTCTATGAGGAATCTGCGGCGCGGCTCCTGGCAGAGACCGAAGCCGGACGCACCGTCGCGGTTCTTTGCGAGGGCGATCCCTTCTTCTACGGCTCCTTCATGCATCTCTGGTGGCGCCTCAAGGACAAAGTGCCTGCAGAAGTCGTGCCGGCCGTGTCCGGCATGTCGGGCGCCTGGACCCGTGCTGGGGCACCGATCACCTGGGGCGACGACGTGCTCACCGTGGTGCCCGGAACGTTGCCCGAGGCGGAACTGACGCGGCGCCTCTCCGGCACAGATGCCGCCGTGGTGATGAAGCTCGGTCGCAACCTGCCGAAGGTTCGCAAAGCGCTCGGCACCGCGGGCCTTCTGGAGCGTGCGATCTATGTGGAGCGGGCCACCATGGCGGAGGAGAAGATCGTCCCGCTGCTCGAACTGCCCGAGGATCTCGACGCCCCCTACTTCTCGCTCATCCTTGTGCCGGGGCAAGGGAGGCGCGTATGACAGGCCTGCTGACGGTCGTGGGCCTCGGCCCGGGCGATCCGCGCTATCTGACGCCCGCCGCCTCCGAGGCGCTCGCCTCGGCCACAGACCTCGTCGGCTACGGACCCTATGTGGACCGTGCGCCGGAGCGACCCGGCCAGCGCCGGCACCCGTCGGACAATCGGGTCGAACTCGACCGCGCGCGCTTCGCGCTCGATCTCGCGGCGAAGGGAGCGCACGTGGCCGTGGTGTCCGGCGGCGATCCCGGTGTGTTCGCCATGGCGGCGGCGGTTTTCGAGGCTGTCGACAGCGGCGATCCCGCCTGGCGCAGCCTCGACATCCGCGTGGAGCCCGGCATCACGGCGATGCTCGCCGCCGCGGCCCGCATCGGCGCGCCTCTGGGCGGCGATTTCTGCGCCATGTCGCTGTCGGACAACCTGAAGCCCTGGGAGGTCGTCGAGGCGCGGTTGCGCGCGGCGCTTGCGGCGGATTTCGTCGTCGCGCTCTATAACCCGATCTCGTCGGCCCGCCCTTGGCAGCTCGGCGCCGCGTTCAAGATCGTGGCCGAGACCCGCGGTCGCGACACGCCGATCATCCTGGCCCGCGCCGTCATGCGGCCGGACGAGCGGATCGGGATCCTGCCGCTCTCGGAAACGGAAGCCTCCATGGCCGACATGTCCACCGTGGTGATCATCGGCGCGACGACCACGCGGCTGATCGAGCGGCCTGACGGCAAGACGCCTTACGTCTACACGCCGCGCTTCTACGGGGAGCGCCCATGACGGCGCTCGAGCCATTCGAAGGCCGCCTCGGCGGTTGCCGCCTCCTCGACACCGCGAGGCTTTTGCGGCCGTGCCACGACGATGACCGGCAGCCCGAGAGCCCGCGCCACCGCGATCTTCGCATAGGTCGCAGTCCCGCCGGAATTCTTCGTGACCACCACCTCGACGCGCTCGCGCTCCATCAGCGCCCGTTCCGACGCCTCGTCGAAGGGCGCGCGGTCCCGGATGGCGATGACGTTCGGCAACGGCAGCGCTTCGCCGATGGGCTCGATGGTGCGCACAAGATAGCTGTGCTGCGGCGCGGCCGCGAAGGGCGGCAGTTCGAGACGCCCCACGGTGAGGAAGACGCGGCGGGGCACGTGGCCCAATGCACCGACGGCCTCTTCCATGGATCCAACATCGATCCAGCGATCGCCCTCCTGCGGCGTCCACGGTGGGCGGCGCAGGGCGAGCAGCGGAACGTGCACTTGCGCGCAGGCCTCCGCCGCGTTGCGCGACATCACGGCAGCGAAGGGATGGGTAACATCGATCACCGCCTCGATCCGCTCCTGCACCAGGAACCGGGCAAGCCCCTCCACCCCGCCGAAGCCGCCGATGCGGGTGGGGATCGGCAGGGGGCGCGGGTCGCTGGTGCGCCCGGCCATGGACAGAAGAGGGCTGAAATCGCCTCGGCCGGCCAGAAGCGCCGCGAGCGCGGAAGCCTCCGTCGTGCCGCCCAGAATGAGAATGCGCATGCGCCCCTTTTCCCTGAAAACCGATGAGGAGTCGAGCATGACCAAGGCTCCCTGGCTGACCATCATCGGCATCGGCGAGGACGGACGTGCGGGGCTCTCTCCTGCAGCGCTGGCTGCCCTCGACGGAGCGGAGTTCGTGATCGGCGGCGCGCGCCACCTTGAGCTTGCAGCGCCCTTGTCTGCGCAGGCGCAGACTTGGCCCTCCCCCTTTGCCGAGAGCTATCCGATGATCCTCGCCCGCCGGGGCGAGCCGACCTGCGTCCTGGCGACGGGCGATCCGTTCCATTACGGCGTCGGGGCCGAACTCGCGCGGCTGGTCCCGACCGACGAGATCGTCTGCTACCCGCGTCCCTCGGCTTTCAGCCTCGCCGCCGCACGCCTGGGATGGTCGCTGCCCGATTGCGAGTGCGTCAGCCTGCACGGCCGGACGCTGGAGCGGATCATTCCCGTTCTGCAACCGGGCGCGCGCATTCTCGCCCTGTCGTGGGACGGCTCGACGCCGGGCAAGCTCGCGGAGCTTCTGAGGGCGCGGGGCATGGGCGCTTCCATGGTCATCGTGCTGGAAGCCATGGGAGGCCCGTGCGAGCGCATCCGCCATGCGCCTGCCGATGGGTTCGATATCGCCGAGATTGATCCACTCAACACCATCGCGTTCGAGATCATGGCATCCAGGGATGCCCGCGTCGTTCCCCTCGCGTCCGGTCTTCCCGATTCCTGGTTCGAGAATGACGGCCAGCTCACCAAGGCGGAGATCCGCGCGCTGACCCTGGCAGCCCTCGCGCCGAAGGCCGGCGAGCTTTTGTGGGATATCGGCCTGGGCGCGGGCTCGGTCGGCATCGAATGGTGCCTGCGCCATCCGCGCAACCGCTGCATCGGAGTCGAGGAGTGCCCGGAGCGCGCCGAGCGGGCGCGGCGCAATGCGCAGGAGCTCGGCGCGACGGCGCTGGACATCCGCGTCGGGCAGGCGCCTGAGGCCCTGGCCGACCTGCCGGCGCCGGATGCCGTCTTCATCGGCGGCGGGGCATCGGAGGCCGGCGTGTTTGAAACGGCCTGGGCGGCGCTCAAACCCGGCGGCCGCCTCGTGCTCAACGCCGTGACGCTCGAGACCGAGACGCTGCTTGGCACTCTTTTCGCCAGATATGGCGGCGCCATGCGGCGCTTGGCGCTGTCGCGCCTCGAAGCCGTCGGCGGCATGCATGGCTGGCGGGCGGCGATGCCCGTCACGCAATGGGTGGTGGTGAAGACATGATCGTGGCCGGCGTAGGATTCAGGCGCGGCGTCGAAGCCGATGAGATCGTGGCGCTCGTGGAGCAGGCGCTGGAGCGCGCATCGCTTGCGCGTGCCGCACTGAGCAGGCTCGCAACCATCGAGGCGCTCGCCACCCTGCCGGCTTTCGCCGAGGCCGCCCGCCGTCTCGATGCTGTAGCGACACCTGTGGCACAAGCCGCACTCTCGGCAGCCGCCCCGTATGTGCGCACGCACTCGGCCCGCTCCATCGCGGCGCATGGGGTCGGATCGGTCGCCGAAGCCGCGGCGCTTTCGGCCGCAGGGCCGCACCCGAGACTCATCCTGGAGCGCATATCCTCGGCCTCCGCCACCTGCGCCCTCGCGTGTCGGGAGATAGGCCCATGACGGTCCATTTCATCGGAGCAGGTCCCGGCGCACCTGATCTCATCACCGTGCGCGGCCGCGCACTCATCGAGCGCTGCCCCGTCTGTCTCTATGCCGGCTCCATCGTGCCGCCGGAGATCCTGTCCTGGTGCCCGCCGGGGGCTCGGCTCGTCGACACCGCGCCTCTCGACCTCGACGCCATCACGGCCGAATACCTGCGGGCGCATGAGCGCGGCGAGGACGTGGCGCGGCTCCATTCCGGCGATCTGTCGATCTGGAGCGCCATGGGCGAGCAGCTGCGGCGGCTCGATGCCTTAAGCATCCCCTACACGATCACGCCAGGGGTTCCTGCCTTCGCGGCGGCAGCTGCCGCACTTGGGAGAGAATTGACCGTGCCGGAGGTGGGGCAGTCGGTGGTGCTCACCCGCACAACGGGCAGGGCCTCCGCCATGCCGGAGACGGAACGGCTTACGGCCTTCGCGCAGACGGGGGCGACGCTCGCCATCCATCTGTCCATCCATGTGATCGAGCAGGTGGTCGAAGACCTGCTACCGTCTTACGGCGCCGATTGCCCCGCAGCCGTAGTCTGGCGTGCTTCCTGGCCGGACGAGCGGGTAATCAGGGGAACGCTGTCCACGATTGCCGCCATGGTGCGCACGGAGAAGCTGGAACGCACGGCCCTGATCCTGGTGGGGCGTACGCTTGAGGCGAAGGATTTCCGCGACAGCGCCCTCTACTCCACCGATTACGAGCGGCGCTTCCGCCCAAGCGCCCGCGAGGACGGCCGATGATGACAGCAGCGTCAGGCCACCGGATGGAACGGCAGGCGGCCCGCAAGCTCGCCGTTGCGGTCGAATACGATGATTTCGAGCGCGATGTCGGTACCACGCAGAGCCTTGGCGGCTGTCTGCCACGCATGCAGCGCTACGACGTCGGCGAGCGGAAGGCCGAGGCTTCTAGCCCTCTCCAGCACCTCGAGCGCCGTGTTGGCGCCCTGCGCCTGCTCGGCGACGGCGGGCTCGGCGCCGGCTTCGAGCAAGCGTTCGGACAGCCAAGCGAGATCGACCGCCCCGGAGCGCGAATGCAGGTCAAGCAGGCCCTGACCAAGCTTGGTCATCTTGGCGAAGCCGCCCGCGATGGTGACCTTGGGCACCGGATTGCGGCGCAGGTATTTCAGCATGCCGCCGGCGAAATCGCCCATGTCGATGAGCGCATGATCAGGCAGGTTGTAGAGGGCCTGCACGGCCTTCTCGGATGTGGAGCCCGTGGCCCCCGCCACATGGTCGAGACCGCCTGCACGGGCAACGTCGATGCCGCGATAGATGCTGTGGATCCAGGCCGCGCAGGAATATGGCACCACCACGCCGGTGGTGCCGAGGATCGACAGCCCGCCCAGGATGCCGAGGCGCGGGTTGAGGGTCTTTTGGGCGATGGCCTCGCCGCCCGGAATCGCAATCTCGACCTCGATGTCCAAAGGTCCACCGAGGCTGCGCGCCGCCTCCTCCAGGTTGTCGCGGATCATCTGGCGCGGCGCCGGATTGATGGCGGGCTCTCCGGGCGGCAGGGGCAGGCCTGCGCGGGTGACGGTGCCGACGCCCTCGCCGGCCCGGAAGGTCACGCCCGAACCCGGTGCACCGGCCCGGACGGTCGCGATCACCAGGGCGCCATGGGTCACGTCCGGGTCGTCACCCGCATCCTTGACGACTCCGACCCGCGTTCCGCCTTCGATGATCTCCGTGAGGGCAAGGGAGAATGCAGGCCGCGCCCCGCCCGGCAGCACGATCTCGACGGGATCGGGACAATCGCCCGTCTGCCATCCCAGATACGCCGCCTTGGCGGCCGCCGTGGCGCAGGCGCCCGTGGTCCAGCCACGGCGCAATGGTCCGGCGGGTTTACTCTCGTCCATAAGCCCTCTTACAACGTCCCCATGAATTCCAACAGCCACATCGCCACCGGCTCGGTGCGGAGGCCTGCATGACCGCCCTCTCCCGCCTCACGCCGCCGTTTGCGCCGGGCACGGTCTGGCTCGTCGGCGCTGGTCCGGGCGATCCCGGCCTGCTCACGATCCATGCCCTGAACGCCCTCGCGAAGGCGGATGTCATCGTCTACGACGCCCTCGTCGATCCTGCCGTCCTGTCCTTCGCCCGCGAGGGCGCCGTTCTGGAATTCGCCGGCAAGCGCGGCGGCAAGCCGTCGGCGGTTCAGCGGGACATCTGCGAGCGGCTGATCCAGCTCGCCCGCGAGGGGAAGCGGGTGCTGCGGCTCAAGGGCGGCGATCCCTTCATCTTCGGACGCGGCGGCGAGGAAGCGCTGGCGCTCTCGGAGGCGGGCATTCCCTTCCGCATCATCCCGGGCGTATCGAGCGGCCTCGCTTCGCTTGCGATCCATGGCGTTCCGGCGACCATGCGCAGAACGAACCATGCGGTGATCCTTGCCACCGGGCATCCCGCCCCGGATGCCGAGATCGAATGGGCATCGCTGGCCCGCACCGGTGCTCCCATCGTGCTCTACATGGCGGTGTCGAACCTCCCTTCCATCGTGCAGGGCCTCATGGAAGGCGGGCTTGGCGGTGATACTCCGGCGCTCGTGGTCCATGGCGCAACGACCGCCAAGGAGAGCATCGTGGAGGGAACCCTCGCAACCCTGCCTAAGCTGGCCGAGGACGGGCTCATCCGCTCGCCCGCCATCGTGGCCGTCGGGGCCATCGCGGCCTTCCGCTCGGCCATCGCCAATCACCTCCTCGAGTTCGGCAGCGAGGCGGCCCAGTGAGCCTGTGCCCCGGCCTGCTCATCGCCGCACCTCGCTCGGGCTCGGGCAAAACTACGATCGCGCTCGGGCTCCAGCGGGCTCTCGCCCGAAGAGGGCTGCAGGTGCGCGGCGTGAAATGCGGGCCCGATTACATCGACCCGGCCTTCCATGCGGCGGCCACCGGCGCCCCGAGCTTCAATCTCGACAGCTTCGCCATGGGAGCGCCCCTGCTCGGGGCAATTGCCAGACAGGCCGCCGGCAGCGCCGACCTCGTGATTGCCGAAGGCTCCATGGGCCTCTTCGACGGCATCCGTCAGGAGATCGGCCGCACCGGCGCAAGCGCCGACATCGCGGCCCTGTTCGGCTGGCCCGTGATCCTTGTGCTGGACGTATCGGGACACGCGCAATCGGCGGCAGCGGTCGCGCTCGGCTGCGCCCGCTTCGACCCGCGGATACAGATCGCCGGCGTGGTCTTGAACAAGGTGGCCAGCGAACGGCACCGCAGGCTGGTGGAGGACGGGATGGCCCGCATCGGCCTCTCCGTTCTCGGCGCCCTCATGCGCAACGCGGATCTGGCTCTGCCCGAGCGCCATCTCGGCCTCGTCCAGGCAGGGGAGACCGAGGAACTCGATTCGCGACTTGAGCGCCTGGCGGATGCCGTGGAAGGCTCAGTCGATCTCGACCGCCTCACCGCCCTGGCTGGTCCGACTCGTCTCGCGCGCACCGACGACGTGATCCCCCTGCCACCGCCGGGCCAGCGGATCGCGCTGGCGTCAGATCAGGCCTTCTCCTTCGTCTACCCGCACGTGCTTGCCGGTTGGCGCAAGGCGGGGGCCGAGATCGTCTCCTTCTCGCCCCTCGCCGACGAGCCTCCCTCGTCTGACTGCGACGTCTGCTGGCTGCCCGGAGGATACCCGGAGCTTCACGCCGGGCGTATCTCGGATGCCCGGCACTTTCTCGAAGGGCTACAGAGTTTCGCGGCTCGGCGGCCGGTTCATGGGGAATGCGGCGGCTACATGGTTCTGGGCCAAGCTCTGGAGGACGGCGACGGCCATGCCCATGCCATGGCAGGCCTCCTGCCGGTCGAGACGAGCTATGCCAAGCGCCGGATGCATCTCGGCTACAGGATCGCGCATCTGCTCCATGCCGGAGCAATGGGACCGGCGGGCCAATGCCTCGTCGGCCATGAGTTTCACTATGCCTCGGTGACGCAGGCCAACATGTCCGGAGACGCTGCATTCGCCAGGATTGCGGATGCGGAAGGCCAGGACCTCGGCGTCGCCGGTCATCGCCAGGGTCTGGTGACGGGCAGCTTCTTCCACACCATCGCTACTCGCTGACGGCTTGACCCCTCACACGCTCACGCCGCGACAGGCGCGCTGGATTTCACCGACAAGGCGGCCAGGCTGCACGGGCTTCTGAAGCACGACGATATCGGGATGGCGCTCGCCCACACCCGAGGGCAATCCGGCGCTTCCGGTATAGACCACCACACCCACCTTCCGCGCCCGCAAGGATTCCAGCACGGGCGTGACATCCCCGTCGCCGAGATTGACGTCGAGCACCGCGCCGTGGATGTCCTGATCGGTCTTGACCGCCTGCCTCGCCTCACGCAGGGATCCGACAGGGCCGATCACCTCTCCCTCCGCCCGTTCGATCAGGTCGCTGATGTCGGTTGCGATGGCAGGATCGTCTTCGACCACGAGAACACGCAAGCCATTCAACATCCCGGCCTCCTCGGTTGCAGGACAAGGGCTTCAGATCGAGTCAATTCCCCACCTCGGCGGCTGTTCCGGCCATCGGACGAGGGGCAGCCATGACTTGGACGTGAGCGGCCATGGGAACAGAGCGCCGCAATCACACGTTTCGAACGGTTAGTGTTTTCACATCTTGCCAATTGAGTTCGGCTCGTGAGCAGCAGTCCATCGCATTCAAGAGGAGCCGATCTCCTCCCCATGTCGCACCGATCCGAGGAATTGGCATACCGGCTCCGGCAACAGGAGCTCCTGGCAGGTTTCGGTCTCTTCGCGCTGCAGGCCATGGATCTCGATGCGCTTCTGCAGGAGGCTTGCAGAATCGGCGCCAATGGCCTCGGAGGGGAGCTGTCGAAAGTGCTCGAGTACCGCCCCGATGAGGACAAGCTCTTCCTGCGGGCCGGCATCGGCTGGCGGCCGGGCGTGATCGGGCATGCTCGTGTGTCTGCCGACCTGGGATCCGCGGCAGGTTATGTTTACCGTACCGGCGAGGCTGTGCTTTCGAGTCATCTCGGAGCAGCCGCAGCCGAGGGAGAAGACCGGTTTCGCGCCTCCCATGTCATGGTCGAGCATGGTGTTCGCCGGGCCATCAACGTGCCGGTCCGCGGGCGGAACTGGTCCTTCGGTGTTCTCGAAGTCGACAGCCCGCAGGAAAACAAATTCACCCAGACCGACATCGCGTTTCTGGAGGGCGTCGCCAACATCCTGGGCGTCGCCATGGAGCGCATCAGGATCGAGGGAGCGGTGCAGGAGAGCGAAGAGAGCTTCCGCACCCTGGCCAATTCCATCCCGCAGCTCGCCTGGATGGCTGACGCTTCGGGCTCGATCTACTGGTACAACCAGCGCGTCTTCGACTATGCGGGCGTCAGCCTTGAGGAGATCAAGGGCTGGGGCTGGCGCTCCCTCCACCATCCCGATCACATTGAGCGGGTGGTCGAGCGCTTCCGCCGCTCCTTCGAGACGGGCGAGCCGTGGGAGGACACCTTTCCCCTGCGGGCACAGGATGGTTCCTACCGCTGGTTCCTCTCCCGCGCCCTGCCGATCCGCGACAGTGACGGCAGGATTCTGCGCTGGTTCGGCACCAACACCGACGTGACCGAGCAGCGCGAGGCGGAGGAGCGGAACCAGCTGATGACCCAGGAGGTCAGCCATCGGGTCAAGAATTCCCTGGCGCTGGTGGCGAGCCTGCTTGGCCTCCAATCCCGCTCGACGACCAACCCCGAGGCTCGGCGGGCTCTGGAGGATGCCTACGCGCGGGTTCAGACGATCGCGCAGATCCACGACCGGCTCTGGCGGCAATACGATGCCCAGAGCGTCGACCTCTGCGGCTTCTTGAACGATCTCTGTCACAAGCTTCAGGAAACAGCCATGGAGCATCGGCTCGAGTTTCAGGGCCATTCCGTCATGATCTCGACCGACCGGGCGATCTCCCTTGGCCTGCTGCTCAACGAGATTGTCACCAACGCCTTCAAGTATGCCTATCCGGAGGGTGGCGGCGGGCCCGTCGAGGTCCGGCTCTCGGCAGGCGGCGAACAGCTCCGATTGGAAGTGGCCGATCGGGGTGTCGGCCTCCCGGCAGAGTTCGACTTCTCCAAGCACCGCCAGAGTCTCGGATCACGCCTTATCGTGAACACCGCCCGGCAGCTGCAGGCTCAGGTGAAGGCAAGCGCGAACTCTCCCTCCGGCGCGCGGTTCGTGGTGACCATGCCGATCCAGCCGGGCTGAGCCGAGCCCGAATGTTGAACCACAGGATGGGGTGGGAGTTGAACAGGACCCAACAAGGAGACCACCATGAGGCTGAAACTGATCCTGTCCCTGGCTGCCCTGCTCGCCCTGTCCGCCTGCGGCGACGACGGCCCCGACGAGACGGGCAGCACAGACAATAACAACCAGCCGGCCAACACGATGCCTGCCAACCCCAATGCTCCAAGCCGTCCGGCCGGACCGCCTGCGCAGTAGGCCGGTCGCCTCTCCGCGGAATAAGAAGCGAATCCGAGGCGCGACAGCGAGTGTGCCTCGGGGTTATCTCATGTTAATGCGCCTGCCATCCATGCGCGATTTCCTTACACCCGTCATGTCCGGAATGGGGACGGCATCATGCCGCGGCAGGGTTCAAAGGAGAGAATCGTCATCCTTTTGCCTCAGCCTTCGTTCTTGATCCGACCAAAGCGTGGAAGGAAGCAAGCGGACGTTCGAGCTTGACAGTTTCAGCCGGGAGATCGCAAGGCGCCCTCCCCGACCTTCAAGCTCCCTCCTCTTGCTTCGAGGATCGTGGAGGCGCCCATGAAAGAGGCATTCCAAATCGGGCAGCTCGTGCGGATCAGCAGACCTGCCTCAGGCTATGCGGATCACCGCACCTATTGCATCGTCTGCCTTGTGTCCAAGACAGACGGATATGCGGTGTACCGGGTCAAGAACACGGTCGGGGTCGAGCGCCTCGTCAAGGCCAATGAGATCGAGCCGGCAGCACTCACGGCCGTTCCGTAGCGAGACCACCTAGGTTCTGATTGAACATCGAACCCGCCGGGGATCGGCTTCCGACGGCGTATTAGCCCATGGTAGCGGGTGATGGCCCTTGCCCTCCCTGGATGGGCGCGACAGAATGCTTCCCTAACGAAGTCCCAAGGCGGACAGCCGGCATGAGACCGGCAGGTGCATGCGCCGGTACGGCCGTGCATCAAGAGGGAACGTAGCCATACCGCGCCAAAACACGCGCGGGTGCCAGGGAGGTTGACGTCTTTGACGACGGCAGCAGAAGCGCGAGCGGATACATTTCCAAAGCTGCTCGTGCGCAATGCGCGCACGCGCCCGAACCGCACGGCGTTTCGGCACAAGGACCTTGGAATCTGGCAATCCTGGACATGGGGCGAGGTGCACGAGATCGTGCGGGCCTATGCCAGCGGGTTGCAGTCGCTCGGACTGAGGCGGGGCGGCAAGATCGCCATCATCGGCTACAACAGGCCCTACCTCTACTGGAGCATCGCCGCAGCCCAGTGGATCGGCGCGATTCCGATCCCAGTCTATGCGGATTCCGTCGCGGACGAGATGGCCTATGTGCTGGCCCATGCGGAGGTGACCCATGCGGCCGTGCAGGACCAGGAGCAGGTCGACAAGCTTCTCTCCGTGTCGGAGCAGCTGCCCCAGCTTCAGCATGTGCTCTATGACGAACAGAAGGGCCTGAGAGACTACGATCACGGCCATCTGCACTCGATCCAATCCGTCGTTGAGGAAGGCCGCGCCAGACTCGCGGATGCTCAGGAGGCGCAAGCCATCGATCGCACCCTCCAGGACGGCAAGGGCTCGGACCTCGCGATCATCCTCTACACCTCCGGCACCACGGGCCGTCCCAAGGGCGTGATGCTCACCTCGGATGCGGTGATCGCAGCGGCCGAGATCGGCTGCGATTTCGACAAGCTCGACGAGAGCGACGAGATCATGGCCTACCTGCCCATTGCCTGGGTGGGCGACCACATCTTCTCCTACGCGCAGGCGTTTCTGGCCGGGCTCTGCGTCAATTGCCCAGAAAGCCCGGAGACCGTGGCGGACGACCGCCGCGAAATCGGCGCCACCTACGTCTTCGCTCCTCCGCGCATCTTCGAGAGCATGCTGACGCTGACCATGGTGCGCATCGAGGATGCGGGTACGCTCAAGCGGCGGATGTTCCACTACTTCATCAACCATGCCAACAAAGTCGGCGAAAAGATCCTGAACAGAGAACCGGGCGTCGGCGCCTGGGACAGGCTTCTCTGGAGGCTCGGCAACGTGCTCGTCTATGCGCCGCTTCGCAACCGCTTCGGCATGACGCGGGTGAAGGTGGGCTACACCGCAGGCGAAGCGATCGGTCCCGAGATCTTCCGCTTCTACCGCTCCATCGGCGTGAACCTGAAGCAGCTCTACGGGCAGACGGAAGCTTCCGTCTACATCACCATGCAGCCCGACGGCGAGATCCGCGCCGACACGGTGGGCCGCCCTGCCCCGCAGGTCGAGATCCGCATCGCGGACAATGGCGAGGTCCTCTATCGCTCTCCAGGGGTCTTCGTGGGCTACTACAAGGACGATGAGAAGACCGCCGAGACGAAGACTCCCGACGGCTTCGTGCATTCGGGCGATGCCGGCTTCTTCGATGCGAGCGGCCATCTCAAGATAATCGACCGCGCCAAGGACGTGGGCAAGATGCGGGACGGCGCCCTCTTCCCGCCGAAATACATCGAGAACAAGCTGAAGTTCTATCCCAACATCAAGGAAGCGGTCTGCTTCGGCGACGGCAGGGATCACGTGGCGGCCTTCATCAACATCGACCTCGTGGCGGTGAGCAACTGGGCCGAGCGGAACGGCGTTACCTACGCCTCCTATCAGGAGCTCGCCGGTCATCGCTTGGTCTACGAGATGATCGAGAAGCATGTGGACGAGGTGAACCGCTTGCTGGCCTCCGAGCCGCTCATGGGCGGCGCGCAGATCAAGCGGTTCCTGATCCTGCACAAGGAGCTCGATGCCGACGACGGCGAGCTCACGCGGACCCAGAAGGTGCGCCGCGGCTTCATCGCCGACCGCTACGCTCCCCTCATTCAGGCGCTCTATGACGGCTCCGAAGAGGCGGACATTTCGACGGAAGTCACCTTCGAGGACGGCCGCAAGGGTGTGATCTCCGCACGGGTTAAGATCAAGGACATGAAGCTCTATCCAGCCGCACACGCCACGCCCCTTCCGGAGGCCGCAGAATGAGGGCGCCCGACCATCCCGTCTTTGCCAAGGGCGACGTGCTGCTCGCGGTGGAGAACGTGTCGCTCGGCTTCGGCGGCGTGAAGGCGCTCACCGACGTGTCGTTCGACATCCGCAAAGGCGAGATCCGCGCCATCATAGGGCCTAACGGCGCCGGCAAGACCTCGATGCTCAACTGCATCAACGGCTTCTACTACCCGACGGAGGGGCGCATCACCTTCAAAGGCGTCAGGCGCCCCAAGATGCGCCCCTATGAGGCTGCGCGGGGCGGCATCGCCCGCACATTCCAGAACGTGGCGCTCTTCAAGAGCATGTCGACGCTGGACAACATCATGGCCGGCCGCTCGATCAAAATGCGGTCGAACTTCTTCTGGCAGCTCTTCCGCCATGGCCCTGCCATGAAGGAAGAGGTCGAGCATCGCCGCTTCGTGGAGGAGATCATCGACTTCCTCGAGATCCAGCACATCCGCAAGACTCCCGTCGGACGCCTTCCGTATGGCCTGCAGAAGCGGGTCGAACTCGGGCGCGCGCTCGCGATGGAGCCTGAGCTGCTGCTGCTCGACGAGCCCATGGCCGGCATGAACCTCGAGGAGAAGGAGGACATGTCGCGCTTCATTCTCGAGGTGAACCAGCAATACGGCACCACTATCGCACTCATCGAGCACGACATGGGCGTGGTGATGGATCTCTCAGACCGGGTCGTTGTGCTGGAATACGGGCGCAAGATCGCCGATGGGACGCCAACAGTGGTCAAGAGCGACCAGCGCGTCATCGATGCCTATCTCGGCGTGGCGCATTGAGGACGGGCGATGGACATTCTCTATAAGGTTTTCATCGAGCCCTTCGTGTTCATGGGCGAAGCGCCTGACCTCCTGATCCAGACCCTCTGGGAGGGGCTCGTCTCCGGCGTGCTCTATGCGCTGATCGCGCTCGGATTCGTGCTCATCTTCAAGGCTTCAGGCGTATTCAATTTCGCGCAAGGCATCATGGTCGTATTCGCGGCCCTGACCTTGGTGGGGCTCTACGAGAAGGGCGTGCCGGCCTTTCTTGCCCTGATCCTCGCGGCATTGACGATGTTCGTCCTGGCCGTGGTGGTGGAGCGGGTCGTGCTGCGGCCGCTCGTCAACCAGCCCGACATCATCCTGTTCATGGCGACCTTCGGGCTCACCTACTTCCTCATCGGCTTCGGCGAGCTCATCTTCGGCGGAAACCCGAAGGAAATGATCACCGATGCGTTGCTCCTGCCCCAGGGTACGACGGAACTGGACATGCTGGGCGGAATGGTGCGCTTCCAGCACCTCGACATCGCCGCGGCCGTCATCGCCTCTATCATGATCGGGCTGCTGGCGGTGTTCTTCTCCAAGACCCGCATCGGCCGAGCGCTCCGCGCGGTGGCGGACAGCCACAAGGCGGCGCTCTCGGTCGGCATCTCCCTCAACCAGATCTGGGTCATCGTCTGGTTTGCCGCCGGCTTGGTCGCGCTGGTGGCGGGGATCATGTGGGGCGCACGCTCGGGCGTGTCTTTCTCGCTCCAGATCATCGCCCTCAAGGCCCTTCCCGTGCTCATCCTCGGCGGCTTCACCTCCATTCCCGGCGCCATCATCGGCGGCCTGATCATTGGAGTGGGCGAGAAGATCGGCGAGTTCTACTGGGGTCCGCTGGTGGGCGGAGGCATCGAGACGTGGCTGGCCTACGTGATCGCCCTGCTCTTCCTGCTCTACAGGCCGCAAGGACTGTTCGGCGAAAAGATCATCGAACGGATTTAAGAGGATCATTCCGTGCTCTACCGTGAGGCCGGCCAGTTCAAGACCAACTACGTCGCTGACAGCGCGATCTTTCCCCTGCGCCAGGACCGGATCGGGCTCGGACTCATCATCCTTGCTGCCTATGCCCTCGCCTTCCTCGGAAGCGACTTCCTGCTCCAGGCTGTGCTGATCCCATTCCTGGTGTTCTCGCTTGCTTCCATCGGACTCAACATCCTCACGGGCTACACGGGCCTGCTGTCCCTGGGCACCGGGGCCTTCATGGGCGTGGGCGCCTATGCCTGCTACAAGCTGATGACGGCCTTTCCGGGGGTGAACGTCATCGTCTGGATCTTCGTCTCCGGCTTCTTTTCCGCCGCCGTCGGCGCTCTGTTCGGCCTGCCGTCCCTGCGCATCAAGGGCTTCTATCTCGCAGTCGCGACCCTTGCTGCGCAATTCTTCCTGCAGTGGTGCTTCATCCGCATCCCGTGGCTGGTGAACTACAACGTCTCGGGCGCTCTCGATGCGCCGCTGCGCACCCTGTTCGGCACCCCGATCATGGGCCCGAACGCCACGCCGCAGACCCGCTATCTCCTGGTGCTGACCATCGTCATCCTGCTCACCTGGCTCGCCTCGAACCTCGTCCACGGCCGCATCGGGCGCATGTGGATTGCGATCCGCGACATGGATCTGGCAGCCGAGCTCATGGGCATCAGGCCGCTGCAGACGAAGCTCCTGGCCTTTGCCGTCTCGTCATATTATTGCGGCGTCGCCGGCGCGCTCCTCGTCTTCCTCTGGTATGGCGGCGCGGAATACGACGTGTTCAACATCAACCAGTCCTTCTTCATCCTGTTCATGGTGATCATCGGCGGACTGGGCAGCCTCATCGGCTCGTTCTTCGGCGCGGCGCTCATCTTCATCCTGCCGATCGTCCTCGGCATCGTCCTGCCCGCAATGCTTTCGCCCTTCGGCATCTCGGTCGGCGCCGACGTCATCGAACACCTGCGCTTCATGATCGTGGGCGCGCTCATCATCTTTTTCCTGATCGTCGAACCGCACGGCCTCGCGCGGCTCTGGCAGATCGGCAAGCAGAAGCTCCTGGTCTGGCCGTTCCCCTACTGAAGGCGGACCGCAAGGAGACGAGAAAAGACGGAACAAGAATTCGGCCACCGGCCGATACAACGGGAGGAAACGCAACAATGTCGTTTCGCAAAATTGGTCTTGGATTAGTCGCCGCGACGATGCTCGCCGGCATGGCCCTTCCTGCCTTCGCGCAGGACTCGGTCTATGTTCCCCTCTTCACCTACCGCACCGGCCCCTTCGCCGGATCCGGCACCCCTATCGCCGACGGCATGCACGACTACCTGCGCATGCTGAACGAGCGCGATGGCGGCATCGGCGGCGTGAAGCTCGTTCTCGAGGAATGCGAGACCGGCTACGACACCAAGAAGGGTGTCGAATGCTACGAGTCGGTGAAGGGCAAGAACCCCGTCATCGTGAACCCGTGGTCGACGGGCATCACCCTGCCGCTGATCCCGCGCGCCTCCGTAGACAAGATCCCGATCCTGTCCATGGCCTACGGCCTCTCGGCCTCGGCGCGCGGCGACATCTTCCCCTGGGTCTTCAACCCGCCGGCCACCTACTGGGACGGCCTGTCGATGATCGTCAAGTACATCGGCGAGAAGGAAGGCGGCCTTGAGAAGCTCAAGGGCAAGAAGATCGGCTTCCTGCATCTCGACGCCGCCTTCGGCAAGGAACCGGTGCCGCTGCTTCAGGAACTGGCGAAAGATATCGGATTCGAAGTCGCCCTTTACCCGGTAGCCGCGCAGGACATGCAGAACCAGTCCTCGCAATGGCTCAGCGCTCGGCGCGACCGGCCCGACTACATGATCATGTGGGGCTGGGGCTCCATGAACGGCGCGGCCGTGAAGGAAGCGGTCCGCTCGGGCTACCCGATCGACAGGTTCTACTCGGTCTGGTGGCCGGGTGAGGATGACGCCCGTTCGGGCGGCGCCGGCGCCAAGGGCTTCAAGATGCTCAACTGGCATGCCGTGGGCACCAACTTCCCCGCCCTCCAGGACATCCAGAAGCACGTGGTCGACAAGGGCCTCTCGAAAGCCCAGAAGGACAAGGTCGGCGAGCTTCTCTACAATCGCGGCGTCTACAACTCGCTGCTGATCGCCGAGGGCATCGCCCAGGCCCAGAAGGTCACCGGCAAGAAGGTCGTGACCGGTGAGGACGTGCGCCGCGGCATGGAGAACATCAAGCTCGATCCAGCCCGTCTGAAGGAGCTCGGCCTCGAGGGCTTCACTGACCAGCTCGTTCTGTCCTGCGCCGACCATAACGGCCACCGTGCCGCCTTCATGCAGGAATGGGACGGCACCAAGTGGGTGAAGATCTCCAATCCCATCGAGCCGATGACCGACCGCGTCCGCGGCCAGCTCGAAGCCGCCGCGAAGGACTATGCCGAGAAGAACGCCGGCTGGCCCAAGCGCTCGGAAGCCTGCGACAAGGCGAGCTAAGTTCGAACGCAACCCCAGCCCTCCTCCCCCTTGTGGGGAGGAGTTGGAGGTGGGGGTGTGAGCGATAGCCTATATAGGTCTGGCGCAGGCACCCCCACCCTTAATCCCTCCCCACAAGGGGAGGGAAACGCAGAGAGCCCCTGATGACGAGCTCTGTTCAGACGCAACCGCAGACGGCCGAAACCGTCCTTACGGTCAACAACATCGAGGTCGTTTACGACCACGTGATCCTCGTGCTCAAGGGCGTATCGCTCAATGTGCCCAAGGGCGGCATCGTCGCGCTGCTCGGGGCCAACGGCGCAGGCAAGACAACCACGTTGAAGGCCATCTCCAACCTGTTGCACGCCGAGCGTGGCGAGGTGACGAAGGGCTCGATCGAGTTCAACGGCAAGCGGGTCGACAAGCTCTCCCCGAACGAGCTCGTACGCCGCGGCTGCATCCAGGTGCTGGAGGGCCGGCACTGCTTCGGCCATCTCACCATCGAGGAGAACCTGCTCACCGGCGCCTTCACGCGGCGCGACGGCAATGCCGCCATTCGCCGGGACATCGAGGGGATCTACGAATATTTCCCGCGTCTCAAGCAGCGCCGTACGTCGCTGGCGGGCTACACCTCGGGCGGCGAGCAGCAGATGTGCGCCATCGGCCGCGCCATGATGTCCAAGCCCTCGATGATCCTGCTGGATGAGCCTTCCATGGGTCTCGCGCCGCAGATCGTGGAAGAGATCTTCGAGATCGTGCGCAAGCTCAACGCGACGGAGGGCGTTTCCTTCCTGCTTGCCGAGCAGAACACCAACATGGCGCTCAAATACGCCACCTACGGCTACATCCTCGAAACCGGCCGCGTGGTGATGGACGGACCGGCGCAGATGCTGCGCGAGAACGAGGACGTGAAGGAATTCTACCTCGGTGTATCGGAGGGGGACCGCAAGTCGTTCCGCGACGTGAAAAGTTACAAGCGGCGCAAGCGCTGGCTGGCTTGATCGAGCGATGTGCCGAACCGCACTTGACGTTACGTCATAGCTTTACTTACGGTCCAAGCCGTGAGCGCTAAGATCTCACGTCAACTCACCTTGGGGGCACTCAATGGACTTTTCTCAAGCAATCAGGACCTGTCTCAACAAATATGCCACCTTCTCGGGACGCGCTCAGCGTTCGGAGTACTGGTACTTCTTCCTGTTCATGGTGATCGTGAACATCCTCGCCAGCATTCTGGACTCGGCGATCTTCGGCGACATCCCCGTTCTCTACCTGATCGCCACACTGGCTCTTCTGGTCCCCAGCATTGCTGCCGGCGTGCGCCGCCTGCACGACACGGACAAGTCGGGCTGGTGGCTGCTTCTCGGCCTGATTCCTCTGGTCGGCGCCATCGTGCTCATCGTGTTCTTCTGCCAGCGCGGTACTGTCGGACCGAACCAGTTCGGACCGGATCCGCTGCAGGCGTCGATCGCGAATGCGCACATGGCCCGCGCATGAAGCTTTGTCGGCGGGCGTTATGACCATGGGGAGATCGTCTAACAGCTCGGGCGATCTCCACGAAACGGCATTCAGTTGAACGAGGGACAGGCTCTTGGCAGATTATCATGATGCTTTCGAAACCCGTGATCCCCATGAGCGCGAGGCATCCCTCTTCGCGCGACTGCCCGAGATCCTGACCCATGCGATCCGTTCGCCGGCCTATGCCGAGCGGCTGAAAGGGATCGATTCTGCCGCCATCACTGGCCGTGAGGCTCTGGCGACCCTACCGGTGCTTCGCAAGGCCGAACTGCCGGGCCTGCAGAAAACCACCCTGCCCTTCGGCGGACTCATCGCCGATGCGCCAGGATCGTTCGGACGCCTCTTCACATCGCCAGGTCCCATCTTCGAACCGGAGGCAGCTGTTACCGATCCGTGGCGGTCGGCACGCGGGTTGTTCGCGGCCGGGTTCCGGCGCGGCGACGTGGTGCTCAACACCTTCAGCTATCATCTCACGCCCGGCGGCTTCATCATGGATTCCGGCGCACGGGCCTTGGGCTGCGCCGTCATTCCGGCAGGACCCGGCAACACCGAGCAGCAGTTCGAGTTGATCGAAGCCTACCGCCCGGTGGCCTATTGCGGCACGCCGGACTTCCTCAAGATCCTGCTCGACGGCGCTGCGGCAGCGGGGCGGGACGTCTCCTCCATCAGGCGCGCGCTCGTGTCGGGTGCGGCCTTTCCGAAGTCGCTTCAGGAAGATTTCTCGTCCAGGGGCATCGAGGCCTATCAGGCCTACGCCACGGCGGATCTCGGCTTCATCGCCTATGAGACCTCGGCTCGGGAAGGACTCGTAGTCAACGAGGACATCATCGTCGAAATCGTCCGCCCCGGAACCGGCGATCCGGTGCCTGAGGGCGAGGTGGGCGAGATCGTCGTCACCACCCTCGATCCGCATCACCCTTTCATTCGCCTAGCTCTGGGCGACCTGACTGCCGTCACGCCGGGGGCAAGCTCCTGCGGGCGCACCAACACGCGCATCAAGGGCTGGATGGGCCGGGCCGACCAGGCCACCAAGGTCAAGGGCATGTTCGTCCGGCCCGAGCAGGTAGCGGAGATCGGCCGGCGCCATCCGGAACTGGGGCGCATGCGTCTTATCGTGACCAGGGAGGGCGAAACGGACGTGATGACCCTGGCAGTAGAGACAGACGCACCGAGCGGTGACCTCGCCGCTGCGGTCGGCGCGACATTGCAGAGCGTGGCAAAGATGAAGGGGGTCGTGACTTTCGCCTCGCCCGGAGGCCTCCCAAACGATGGGAAGGTGATCGCCGACGAGCGCCGATATGATTGAGTTGCCCTGTTTTCATCTGGGCAATATCGCTTTGCGTGGATGCAATGACGGCCAAGCTTACATGCCTTGAACGCCTGACTCGCACTTCATAAGCTCAAGCTCGTCGGTGATTCGAGAACTCGGAAAAGATGAAGGATCACAAAAAGAAAGAGCACCCCGAAGGGTGCTCTAAGGTGTCCGGCCGTAGGGGCAAAAGTGACCGGAGATGCTTATTAACTCTGGTGCCTTAAGTTGGTTCCAAACTTTTTTGAAAAATTTTATGGCCTAGACAGCGCCTCAATGAGGTCACGTTTACCGGGTCTAGAGCTGAGCTTCCCGTGGGGGCAACTACGGGCCGGGGCCGCGACCATAGATCCTTCAAGGACGGGTCGCGGCCAATTTCCCCAAAGCAGCATCTTTCACTGCCTTTTCGTCCGCTTCCGAGGACGAGAGTAGGTCCGGGGTGTCCCGGACCTTGTTGGCATGGGGCCTGAGGCGCCCTCAGTAGGTGCCGAACTTGAAGTTCAGCTTGGCGCGAGCGATGAAGAAGTCGTTCTCATCGTTCCCTCCGGTGGGCGCGACCACCGGAATGGCAGCTCCTCCGCCTGCAGGGGTGAACGTACCGACCACGCCATTGAAGTCGTCATCGTCTTCATCGAAGCTCAGCCACAATCCCTCGATGCCGAAGGTGACTGCCGAAGAGCCGAACCAGTTCACGGGCAGCGCCCACTCCACGCCACCGCCTGCAACCCAGCCGGTCGTATCCTCTGAGTAGGCAAGGCCGCCTGTGGCGTAAATCAGGACGCGATCAAACGCGACGCCTGCACGAGCACGGACCGTGCCGAACCAATCCGACAGATTGTTATCGAATGTGCCGGGGACGAACACCCCGCCACCACCGGCTGGGACGAACCTGACATCCTCGCCTTCATCGGTGTCCGCCCACTGAATGTCGGTCTCGAGACCGATCACGAAGGACCCGATCTGGTAGTTGTAGCCAATCTGGGCACCGCCCGTGAAACCGCCGTCTCCGTTGTCAGGGAAGATCAGTGTCCCCGGCGTAGCGCCACCGAGAACGACGGATTCTTCATCGTCGCTGCGCCAGCCCCAGCCAGCGTTCACGCCGCCATAGAACCCGGTCCAGGTGAAAATCGGAGCTGCCGCAATGATCGGAGCCGGAGGTGGTGCTTCGCGGGCCGGCAGGTCCGCAGCAGAGGCAGCGGCTGCAGCAAGCGTCAAGCTGGCAGCCCCTGTCAGGAGACTAAGTACGCACTTTCTCATGACCGTAACCCCTTGGTGTGAGGATTCACGAGCAAAACTTACGCTCGTTACCAAGGGGAAGGCTATTGCAAACCAGCAACACTCGGACAAACGTAAAGTATTCAAGTGGCAAAAAAGTAGTACCACCTTCGACATGAAGAATATTGTCCAGCAATCATGAAAATAAGTCTCTTAACAAACTGTTTAAATTCAATTGACATTACTATCCCGTGATGTCCTAATATCTATGTTTTCGGCTTGACAACTGAAGGCGAGGAGATCACTCAACCCTGCCCAATCGGGCGGGGTTTTTTCTGGGAATACTGCCTTGGCGACCCAGAGACTACAGATCACCCAGCAATAATTGAGCCTGACTGCTCGCCTTGGGGCTTGAGCTTTTCTTTTCAGGAGACGCCGCAGCCCTGACTTCGCGGCTTTCGGCTCGCTTTCGAACATTTGGACTTGCCATCCGGGCCTTGGCCTTGTCCCGTGCGATAGCCTCCGGGGCTGCCGGGTTGTCGTCCAGCCACTTGCCGCGTTTGATGACCTCGTTGACGCGACCCTGATTGACGCCGAGCTGGAAGGCGATTTCCTGCTGGGTCATCTCTGTCGTCCCGTGAAGCTCCAGGATGCGCCTGGCGAGTTCCGGCGTCATCTTGCGGCCGGTGATGCGTCGCGCAGGAGCCACGGAACGCTTCGTGCGATCCCGCTCCCGAAGCCTCTGCAGGATGGCGAGGGCCATGTGCATTCCCTGCTCGCGCAGGGCATCCTCGAATTCCTTGAGCGTGGTCAAATCGAACGCACTCCTTGAGAGATGAGGAAGGCCTGCATGGAAACAGGCACCCGGATCACAACCCGAACGTCCTTCAACAGGACAACGGCCACGCTCGGGCTTGGTTTCAGCAACTTCCGGGCGATCAGTCTTCCTCTTCCTTGCAGGGCCAGGATTTCGGCCGGGACAGACCCTCTGGAAGCTTGGTCTGCCCCGTGCCGCAGGCAATGTCGACCTGGGCCTGGGTCAGCCCGACGGCGCCGCTCAGGTCCGAACCGCCGATCTGGGCCAGAAACATGTATGTCCCGGTGAAATTCGCCCCCTGAAGATTCAGCCCGCTGAGGCCCGCTCTGGACAGATTGGAGTAGCTGAAGTCCGCTCCCGTCACCTTGGCGCTCTGAAAGAGCACGCGGGCAAGCTCGGCCTTGGAGAGGTTCGCTCCTGTGAGATCCGCGCCGCTGAAGTCGGACCGGTTCAACTCGGCCTTATTGAAATTCGCGCCCGCAGCCTTGGCCTGAGCGAAGTTGGAGCGGCTCATGTCAGAGGAAACGAATACGGTCCCGGTCAGATTGGCCTGCCCGAAATTGGCACGCCAGCCGAGAGCCTTGGTGAAATCGGCGCGAGAGAGATCCGCTCCCTCGAAGCGGGTGCGGCTCACTTCGGTCTCGCTCAGGTTGGCCCCTGCCATCTTCGAGGATGCGAAGTCGCTCAAGGTCAGCAGGGAGCGCTGGAAAACGGTTCCAGTCAGATCCTCGCCGGTGAGGACGAGGCGCGCCTTGGAGCATCCGGACCAGTCGGCACCCGGACCCGGCGCGTCCTGACATTTGGCCGTTGCGGATCCTGCACAGAGAGCAAGGAGCATCAGGCTTCCCATGATGCGGCTCACCGCCCCCAAGGCCAGCGATGACGTCCGGATCTGCACGCGGTAATAATCCTCCATGGGCCCCTCTCAAGGCTATGATCTATAAACTAGCGCATCGTGCGCAAAAGTGGACCCGGCTTTCCGCTTCCACCAAAGGACTTTCATGATTTGCGCAGGACTCGACTTCCCTTCCCTATGGTCTAGCTTCTGCGACGATTCTTGAGGAGCACCAGATGCGCATGATCGTCCCCCTTCCAGCACTGCTTCTTGCCGGTTTCACCCTCGGCGGCTGCGTTGCCTCGACTGCTACTGTCGGCGTGCTGCCCCGTGACCCTGTTCCACCCCCGCCGTCCGTTTCCGGCCAGACGCCGCGGGGAAGCGCTGCCGGCCAGACAGCCGGCACGACGAGCCAGCGACGGGCGCTGAGCGTACCGAACCGGGCCGCCTCCCCTCGCTCCTGATCCCATCGGATCCGGCAGTTCGCGGCCGGAGCGGAGAGCCTCCTCCCTCTGGAGGGCCGCGATGCTGCGCCAATGCGTAGCTGGCGCGGATTCCTATTCTGATGGTATATGCCCTAACGGTACATAAGAATGCGGGTGAGTTTCCATGACTTGGGTTGAGGCCATCGGCTGGCTCGGGGCAGCCCTTGCCATAACGGGCAGCGCGATGAAGACCATCATCCCGCTGCGCTGCATCGGGATCGGAGCGAATATCTGCTCCCTGATCTTTTCGTCGTTTACGGGCAATTACCCCAGCCTTGTGGTCAATCTGATCCTGCTGCCTCTCAACAGCGTGCGGCTCTATCAGATGCTGGGCCTGATCAAGCGCGTGAAGCAGGCTTCCAAGAGCGACCTATCCATGGAGTGGCTCAAGCCCTTCATGACCCGCCGCAAGACGACGGCCGGCGAGGTGCTGTTCGCCAAGGGGGACGTCGCCACCTGCATGTTCTACACGATTTCCGGGCGCTACCGGCTGAGGGAAATCGGTATCGAGCTGGTTCAGGGCCAGGTGGTCGGCGAGATGGGCTTCCTCTCCCCCGACAACACCCGCACGCAGACCCTGGAATGCATCGAGGCCGGCGAAGTGCTGAGCATCTCCTATGACGAGGTGCGTCAGCTCTACTTCCAGAACCCTCAGTTCGGCTTCTACTTCCTGCGCCTCGCCAGCGAGCGGCTGTTCAACAACATGGAAAAAATGGAAGAGGAAATCGTCCGTCTTCGCGCTGCCCTGCCGGAGGTCGAGACGGTCCGGAAAGCGGCCTCAGCTTAGAAGAATTACAAGGAACAAGCAGTTTAGAATTCTTATAAGTTATTGATTTTTATCTGCTTTTTGATTGACCGCAAAGTGCGATCGTGGTTCTTGCAGCATCAATGGGATACGGCACTACGCCGCCCACAATCAATTCTGAAGGAACTCATGATGGCGAACATCTCGTTTGCTCGCGGCCTGCTCTGCGGAGCGGCGGCTCTTGGTGCTCTGGCCGGCTCAAGCCTCTCCGCTTCGGCCGAGGAAGTGCTGAACATCTACACCACCCGCGAGCCCGGCCTGATCAAGCCCGTCCTGGATGAGTTCACCAAGGAGACCGGGATCAAGGTCAACACGATCTTCATCGCCAACGGCCTCGAGGAGCGCATCCGCACCGAGGGCCAGAACAGCCCGGCCGACGTGATCATCACGGTGGACATCGGTCGCTTGGCAGCGGCCAAGGATTACGGCGTGACTCAAGCTGTGAAGTCCGACGCGCTCGAGAAGGTCATTCCGACGGCCTATCGAGATCCTGAAGGCCACTGGTTCGGCATCGCCCTGCGCGGCCGCGTCGTGTACGCCTCGAAGGAGCGCGTGAAGCAGGACAAGATCACCTACGAAGAGCTTGCCGATCCCAAGTGGAAGGGCAAGGTCTGCATCCGCTCCGGCCAGCATCTCTACAACATCAGCCTGATCGCCGCGATGATTGCCCACAAGGGCGAGGCGAAGGCCGAGGAATGGCTGAAGGGCGTGAAGGCCAACCTCGCCAAGAAGCCCTCGGGCGGCGACCGCGAGCAGGCCAAGGACATCCTGGCCGGCGTCTGCGACATCGCCGTCGGCAACACCTACTACGTCTCGCTCATGCTGAACGGCAAGGACGAGGAGCAGAAGAAGTGGGGCCAGGCGATCAACGTGATCCTCCCCACCTTCGAAGGCGGCGGCACCCACGTGAACGTCTCCGGCCTGGCGCTGGCGAAGAACGCTCCGAACAAGGCGAACGCCGTGAAGTTCATGGAGTATATGGTTTCGGACGCCTCCCAGCAGATCCACGCCGAGCTCAACTCGGAATACCCGATCAAGGCGGGCATCAAGATCCACCCGACCATCGCCTCCTTCGGCGAGCTCAAGGCCGACAACGTGCAGATCGCCGAGATCGCCAAGCTCCGCAAGAAGGCCAGCGAACTGGTCGACAAGGTCGGCTTCGACCAATAAGACGAAGGGCGGCTCATTCAGCCGCCCTCTTTCTTTTCACAGAGGCGCTGCCGACCCCGGCGGCGCCGTTTCCATTTGACCGTGATCGCCAAGACCCAGAAAGCAATCGGCTTTTCGTCCAGGACGAAGGCAAGGCATATCCCGTGGTGGCTGTCAGCCGCCGTGGCGGCTGTCGGTTTGCTGGTCTTCCTGCCTGTCGCCGCCCTCATCGGCATCGCGGCCGAGGGCGATGCGGAAATCTGGCCGCATCTCATCGCCAATGTGCTGCCGGCCAGCACGATCGACACGCTCGCCCTGCTCGCCGGCGTTGCGGTCGTGGCAGGCTCCATGGGAATCACGACGGCCTGGCTCGTCACAGCTCATCGCTTCCCCGGACGCGGTATCCTGGTCTGGCTTCTGCCGCTGCCACTCGCCGTGCCCACCTACATCACGGCCTATATCTATGTGGAGATCTTCGACTCCGCCGGCCTCGTGCAGATGGCGCTGCGCGACCTCATGGGCTGGCGGTCGCGGGCCGATTACTGGTTTCCGGAGATCCGCTCGCTTCCCGGCTGCATCCTCGTCATGTCCGCGGTGCTCTATCCTTACATCTACATCGCCGCGCGGGCGATGTTCCTGACGCAGAGCGCCAGCATGCTGGAAGTGGCGCGCACCCTTGGCGCCAGCCGCATCAAGCTTTTCCGCATCATCGCCCTTCCCCTTGCCCGCCCGGCGCTGGCGGTCGGCCTTTCGCTGGCGCTGCTGGAAGCGCTCAACGACATCGGGGCGAGCGAATATCTCGGCGTGCGCACGCTCACGGTGTCCGTCTACAACACCTGGCTCAACCGCGGCAGCCTTGCGGGCGCGGCACAGATCGCGTGCGTCATGCTGGCCTTCGTCGTCGGCCTGATCCTGATCGAGCGCTACGGGCGGCGGGACAGGCGCTACGCTCTCTCCCCGAAGCGCCATCGCACGGTGCATCCCGTTCCGCTCACCGGGGGACGGGCCTGGACAGCGTCCCTGCTCTGCGCCCTGCCCGTGCTCATGGGCTTCATCCTGCCAACGGGATTCCTCCTGCGCGAGACCCTGCGCGGGGGCCTCGTCGACCAGTTCGGCACTGACTTCCTCGTCCACTTCATGACGACCATCGTCCTGTCGGTGGTCGCGACTCTGGCGGTGCTGGCTATCGCGGTCCTGCTGGTCTCGGCGGCCCGCCTGTCCAAAACCTCCTTGACCAGGGGAGCGCTCTTCGTGGCGGGTCTCGGATATGCTTTGCCGGGCACCGTGCTGGCGCTGGGGCTCATGACGCCGCTGGTCGGCTTCGACAACCTGATCGGCACGATCTGGCGCCACCTGACCGGCGAGCGCCTCGGTCTCCTGCTCATGGGTGCCGCAGGCGGCATCATCATCGCCTATGTGATCCGCTTCCTGTCGATCGCGACAGGCTCTCTCTCCGCGGGTCTCGACCGTGTGTCGCCGAGCCTCGAGGATGCGGCACGCACGCTCGGCGCCTCTCGGCGAGAGATGGTCTGGAAGATTCAGGTCCCGCTCATGCGTCCTGCGCTCGCGAGTGCCGCCCTGCTGATCTTCGTCGACTGCATCAAGGAGCTGCCTGCGACCCTGCTGCTGCGGCCCCTCAATACGGAAACCCTCTCGACGCTCGTCTACACCTATGCCTCGCGCGGGCGCTTCGAGGACGGCTCTCTGGCTGCTCTCGTCATCGTGCTGGTGGGACTCGTTCCGGTGATTCAGTTGGTGCGCAGCGCCGAGGCTCGCCCAAAGGCGGCCGTGGAAAGCACGGGTTCATCTGAAACGGCCGGCCCATGAGAAAAGCGGCCCTTTCGAGCCGCTTTTGATTGGTTGTCCGATTGAGCCTTAGGCTGCGTCCGACTGGCTGCCGTTCAGGGCGACCTTGAAGTCAGCCTGTGTCTTGGCCTTGATCTCATCGACCGTCACGCCATCGGCGAGCTCGATCAGGGTCATGCCGGAGCCACCCTTCTTGTCGATGGCGAACACGCCGAGATCGGTGATCACCAGATCCACAACGCCCGTGCCGGTCAGCGGCAGGTTGCACTCCTTCAGGAGCTTCGGATCCTCCAAACCGTCCTTGGCCTTGGCCACGTGCTCCATGACCACGACGACGCGCTTGACGCCGGCCACGAGGTCCATGGCGCCGCCCATGCCCTTCACCATCTTGCCGGGGATCATCCAGTTGGCGAGATCGCCGTTCTGGGCCACCTGCATGGCGCCGAGGATCGACAGGTCGATATGCCCGCCGCGGATCATGCCGAAGGAATCCGAGCTCGAGAAATAGCTCGTGGTGGGCAGTTCGGTGATCGTCTGCTTGCCGGCATTGATCAGATCCGGGTCCTCCTCTCCCTCGAAGGGGAACGGGCCCATGCCCAGCATGCCGTTCTCCGACTGGAGCTGCACGCGCATCCCCTTCGGAATGAAGTTGGACACCAGCGTCGGAATGCCGATGCCGAGATTCACATAGAAGCCATCGCGCAGCTCCTTGGCCGCGCGGGCGGCCATCTGTTCACGGGTCCAGGCCATCAGACTTCCTCCCCTGCTCCGGCAGGCACCGCGGCGTCGGCGCGCTTGCGGGTCGTGCGTTGCTCGATGTGTTTGGCGGGATTGGGCACATGCACCATGCGCTTCACGAAGATGCCCGGCGTATGGATGCAGTCCGGGTCGATCTCGCCCGCCGGCACAAGATGCTCGACCTCGGCGACGGTCATGCGCGAGGCGGTGGCCATCATCGGGTTGAAGTTGCGGGCGGTCTTCCGGTAGACGAGGTTGCCCTCGGTGTCGCCCTTGAAGGCATGGACCACGGAGATGTCGGCAAACAGGCCCGTCTCCATGACGTACTTCTCGCCGTTGAACTCGCGCACCTCCTTGCCCTCGGCGATGAGGGTGCCCACGCCGGTCTTGGTGTAGAAGGCCGGGATGCCTGCGCCGCCGGCGCGGATGCGCTCGGCCAGGGTGCCCTGGGGGTTGAACTCGAGCTCCAGCTCGCCGGAGAGGTACTGCTGGGCGAAGAGCTTGTTCTCTCCCACGTAGGACGAGATCATCTTGCGGATCTGGCGGGTTTCCAGAAGGCGACCGAGGCCGACCCCGTCCACGCCCGCATTGTTCGAGATGAAGGTCAGGTCCTTCGCCTCCGAATCACGAATTGCCTCGATCAGCGCCTCCGGTATCCCGCAGAGACCGAAACCTCCGGCCATGATGGTCATGCCATCCTTGACCAGGCCAGCCAGCGCCGAGCGCGCGTCGCTGTAAACCTTATCCATCAAATCCTCTCCTTGTGGGCAGGTGCCCGCCCGTTCGAAGTGTCGCGGTTCGAATGGCGGCCACCCTGCAACCTGGCCTCAATTTAGACAATCCCTTCGTATGGATATATGGAAACGACTCATGAAATCGGCTTGCCTTGAGGACATCTCCTCTTCACCGCTTGCGAGGCAGCGCCCAAGGTTTACAACATTCGTTCCATGTCCCGCCGCGTTGTCCTCCTCATTGCGCTGATATCGCTTGCCGTTCTGGGAACGGCGGCCTCCCCCTGGACATTGCCCGGAGGCGGCCTGTCGGCGGAGCTGAAGGAGCACGTCAAGGAGCGGTATGGCCTGGACCTGACGGTCAGGGGCCGGAGCACCTTTGCGGTGCTGCCCATCCCGCGGGTCAAGTTCGAAAACGTGGCACTCGAGTTCCCGGAGGGGGCTCTCACTGCCGAAGGCGGCACCCTGCGGGGCGAGCTGCGCCTCCTGCCGCTGCTCTTAGGACGGATTGAGCTTTCCGATTTCGACCTGACGGGAACCCGCATCACCGGTTCGGTTCAGAAGCTCCAAGGGGTCAAATGGGCCGAGATCCTCAGGGACCGCTCGAGCCAAACCCATGCCCGCCGCCTCGTGGTGACGAAGTCCTCAGTGCGCTGGACCGACCTGAAGGATGCCGATCTTGATGAGCTCAATGGCATCATCCGCTGGGCGGATCCGTCCGAGCCCTTGATGATGTCAGGATCCGCTCTCTGGCGGGACGAACTCGTCTCCCTGGAACAGTCCTCGATCTTCCCGAACCTGCTCGCATCCAACAAGATTAGCCCCTTCTCGCTCACCCTTTCCGCGCCCGGCGCCCGCCTCACGGCCGAAGGTGAGGCGCAGCTCGGCGACGGGCCTCGCGTCACGGGGGAAAGCACCATCAAGACCACTTCGGTGCGCGAGTTCACCCGCTGGAGCGGACTGGATCTTCCCTTCGGATCCCTGTTGCAGGCCCTGTCGATCAACGGCGATTTCTCCATGGATCGCCGCCGCCTTTCCTGGCCTGCGGTCTCCATTACCCTGGGATCGGACAAGCTGGAGGGCACCTTAGGCGTCCGCTTCGATACGGAGCGGCCCGTCATCGCCGGCACCCTCGCGGCCGATACGCTCAACCTGTCGGATCTCTTCGCCCCGTTCCACCAGACCCGCACCCCCGCAGGGCCATGGAGCGAGGAAGCGATCGACCTGACCCGCGCGACCGGGGCCGATCTCGACCTTCGCCTCTCGGCCACGACCGCCACCCTCGGACGCCTCAGCCTGGATGACATGGCGGCCAGCGTGCTCGTCCAGCCCAATCGCATCGAGGCCTCCATCGGGCGAGCGGCCTTTTATGACGGCACCCTGAAGGGGCGGCTGTCCCTGGCGGCCCAGAACGGTTTGGTCGATTTCAAGAGCCAAGGAACCTTCTCAGGGGTGAAGATCGCGTCGTTCCTCACGGCCGTCGGGGAGCCGCGCTGGATTACTGGCCGCGCTCAGGGGCAGTTCAGCTTCGACGGGCAGGGTCGAAACCCTGCGGACGTCATCCGTCAGGCGGAAGGCCGTTCCTCGATCGAGCTGACGGACGGAGAGCTGGTGGGGATCAACCTCGAAGATGCCCTTCGCCGCGTGGACAAGCGTCCTCTTCTCGCGTCGCTGAACTGGAAGGGGGGCCGTACGCCTTTCGGCAAGGCCGAGGCCCAGGTCGTCATTCAGGACGGAGTCGGAGAGATCGCCGAGGGCAAGCTCAAGGGGCCAGCGGTGCAGGCCCAGCTTCGCGGACAGGTGCTGCTGGTCGACAGGACGCTCCAGGTCACGGCGGGCATTGCGCCGGTGGATGCACCGGCGGGACAATCCCCTGCCCTCGCCTTCGATGTCACGGGCGACTGGGACAATGTAGCCGTCACCCCTCAGGTCCGCTCGCTCATCGAACGGTCCGGTGCTGCCAAGCCGCTCTTCCCCGTGCAGCGCGTTCCGGCCAACGAACAGGTCCCGCAGGCCACGGCTCAGTGAGCGTTGCGGCGCGAGCTTAAGGTCGAACGCTTGCTGAGCAGGGTTGCTGAGATCACACCTATAGTCACGATCCCGATCAGGATGGCTGAGGCCGCATTGACCTCCGGCGAGAGCCCGAGCCGCACGGCGCTGTAGATCTTGATCGGCAGAGTTGTGGCACCGGGACCCGCGTTGAAGCTCGCGATCACCAGATCGTCCATCGACAGGGTGAAGGCGAGCAGGAAGCCCGCCACGATGGAGGGCGCGATCAGCGGCAGCGTCACCGAGAAGAAGGTGCGCATGGGCGGCGCGCCGAGATCCATCGCCGCCTCCTCGAGCGACCTGTCGAAGGTCATGAGGCGCGACTGCACCACCACGGTCACGAAGCACATGGTGAGCGTGGTGTGGGCGAGCGTGATGGTCCAGAAGCCCCGGTCGAAATCAACAGCCACGAAGAACAGCAGCAGCGAAAGACCGGTGATGACCTCCGGCATGACCATGGGTGCATAGACCATGCCGGTGAACAGCGTTCGCCCGGGAAAGCGCCCATAGCGGGTGAGCGCGAGCGCCGCAAGGGTTCCCAAAACCGTCGCCAGGGTCGCGGACAGGAACGCGACACGCAGCGTCACCCAGGCCGCTTCCATGAGCGCCTCGTTGCGGAACAGCGCGCCGTACCATTGGGTGGAGAAGCCACCCCACACTGTGACAAGCCGCGAGGCGTTGAAGGAATAGATCACCAGCAGCAGGATCGGCAGATAGAGAAACGCGAAGCCGATCACGAGCGAGGTGACATTGAAGACGCTCGGACGCCGGTTCATGGCCGCGCCTCCACGCGCCGGGCTTCCACATCGCGGTAGATCACGATGGGCACCACGAGAACAATTAGAAGCAGGATGGCGACCGCGGAGGCGAGCGGCCAGTCTCGATTCGAAAAGAACTCGCTCCAGAGCTGCCGGCCGATCATCAGGGTCTCCGAACCGCCGAGCAGATCCGGGATCACGAACTCGCCGACAGCCGGGATGAAGCACAGGAGCGAGCCCGCAATGATGCCCGGCATGGCGAGCGGCACCGTGATGGTCCAGAAGGAGCGCCAAGGGGTGGAGCCGAGATCGAGCGCCGCCTCGAGCAGCGTATCGTCCATCTTCTCAAGGGTCGCGTAGAGCGGCAGCACCATGAAGGGCAGATAGGCGTAGACGATGCCGATATAGACCGCGGTCTCGGTATTGAGGATGTCGAGGGGCTCGGAGATCAGGCCGATCCTCATCAGTAGTTGGGTCAGCAGCCCTTCGGGCTTGAGAATGGCAACCCACGCATAGATGCGGATGAGGAAGCTCGTCCAGAACGGCAGGATGATCGCCGCGACCAGGAGCGACCGGTAGCGCTCGGGCGCGCGGGCCATGGCGTAGGCGATGGGAAAGCCCACGAGCAGCAGCAGCAATGTCGAGACCGCTGCGATGCGCACCGACGACAGCGTCGCCCTGAAATACAGGTCGTCCTCCGTCAGCAGCGCGAAGTTCTCGAGATCGAGGCCACTGAAGAAGCCGGCGATGTCGCTCCACTCGAAGACCGGCTTGTAGGGCGGCTGGGCGACGGCCGGGTCCGAGAGGCTGATCTTGAGGACGATCAGAAACGGCACGAGGAAGAGAACGCCGAGCCAGAGATAAGGCAATGCGGGCACGAGACCTGCGCTCAGGCGTCGTGTGAGGGTGCGTTCCATCATGGCTATTCCGCCAGGATGACCGCCGCGCCGGGCGCGAAGGTGACGTAGACCTGCTCGTCCCACTCGATGGGATTCTCGACGAAGCGGGAGGCGTTGGCGCGCGTCACGCGCAGGATTTCGCCGGTGGCGAGCTTCACGCGGTAGACGGTCCAGTCGCCGAGATAGCCGATATCCCACACCTCGCCGGTGAGCACGTTGATGGCGCCGGGTCCCGGCCGATCCCGCTGGATCACCATCTTCTCGGGGCGCACGGCGATGGCCACCGCCTGACCGGAATGCAGCACCTCATCGGGATCGTCGATGGTGAGCGACGACTGAGCCGACGACGTCTTCACCCGCCAGAGGCCGTTCTCCTGGCCCTGCACATGGCCTTCGATGATGTTCACGTCGCCGACGAACTCGGCGATGAAGCGGGTCTTGGGCTGCTCGTAGATCTCGCCCGGCGTGGCGACCTGCACGATCCGGCCGTGGTCCATGACGGCGATCCGGTCGGCCATGGTCATGGCCTCTTCCTGGTCGTGGGTGACGACCACGAAGGTCATGTGCAGGTCGTGCTGGATATCCATCAGCTCGAACTGGGTCTCCTCGCGCAGCTTCTTGTCGAGGGCGCCCAGCGGCTCGTCGAGGAGGAGGACCTTGGGCTTCTTGGCAAGCGCGCGGGCGAGCGCCACCCGCTGGCGCTGGCCGCCGGAGAGCTGGCTCGGGTAGCGGCGGGCGAGCTTCTCGAGTTGGACGAGACGCAGCATCTCGCCGACCCGATCCGCGATCTGGTCCTTGGGCATCCCGTCCTGCTTGAGTCCGAAGGCGATGTTCTTCTCGACACTCATATGCGGAAAGAGCGCATAGGACTGGAACATCATGTTCACCGGCCGGCGGTAGGGCGGCACTCCGGCAAGGTTCTGGTCGCCTAAGGTGATCGTGCCCTCAGTCGGGGTCTCGAAGCCGGCGAGCATGCGCATGAGGGTCGTCTTGCCGCAGCCGGAGGGACCCAGCAGGCAGAAGAACTCGCCTTCGAAGATGTCGAGGGAGAGATGATCGACCGCTGTGGATTCGCCAAAACGTTTCGTCACGTTCTCGAAGCGGATGAGCGGCTTGGCGTCGGGATTCGCCCAAGGGGCGAAGGAGCGGCGCACGGCGCCGACGGAGGCGGATTGACGGGATGGAGGAGGCAAGATGCTTGAACTTCACCTATCGGAGGAAAAACCAGCGCGCAAACTATGATGTTTGGGCTGCAAGAACAACAGCTTAAAAGCCCAGCGTCCCCACCCTTTGTGCCGGATGGCAGGCACAAGGAGCAGGCTGCTTCTTTCGACCACGGAGGGTGGAACCCGCCGAACAGGAAAAAGCCCGGCATGAAGCCGGGCTGAAGTCATGGAGGTCAATTCAGTGTCCGCCGCCCCCGGCAGGAGCCGCCCGGGGCTTCTCGATGAACGGCAGGGCGAGGATCAGGCCCAAGAACAGGATGGTCAGCAGAAGGAACACATCCGCGAAGGCCATGACCATCGCCTCGCGATGAACCATGTTGGACAGGGTCTTGAGGGCCGCTGTACCGGCATCCGGACCGAGGGACTGGAACTTCAGGGTCATGGCATTGAGGGTCTCGACCGCCGTCGACCGGCCCCAGTTCACGCTCTCGCGCAGGCGCTGGAGGTGCAGGTCCAGGCGGTCGTTGAGGGTCGTGTTGATCACCGCCAGGCCGACGGCGCCACCCAGATTGCGGGTGAGATTGTAGAGGCCCGAAGCGTTCTTGATCCGGTCGGGCGGCAGCGTGCCGAGCGCGATGTTGTTGATCGGCACCATGCAGATCATCAGACCGACGCCGCGGAAGATCTGCGGCACGAAGAGCTCCCAGAAATCCCAATCCTTGGTCAGGCCGCTCATCATCCATGTGCCGAACGCGAAGGCGGCAAAGCCGATGCCCATCATGACGCGCGGGTCCATCCTGCGGGACAGGATACCCGCCACCGGTGCCATCAGGAACATGGTCGCGCCCGACACGAACATGGTCTCTCCGATCTGCAGGGACGAGTATCCCCGTACGCTGCCCAGATAGACCGGGTAGAGATAGGTCAGGCCGTAGAGCCCGATGCCCATTACGAAGCTGAAGGACGAGCCTGCGAGGAAGTTGCGGTCGGCGAATGCGCGCAGGTCGACGATCGGCTGCTTCGCCGTGAACGCCCGATAGAAGAAGCCGAAGCCGCCGACCACGCACACGATGGTGAGGATCAGCACCAGTTCGTCCTGGAACCAGTCGTTCAGCGGTCCCTCTTCCAGCACATATTCAAGGCTGCCGAGAAAGGCCGCCATGAAGCCGAGGCCCGCCCAGTCGAAGCTCTTGAAGAGGCTGAAGTCAGGCTCGTCGAAATCCACCAGCAGATAGGTGGAGATCGTGACAAAGATGCCGGGCACGATGTTGACGAGGAACAGCCAGTGCCAGGAGAACAGGTCGGTGAGATAACCGCCAAGCGTCGGGCCGATGGTGGGCGCGAGCGTTGCCACGAGACCGATGATCGGCGAGATCACGGGCCGCTTTTCCGGCGGGAAGATCGTGAAGGCCGAGGCGAAGACCGTGGGGATCATGCCGCCGCCGATGAAGCCCTGCAGTGCGCGGTAGACGATCATCTGATCGATGGTGGTGGCCGTCGCGCACATGAAGCTCATGAACGTGAAACCGCCCGATGCGATCACGAACATCCACCGCGTGGAGAGCACGCGAGAGAGCGTGCCCGACAGCGGGATCATGATCACTTCGGCAATCAGGTAGCTCGTCTGCACCCAGGAGATCTCCTCCGACGATGCGGAGAGGCCCGCCTGGATTTCCGCAAGCGAGGCGGAGACGATCTGGATGTCCAGGATCGCCATGAACATGCCGAAGACCATGCAGAAGAACGCAAAGGTCCGGCGTCCGCTGACGGGCGCCGGCTTCGCGGCCAGCATTGGGCCTTGCTTGTCCGAGATGGCAGCCGATGCGGCCATGGTTTTTACTCTTTGAGGCTCGCCGTCTTCTCGGTGTCGGCCGATGTGCGCGTATCCACATCGACCACCACCGACAGGCCGGGACGCAGGATGCCCTGCTGGACGATCTCCGGGTTGACCGAGACGCGCACGGGCACGCGCTGAACGATCTTGGTGAAGTTGCCGGTGGCGTTCTCCGGCGGCAGCAGGCTGAACACGGCGCCCGAGGCCGGCGAGACGCTCTCGACCGTGCCGACCACGTCGGTGTCCGGGAACGCATCGACCTCGATATGGACCTTCTGGCCGACCCTGAGGGCCGCGAGCTGCGTCTCCTTGAAGTTGGCGTCCACATGCACGCTCGTCAGGGGCACCAGGGCGGCGAGCCGGGCGCCGGGCTGCACATAGGTGCCGACCTCCATGGCCTTGTTGCCGATCACGCCATCGACAGGCGAGCGGATCTCCGTGAAGGTCAGGTCACGCTCCGCCTTCTCGACGGAAGTCTGCTGTTCGGCGGCCACACGCTGGGCCTCGTTCTGCTGCGCAGCAAGAACGTCGACATTCGCCTTAGCGGCGGCAAACGAGGCTTCGGCGCTCTGCACATTGGCCTGTGCGCGATCGCGGGCGGCCTTGGCGTTCTCGAGCGCAGCCCGGCTGGTGTAGTCGGAGCGGGCGAGCTGCTGCTGGCGCGCATAATCGCTCTCGGCGCGCTCGGCTTCCGCCTTGGCGGCGGCGATCTGCGCCTGAGCCTGCGCTACGGAAGCGCGGCCGGCCTCGATCTGACGGCCGATGCGCGTGATGGCGCTTTCCTGTGTCGCGAGCTTGTCCTTGGCCGATTGAAGGGCGAAGCGATAGTCGCCGTCGTCAATCCTGGCGATCAGGTCGCCCGCCTTGACGCTCTGGTTGTTGGTGACGGCGACGGACTGAACATAGCCGGACACCTTCGCCGACAGGATCGTGATGTCGGCCTGCACATAGGCGTCCTCGGTAGAGATCATGAAGCGGCCGTTCGTCCACCACCCATGACCCTCGTAGCCGCCGAAGGCGAGCGCGCCTGCCAGAACGGCCAGGATCAGCGGCTTCTTGCCGAGGCCCTTCTTCTTGGCCTCAGGCGCAGCCGCCTGGGGAGCACCCTGACCCGCCTGACGTGCCGGCGCGTCTGCGGCACCTTCGGGGCTGCTCTTCGCGCCCTGCTCGAACTCTTCCCGATAAGCCATGGTTAAACCTCTGCAAGGCCTGCAGAATCTGCTTGCATCGAACTGCCGGACAGGCCTTGATCTTTATCGAATTGCTCGTCATATATGCTTTGACCGAACGGTTCGGTCAATAGTTAATGAGGAAACTTATAGAAGCTATGATCTCCGTGCATGACGACATTCTGGACAAGGCGCCTTCCGCCGCCGCGGAGGAGAGCACAGAGAGCGCCAAGCGCCGTCAGATCCTGGATGGCGCTCGCAAGGTGTTCCTCGCCCAAGGCTTCGACGGCGCCAGCATGGGCGAGATCGCCAAGGTGGCCGGTGTCTCGAAGGGCACGCTTTATGTCTATTTCGACAGCAAGGAGAGCCTATTCGAAGCCCTGACGACGGAAGAAAAGCAGGGCTTGGCGGAGGTGCTGTTCAAGCTCGATCCGGAGGATCCCGACGTCCGGGGCGTCCTGCGGAAGCTCGGCGTCAGCTACCTGCGCCGCATGGGCAAGCCCGAGCATATTTCGTCGATCCGGATGGTCATGGGTGCGGCGGAGAAATTTCCGCGCCTGGGCCAGGCCTTCTATGAGGCCGGCCCCTGCCAGGGCATCGCCCGGCTCAAGGCCTACTTCGACCGGCAGGTCGAGGCGGGACGGCTTTCCATCGAGGACACAGGGGTCGCCGCGCAGCATTTCCTCGACCTTTGCGTCTCCGGCATGCTGCGCCGCCTGCTGTTCTCTGTGGGTGATCCGCCGACGGAAGAGCAAATCCAGAAGAATGTCGACAATGCCCTGCGGGTCTTCTTTGCCGCCTATGGGCCTGATGCGCCGAAACAATAAGGGTCTGCCCGAGCTTCCACACCGCCCTGCCCTTCTCTAGGCTTACCCAGAGGGCGGCCGGGAGGGATCAATGGGGAAGCGCGGAAGCAACGGAGCGGGGCACATCGCGGCCTTTGCCGCCATGGCATTGATCTGGGGCCTGACCTGGCTGCCGATGAAGATCGCCTCCGAGGCCGTGCCGCCGATCTTCCTGGCGATGGTGCGCTTCCTGCTCGCCGGCCTCTGCTATCTCGGGTTCATTCTCGCCAAGGGACTGCCGCTGAAGATGGAGCAGCCGGGGCGGGTCATCGTCGCATCGCTTCTCATCACGACCGGCTGTTACAGCCTGCTGTTCTGGGGCGTCGCCCGCGCGCCGACCGGCCTGTCGTCCATCGTCAACCTCTCCCTCATGCCGATCTTCCTGATCCTCGTCGGCGCCCTCTACGGGCAGGAGCGGATTACACCGCGCAGGCTCGGGGCCATAGCCCTTGGCGTCCTGGGTCTCGTGATGCTCTTTTCCGGACGGACCGGCACCGCGCAGGACGGCGCCTTGCTCGGTCTTGCTGCGGTGGCGGTTGCAACCTTGAGCTATGCCTGGGGCGCGGTGGTCAGCCGCCCGCTGATGCAGGCGATTCACCCAATCACCCTCGCCTTCTGGGAAACGAGCATCGGCGCACTCGGCCTCATCCCCATGTCACTTCTGGTGGAGGGCTATGACCCCGCCTACTTCGTCGGGCTCATGGACGGGCGCGCGATCCTGGGCCTGACCATCCTCGTCTTCGGCGGCTCGCTCGGCGGCTTCTCGATCTATCTCTGGCTGGTGCGCGACTGGGGCGCTTTCCGGGCCGGGCTGTACTCGTTCGTCAGCCCTGTCGTGGCGGTCGCCGTTGGCGTCGCCTTCGCGAACGAGGCCTTCGGCTGGCCGGAAGCCATCGGCATGGGCGTGATGCTGTCCGCCACGGCGCTCGCCCTCACCGAGAGCAAGCGTGCAGCGATGTCGACCTAGTGATCGGTCCGAAAGGCTTCGGCCACCCGGGCCTTGAGCACGTCCGGCTGGCGCAGGATCAGGGCGCCCCGCGTGCGCTCGATCAGGCCCTCTTGGGTCAGCATGGTGAACTCACGGGTGATCTGCTCCCGGCGGCAGCCGATGCGCGCGGCGACGATATGGTGGAAGGGCGGCGGCGTGATCACCCGCTCGCCGGACTTGTCCTGCCGCGGCGTCGAGAGACGCAGAAGCTCGGAGTAGAGCCGGTGCCGCAGATCGAGCACCGTCTGCTCCATGAAGCGGGCATTCAGCTCGCGGATGCGGGAGGCCATGAGGCAGAACAGGCGCTCAGCCACCGGCTGGTGGGAAAAGAGCATTTCCTTGAAGACGGAAGCCGGCATCACGCAAGCCTCCCCTCGGGTGAGCGCCGTGACGTTGGCGGAGCGGGGAACGCCGTCGAGAGCGGCCAGCTCGCCGAAAAGGTCGCCGGGCCTCATCTCGTGGAGGATGACCTCCTTGCCGGAGGCCGTGCGCATCAGGACCCGCACCTCTCCGGATAGAAGGAAATACACGTCCGTCGAGGGCTCGTCGAAGTCGACGACCACCTCTTCAGGGTCGAAACGGCGCCAATTGGCCCGCGTCTCGAAAGGCGCAAGGTCAATCTCCAGCCCCTTGAACAACTTGATCCCAGTGAGCCGCCCCATCGGTTTCCTCCCTGCACGACATCTTGGCTATACCATAGATCCCGTACTTTCGGTACGGAAGAGATGCCGTATCTCTTTGTCAAGCCTCCAGGATCCTGTCATTGGCGATTCCGGCTATCGCACAGACCATGCTCGAGGCAGCGCCAGAGCCCTGATGTCGCCCAAACACCTTGCCAGCGGGGCCTTCCCGCGCCAAAAGGCGGCATGCTCCACGTCAACGACCTGACCTACCGCATCGGCGACCGGCTGATCCTCGACCGCGCCTCCTTCAACCTGCCTGACGGTGCGAAGGTGGGCCTCGTCGGGCGCAACGGTGCGGGCAAGACCACCCTGTTCAAGATCATTCAGGGCGACCTCGCCACCGAGAGCGGCACCGTCACCCTGCCCCGCGGCATGAAAATCGGAGCCGTGGCGCAGGAAGCGCCGGGCGGGCCCGACACCCTGATCGAGGTGGTTCTCGCCGCCGACAAGGAGCGTGCTGCCCTGCTCGCGGAAGCGGAGACGGCGGACGGCCTGCGCAGGGCGGAGATCGAGACGCGGCTCACCGACATCGGGGCCCATTCGGCCCCCGCCCGCGCGGCCGCCATTCTCCACGGCCTCGGCTTCGACGCCGCGGCGCAGAACCGGCCCTGCTCGGACTTTTCCGGCGGATGGCGCATGCGCGTGGCACTGGCGGCCGTGCTCTTCACCGAACCCGACCTCCTGCTCCTCGACGAGCCGACCAACTACCTGGACCTCGAAGGCACGCTCTGGCTCTACGATTATCTCGGGCGCTATCCGCACACGGTGCTGATCATCAGCCACGACCGGGAACTGCTCGACACCTGCGTCAACCACATCCTCCATCTCGACCGGGGCAGGCTCGCGATCTATCGCGGCGGCTATACCTCCTTTGCCAAGCAATACGCGGAAAAGCGCGAGCTCACCGCGAAGATGGCAGCCAAGCAGGAGGCCGAGCGCAAGCACCTGCAGGCCTTCGTCGACCGCTTCAAGGCCAAGGCCTCCAAGGCCCGGCAGGCGCAGTCGCGCGTCAAGCGGCTGGAGAAGATGGAGGCGATCACGACCATCGTGGAAGACGACGTGGTGCCCTTCAACCTGCCGGGTCCGGAGCGCCCCGCCGCGCCGCCGCTGATCACGGTCGAGGGCGGTGCGGTCGGCTATGGCGATCGCATCGTGCTCGATCGCTTGAACCTGACAATCTCCCCGGACGACAGGATCGCGCTCCTCGGCTCCAACGGCAACGGCAAGTCCACCTTCTGCAAGCTCATCGGCGGCAGGCTCGCGCCCATGAAGGGCGAGATGCGCACGCCCACCCGCATGGACGTGGCGTATTTCGCCCAGCACCAGCTCGATGAGCTGAACCCGAAGGCGACCGCCTACGACCATGTGGCCGAACGCATGCCGGATACGCCCGTCGCCCGGATCCGCGCCCGCACGGCGCAGATCGGCTTTCCCGGGGCGAAGGCCGATACGCCGGTCTCCGCGCTCTCGGGCGGCGAGAAGGCGCGCCTGCTCATGGGGCTTGCCGCCTTCAACGGTCCTCACCTGCTCATCCTCGACGAGCCGACCAACCACCTCGACATCGACAGCCGCACCGCCCTGATGGAGGCGATCAACGACTATACGGGCGCGGTGATCCTGGTCAGCCACGACCGCTTCCTGATCGAGGCCTGCGCCGACCGCCTCTGGATCGTCGGCAACGGCGGCGTGAAGCCCTTCGACGGAGACATGGACGATTACCGCCAGCTCGTCCTCTCGGGAGAGCTCGATCCGCAGAAGCGCTCCGACAGGCCCCAGGCCCCCACCGCCTCCAAGACTGACGAGCGTCGTGCTGCGGCAGAGCGCCGGGCGGCCCTAGCCCCCTTGCGCAAGAAGCTCGAGGCGCTCGAGAGCCGGATGGCGAAACTCGCCGAGGTCATCCGCAAGGTCGATGCGGCCCTGGCCGATGGCACTGCCTTTCAGAAGGATCCGGCAAAGGCGTCCGAGCTGTCCAGGATGCGGGCCGAGGCCGCGTCCACCCTGGAGACGGTCGAGGAGGAGTGGCTGGCGCTGAGCAGTGAGATCGAGGAGGCGGGTGCCTAGGATGGGCAGACACCTGCCCGCACCTACTCCCCCAGAGCAGCCGAGCTACCTCCTCCGAGCACACCCCGAATCGACGCGAAGTCGTAAGTTGATCATAGCCTTTTGGGGAGGCTGACCATGAGAATCCTAATTTCGGCCTGCACGGACAGGGCCTTCGCCAAGGGCCTCCTGCCGATGGCGCAGCTGACGACCTCATCGGCGTCGGCCGTGAACGACAACACGACCCACCCTCAATCCAGGTGGAGGCTTCGTCTGCATTGGAGGCATGCTGCCGAACTGACGCGTCAGGCCGCTTCGTAAGCAGAGTGCGGGAGAGCACATCGGGTGCTTCCCTCCGGAGGTAGCTTCCGGCTGTCCTCGATGGAGGTTTTGATGGTCCAGGTCCTGTCCTATTGCACCGCGAAACTGTTCTCCCACGCAGTCTTTCCGATGGTCATGATCAAGCCGCGGCCTGTGGCAAGCGCCAATGACGATGACCCCTTGGCGCCGCTCCCGAGCGTGTGGCAGTGATGCCGTCCCCGGTCTGCGAACACTCGGCGTTACTGCTGCATTCATCCTGAGAGGTGTACATCGGTACACCTAGATGGAGAACGGACCATGCTTCGTGCAGTTTTGGCAACGGCAGTGCTCTTCAGCGGCACCATGCTCGGCATATCATCGGAAGCGCAGGCGCAAGGGTTGGTGCCATGCGCGAGGGAGCATGGCTTCTGCCGCGTTCCCTATCCGACCCGCGTGATCTACGGCATTCCCGGCCGGAGCGTCGAGGTGTTCGTCAGGGAGGGCGGCATCCCCTGTTCCAACAGGGCATTCGGCGATCCCGCTCCTGGCGTGGTGAAGCGCTGCGCCTATATCGCCCGCGGATACGACCGGGGTCCGAGACGGTACGATGAGGGCTCCAGACAATATGACGACGGTTATCGCAGATCCTTCCGTGAGTACGATCGCAGCCGTCGGGACTATGACGAAGGATATGATCGTCCTTACCGCTCCTACGAGGTTTACTGATCCACGGAGCGGCTGGCCGGTTCCTGGCCGAGACATCAAAGACGCGGGCGCGCAAGGTTTGCGCGCTCCCCTCCGCGCCATTGGATGGGAGCTTCCCCACCCGTCTCTCAAGCGTGCGATGAGTCACGACAGGCCATGATCCCTCCGTATCCAGCCGATGGGCTGGAGTGTTTGAGCAAGCTGCCTGACTTGAGCTGCCCTTGCTGGCTTGCGCGGCCACAGGCCTTCCCCTGCCCCTCACCCTGAAATCATAGTTTCATCCTTGGTTAATCATGATCTCAGGTCGCGACCGCGCCGCCAGTTATACGCCCGATGAACGGGCCCACTTGCCGTCATTCAGCCATCCTGTCCGATGATGCCGTCACGAGGGGTTAACTGTCCTATGGCACAACTCGGGCCTGACACCTTCGACGGGTCTCGCAATGACAGCAGCCCGGCAACAGAAGACTGCGGAGACAATGATGCCGACCATCTACGGGGATGATTTCAACGACGATATCGATGGTTTCGACACCTCGGATATCATCTACGGCTATAGCGGCGACGATCGGATCGACGGCTGGTATGGGCACGACGACATCTATGGCGACTGGGGCCACGATATGATCTATGGCGGCTTTGGGGACGACTACCTGATCGGCGGCGCCGGCCATGACGACCTTTTTGGCGGCGCAGACTTCGACGACCTGTATGGCGGTTCAGGCCTCGACTACCTCTCCGGCGGCACGGGCGACGATCTTCTGTCCGGCGGGACAGGGCGCGACACGCTGATCGGCGGAACGGGAGAGGATGAATTCGTCTTCAAGAGAGGCGATTCCGGCCTGTCGACGAGCACAGCCGACACGATCACCGACTGGAACAGGTCCTTCGATTTTATCGACATGACAATCAAGGGGACCAGGAGCAACTACCGTGAGATCAACACGGACGCCCGCTCCATCGCGACGGCCGCTTCGGACGCCGACTTCGTGTACGGCGACACGAACGTCAGGCACGTGTTCCTGTTCAATCCCGACATCGACAGAGGCTTCCTCGTGTCGGATCTCAATGCGGACGGCGTGTTCGAAACGGGCGTGGTGCTCAAGAATGCCGGCCTCGCATCGGACATGAGCTATCTCTACATCATCTGAGACCACGTTCCGCTCTCAGGAGAATGGCCGCACTTGCTGCGGCCATTTTGGTTTGCGGGCTTGAAGATCTCGATGCCGGAAAGACTCAGAACGAGCCAATGGAGCTCAAGGCTTCACCACCCGATCCAGCCTGTTGTTCACGAAGAAGTACAGCTCACGCCCGCCGGGCTCGGAATAGAGCACCTGCACCTCGCGCTGGCCCTTTCCGCTCTCGCCAACCAGCACGTCGGTGGCGGGCTTGCCCTTCAGGCGCACGAGATCGCACTCGGTGATGCCGGGCTCTATGGCTGCAGCCGTTCCCGCAGGCGTACCGGTGCAGCGGCCGTCCGGACCGAGGACGGGACCATCGATCACTGGACCTAACGCAGCGGAAGGCCCAGGCGCGGTGGTCATGGCCGCCGCAGACGGCGGCGCACTGCGCGTGCTGTTGCACGCGGCGAGAACCAGCGCCATGAGAACCATGCTGGACAGAACTTTCACGCGCATTCCCATCAATCCCTGTTATCGTTGGCAGCCCTCGCCTGCAGGGCCTCGTCGAAGAGCCGCTGCACATCGGCCTTGAAGGCCTGCCGTGACGCCTGCCGCGAATAGAACATGTGGCCGCCTTCGTAAACCGTCAGCTCCACGCGCTTTCGGGGGCCGAGGTCTGGCAGCTGGTTCAGCAGCAGCTGGGACGCGAAGTATGGGGTGACCAGGTCCGTGAACCCATGAGTGACGAGCACGCGCAGCTTGCCGTCGAGCGAAAGAGCCTGCCGCAATTCCTCAAGGTTTTCCGGGCCGTTGCGCCCGCCGCCCCAGCGCCATGCGCCGTTGACGGATCCGTTGAGCAGGCTGTAGCGCCCCTCCGTCTTGTAGTTCAGGGTATGGGTCAGATGATGAATGATCGCACTCGACAGGGGCGCCGTCATGCCGTCGAGGACCGGATCCTCGAATCGGGACACCTGGGCGTTCGGGTTCGGATCGGCGATGGCCACGTTGGTGTCATAGGCGCTGACGATCTCGGATGAGCCGCGCCGCAACTCTCTTTGGGCAGCCCGCATGTCGATGCGACCAGCAAGGCGGCGCGAGACCTCGGGGCTGAGCCCGCTCAGTTCGGCGACGCGGCGGCTGACGCGCTCGACCGCCTCCTTGTCCTGGAGCCCGCGCATCAGGTCGACGAGGTAGTCACCGGACGCATAAGCCTCAGCCTCCCTCAGCGCTTCGCGTGACACCGGGCCTTTCCGTGACAGGTTCGCCGCCGCAAGCGAGGGCAGGATCGCCGCACTCGTCCAAGGTGCGCCGGCGCCCTGATCGAGCCAGTCGAAGTCGAACACGGGCGAGACGAGAACCAGCCCGCTAAAACCGATGCCCTGATCGCTCTGGAGCTTCTGGGCTAGAAGCGGCCCGCGGAAGCCGCCATAGCTCTCGCCGGTAAAGAATTTCGGCGACATGAGCCGGTTCTTCTCCTTGAGCCAGCGCATCACGAAGGCGGCCAACCCGTCGATGTCTCCCTGAACGGAGTAGAACCTCTCCCGCACCGGGTCGCCGCCGACCACGCGGCTGTAGCCGGTGCCAGGCGGATCGATGAAGACGAGATCGGTGAAATCGAGCCAGGTCTCGGCGTTGGGCAGGAGCGCCGGAGGGGCCGACGGGCTGATCGTCGCGCCGTCGAGAGGCAGGAGCCATGGTCCGACAGCGAGGAGATGCAGATAGGCCGAGGACGCGCCGGGGCCGCCATTCACCACGAAAGTCACCGGCCGGGTCGCCGGGTCCGAATCGTCGCGCGTGTACGCCACGAACCCGATCTCCGCCTGCGGCGCGCCCTGCGGATCGGCCAGCGTCAGATGCCCGGCCGCTGCGGTAAAGGACAGGGTCCGGCCGGGGAGTTGAAGCGTGTGCCGCGTGACCGATTCCGGCGGCAGCGCCTGCGTATCCCTGGCTTCTGGCCGGGGCCTGCGCTGCTCCTGCTGTTGCCCTTGCGGCTGCTGTTCCTGGGCTCCGACTCCGAGGGGCAGAACAAGCGACAGGAACAGAGCGGTATAAAGAGGAAGGCGCAGCTTAGGGATCATCGGAACATCCTTTGGACGTCCTGAAACTGGAGACCCTTGTCCCGCTGGCAAGCGCCGCGGCGATGAAGAGTTCGTGTTCCCAGCTTGCAGATCAGTCTCAACCCTCATCCTGAAGAGCAGACGTAGTCTGCGTCTCGAAGGAGCCTCCAGAGAGCACTGGATCCTCCTTCGAAACGGTCGATGCGCGACCTCCTCAGGATAAGGGCTTCAGGATTGCTCTTTGAAAACTCACGCCTTCCGCTGCCAGCGGCCGCTCTCGTCCTGCTGCCAGTAGGTTGCGTCGTGGCCGCCCTCCTTCACCGCCCGCCATTGGTCGCGGGCGAAGGCGAGCGCCTGGATGTCGTTGCCGTCGAACAGGATCGCCAGGCGCTGGTAGGCGGCCATGTCCTCCGGCAGGTCGGCGCCCTCGACCAGGAAGCGGATGGAGGCGCCATTGGGATTGGCGCCCGACAGGGTGATGAGAATCGGCTGATCCCCCGCGTGGGCTTCCCTGTCGGTACCGTGCGGCAGAAAGCTCTCGTCAGTGAAAGTCCACAGGTGATCGTCGAGGGCGGACAGGCGCTCCTCGGTCGTCACCTGCACCACCGCGCGCCATCCCCGCTCGAGCGTCTTCTGCAGGAGCGTGGGCAGCACGGCCTCGAGAGGCTGGTGCTGGAGATGGTAGAAAAGGACTTCGGTCATAATACTCCCGTCATCCCGGACGGAGCGAAGATCCGGGATCGCCGTCAGGATCAAGCGTCATTCTCGTCAAGCGATCCCGGGTTCTGCTCGGCAGCCCCGGGATGACGCTTCGGAGGCTCACGCCTCGTAATGATCGCGCACGAGGCGGTCGAGGAGGCGCACGCCCCAGCCGGAGCTCCAGCCCCGGTTGATTTCGGTTGCCGGCGAACCCATGGCCGTGCCGGCGATGTCGAGATGGGCCCAGGGCACGTCGTTGACGAAGCGCTGGAGCAGGGCTGCCGCCGTGCTCGACCCGCCGAAGCGGCCAGTCGAATTCTTCATGTCGGCGAATTTGGACTCGATCATCTTGTCGAACTCGGGTCCCAGCGGCATGCGCCAGACCCGCTCGCCCGTGGCCTTGCCGGCAACGGTCAGGCGCTCGGCGAGCTCGTCGTTGTTCGAGAACAGGCCGGCGTATTCCTGGGCCAGCGCCACCATGATCGCACCCGTGAGAGTCGCCAGATCGATCATGAACTTGGGCTTGAAGCGGTTCTGCACGTACCAGAGCACGTCGGCCAGCACGAGGCGGCCCTCGGCATCCGTGTTGATGATCTCGATGGTCTGACCCGACATGGTGGTGACGATGTCCCCGGGCCGCTGGGCGTTGCCGTCGGGCATGTTCTCCACGAGCCCTATGGCGCCGACCACGTTAGCCTTGGCCTTGCGGCTCGCCAGGGCATGCATGAGGCCGACCACGCAGGCGGCGCCTGCCATGTCGCCCTTCATGTCCTCCATGCCGGCACCGGGCTTGATCGAGATGCCGCCGGTATCGAACACCACGCCCTTGCCGACGAAAGCGATGGGCTTGTCGTTCGCCTTGCCGCCGTTCCAGCGCATGATGGCCACCCGCCCGCCGCGCACAGAACCCTGGGCTACGCCCAGCAGCGCCCCCATGCCGAGCTTCCTCATGGCCTTGTCGTCCAGAATCTCGACCTCGACGCCAAGCTTGGTCAAAGCCTGGGCGCGGGCGGCGAATTCCTGCGGCCCGAGCACATTCGGGGGCTCGTTCACGAGATCGCGGGCGATGATCACGCCCTGCTGGACACCCTCGCGGGCCTTGTAGGCTTTCTTGACCGCCGCAGGATCCGCCACGCTGAGGACCAAGCGTCCACCGCTCCTGTCGTCCTCGTCGTTCTTCTTGGTCTTGTAGCGGTCGAAGCTGTAGCGGCGAAGACCAACGCCGAGCGCGATATCGGCCACAGCCTCCGGCGTGACCTGGATCTCGGGCAGATCCAGCACAGCCGTCGCGAGCTTGCCGTTCACCTTGCCGGCGAGCAGGCCGCCCAGCTGGACGAAGTCCATGCTCGCCCGGTCCTTTTCGCCCCCGGTGCCGATCACGATCAGCCGGTCGACGGAAAGACCCGCGGGAACCACGATCGACATGGCAGACTTCGCCTTGCCCTTGAAGCTCTCCGCGGCCGCAGCCTTGGCGATCAGATCGACGGCTTTCGGTCCGAGCTGCTTGGCCACAACGGCGCTGGGCTTGAGGTTCTCCCCGACGAAGACGATGAGATCGCCGGATTCGACCTTGCCGTGGGCCTGGAAGTCGATCTTGAAGCTGTCGGCCATGAAATCCTCTTTGTTCTGGTGCATTGCCCCGTCTTGAAGCCGGCTGCGGCGCTGACGCGCGATGCGGACGGTTGAGACATATATCATATGTCGTGAAGGGGCACGGGGAAGCTGCCGTGAAATCGGCACAATCTCAGGATGTTGAGAACGGCCGTCTTGCCTGGGATCCTGTGACACGATACCCAGGGCGCGACCGCCCGGGGGCGAAGGGCCTAATGACACTTATCGAACGCTACATCCTGAAGATCACATTCAGCGCCTTCGCCGCTTGCCTGGTTGCCCTGACAGGGGTCATCTGGATCACCCAGGCTCTGCGCGAGCTCGACCTGCTAACCGGCAAGGGCCAGACCCTCCTGATCTTCCTGACCGTGACCGGGCTCTCGCTGCCGGCCCTGATCAGCGTCATTGCCCCCGTGGCCCTTTTCCTGGCCACCATCTACACCCTGAACAAGCTGAACGGGGATTCCGAACTGATCGTCATGAGCGCCGGAGGCATGCCCCCAGGGCGGCTGCTGCGGCCCTTCCTGGCGCTGGCGGCCTTCGTCTGCCTGGCCGTAGGGATCATCTCCATCCACATCATGCCCGCGAGCTTTCAGGAGATGCGGCAGCTCTTCACCAAGATCCGGGCCGACTTCGTCGGCACCATGGCCAAGGAGGGTCAGTTCATCAGCCTGGATAACGGCATCACCTTCCATTACCGGGAGCGGCAGGGCGATTCCCTGCTCGGGATCTTCATGGAGGACCTCCGGGAGAAGGACAAACCCATTGTCTATCTGGCCGAGCGCGGACAGACCGTCGAGCAGAACGGAACGGCCTATCTCGTTCTTCAAAAGGGCAGCGTTCAGCGCAAGGAGCCGAACAGCCGCGATTCATCCATCGTCGCATTCGAGCGCTATGCGGTCGATCTGTCGGCCTTCAACAAGGAAGGCGGCGAAGTGGTCTACAAGCCGCGCGAGCGAAGCACCACCCAGCTCCTGTTTCCGGACAAGAGCGAACCCATCTACCAGGAGCAGTCGGGGCGCTTCCGGGCCGAGCTGCACGAGCGCCTGTCCTCCTGGCTCTACCCGCTCGCCATGATGATGATCGCCTTCGCGGCTCTCGGCGAAGCCCGCACGACCCGCCAGGGCCGTGGCATGGCGATCGCCAGCGCGGTGGTGGCGATCGTGCTGATGCGGATTCTTGGCTTTGCCGCTTCGAGTGGCGTTGCTCGAACACCGGTCGCGATCGCTGCAATCTATGCTGTGCCCCTGATAAGCATCCTGATCAGCCTGCTGCTGGTCCTGAAGGGACCGGCCATGTGGTCAGCCCAAGCCAAGCTTTCGAAGCTGTTCAGAAATCCAATCCCGGCACGGTCTCCCGTGATCCAGAAAGTCTGACCATGCTGATCGGTCGGACACTTGGCTTCTATTTTTCGCGGCAGTTCATCAAGACTATATTCCTGGTCTTCGCGACAGTCTTCACCCTCGTCTATACCCTGGACTTCGTGGAACTCATGCGCCGGGCCGGTGACGCCCCAGGCGCGACCACAGGAGCCATCGCGCAACTGGCCCTGTTCCGCACCCCGGCCATCGCCGAGCAGGTAATGCCCTTCGCCGTGCTGTTCGGCAGCATGGCGGCTCTCCTGCAGCTCAGCCGCAAACTCGAACTTGTGGTGGCGCGTGCGGCCGGGATCTCCGCCTGGCAGTTCCTTCAGCCGGGGCTCCTGATCGCGGTGCTGATCGGCGTGCTCTCCGTCACCGTCTACAACCCGCTCTCCGCCATCCTGAAGCAGCAGGCCTCCGCACTGGAAACGAGCATCTTTTCCCGGAACGTCCAAACCCGGGACAAGCCGATCTGGCTTCGTCAGCGGAGCCTGGACGGCCAGGCCATCTTCCGTGCGAACGGCTCGGCGACGAACGCGGCGACCCTTTATGACGTCACGGTTTATGCCTTCGACCACGATGGCGTCTTCAGCCACAGGGTCGAGTCCCGTGAAGCGAACCTGCACGAGGGCTTCTGGGAACTGAAGGAAGCCAGGGTTCTGTCCGCCACCGAGGAGCCCCAATCCCATGATCGGTACCTGATCGCCTCGAGCCTGCAGCCCTCGCAGGTTCGACAGAGCTTCATCGATCCCGATGCAGTTCCCTTCTGGGACCTCAAGGACACGATCAACCGGATGGAACAGGCGGACATCAACGCCACCACGTACCGCCTCCATTACGACCAGCTTCTGGCCCGCCCCCTGCTGTTCATCGCCATGGTCTTCGTAGCCGCATCCGTCTCGTTAAGATTCTTTCGATTTGGCGGTGTAGCCATGATGGTTCTGGGTGGCGTCGCAGCCGGGTTCATGCTTTATGTCGCCACTGAGCTTATGGCGGAGCTTGGAGCCTCCGGAATCATCAGTTCCCTGGTTGCGGCTTGGTTCCCTGCTGTAGTAGGCAGTCTCTTAGGGACCTTGGCCTTATTGTACCAAGAGGACGGCTGACCGTTCTCGAGAAGAAGTATTGCGAAGGAGTAGGGATGCGGCGGCTCAAGACAACGATCGCAACGTCTGCGGTCGCAGCGGCACTGATTTATGCCGCTGGGTCAATGCCTGCGCTTGCCCAAGCCACCCTCAACGAGGCCATCAGCGCCCGCGCCCAGTCGGGATCCGGGGAGGATCGCCTCCTCGTTGACGCTAAGGAAATCGTCTACGACAACGACCGGAACACCATTGCGGCCTCCGGCGACGTGCAGATGAACTACCAGGGTCGGACGCTCCAGGCCGACCGGGTCACCTACGACCGGAACACCGGCCGCGTCTTTGCCGAGGGCAATGCGCGCCTGACCGATGCCAACGGCACCGTTGCAACAGGTGACCGGTTTGAGCTTACCGACGACTTCAAGAACGGCTTCATCGATTCCTTGAGGGTGGTTCAGACCACAGTGGAACAGGGCCGGCCTCTCACGACCCGCTTCTCCGCCCCGCGGGCCGAACGCGCCGAGGGCGAGACCACGGTTTTCGAGCGCGGCACCTACACCGCCTGCGAACCCTGCAAGGACAACCCGGAACGCCCACCGCTCTGGCAGGTGAAGGCGGCGAAGATCATTCACAACAACAGCGAGCGGACGATCTACTACGAGGATGCTACCCTTGAGCTTCTCGGCATCCCGGTCGCCTACCTGCCCTATTTCTGGACGCCGGACCCGACCGTCAAGCGCAAGACGGGCTTCCTGGCGCCCCGATACGTCTTCTCGAACACCCTGGGCTACGGCGGCTCGATCCCGTTCTTCTGGGCCATCGCTCCCAACTACGACCTGACGATCAGCCCGACCATCCTGAGCCGACAGGGCCTTCTCGGGCAGGTCGAGTGGCGCCATCGCCTGGATACCGGCACCTACAACATCCGCGCGGCCGGGATCAACCAGTTGGATCCGGAGGCCTTTCTCCCCTCCCCGCTCGGAGCAGGAGATCGCGATTTCCGTGGCTCCCTGGAGTCATCGGGCGAATTCTTCATCAACCAGAACTGGCGTTGGGGCTGGGACATCGCCCTTGTGTCCGACAAGTGGTTCCTAACGAATTATCGCATCCGTAGCGAAAGCCTGAGTTCGTATTACGTCAAGGAATCGATCTCGACCGTCTACCTCCAGGGCCAGGGAGATCGCTCGTTCTTTGATGCGCGGGGCTACTACTTCCAGACCCTCTCCACCTATGACTGGCAGAAGCAGCAGCCGATCGTCGCTCCGGTGGTCGACTACAACAAGCGCTTCACGCCTCCGACCATCGGCGGCGAGTTCGCGCTCGACGTGAACGTCACCAGCCTCTCCCGCGAGGCCGCCCAGTTCGACCCGCTTACCAGACAGAATACTGCTTACTTCGGTATTGCCCGGACCTGCATCGAATTCGACCCGAGATCGTGCCTCGTACGCGGCATCAGTGGCTCGACGTCCCGAGCTTCTGTCACGGCGTCCTGGCGGCGCGAGTTCATCGACCCGATCGGTCAGGTCTGGACACCGTTCGCCTATCTGCGGGCTGACAATTTCTGGATTGCCCCCGACTTCTACGGCTACCAGAACCCGCAGCTTGCCAACTTCATCGATGCGGATGACGATTATCTCTTCCGCGCCACACCGGCGATCGGTCTCGAATACCGCTATCCCTTCATCGCCAGCCTCGGCACCTCGGGCCAGCAGATCCTGGAGCCGATCGCACAGATTGTCGCCCGCCCGAACGAGACCCGGATCGGCACCCTTCCCAACGAGGATGCCCAGAGCCTCGTGTTCGACGACACGTCGCTCTTCGATTGGGACAAGTTCTCCGGCTACGACCGCGTCGAGGGCGGCGTGCGCGCCAATGTCGGCCTGCAATACACCGTCACCGGGGCGGACGACTTCTATGCCAACGTGCTGTTCGGCCAGTCCTACCAGATCGCGGGACGCAACTCGTTCCGGCAAGGCGACCTGGCCAATGTGGGCTTGGATTCAGGCCTCGAATCCCGGGCTTCCGACTATGTCGGCCGCTTTCAGATTTCGCCGAATGCCAACTTTGCTTTCGTGTCGCGCGGACGCTTCGATCAGGAAGATTTCAGCCTGAACCGGTTCGAAGCCGGCATTCGGGCGAACTTCAATCCCTATCTGCCGGTCTCGACCTCGCTGACCTATGCCCGTTACGAGGCTCAGCCCGCCATCGGCTTCCCGACCCGCCGCGAGGGCCTGCTGGCCTCTGCCCGCTGGGACCTGACGCCGAATTGGTACGTCTCGGGCTCGCTCCTGCTCGATCTCGACCGCTACCTGGTGGCCCGCCAAACGGGTGGTATTACGATTGCCGCTCCAGGAGCAGCGATCTCCCAACGTGAGAACGTCGCTTATGTCGCCGGCCTGTCCCTGGGGTTGGGCTACATGGACGAGTGCACGACCTTCTCGTTGAGCTACAGCATCACCCCGCGCGATGTCACCCTGACGTCGGGCGAGAAGGAGCAGAACCACACGGTCGCGTTCAGTCTCGAGTTCCGCTCCCTTGGCGAGGTGGGCTATACTCAGAGACTTAGCGGTTCCGACGATGAGTGACGGTAGACACGGGTGTCGGCTTTGAACCAGCCCTCACTCCTGCTGACGCAGGGTGACCCTGCCGGGATCGGGCCGGAACTAGCCCTGAGGGCCTGGCTGCTGCGGAACGAACAGGACCTGCCCCCCTTCGCGGTGCTGAGCGACCCCACATTCCTTGAGCGTGTCGCGCAGAACCAGGGCTGGGACGTTCCGATCCTGACTGTCGAGGCGGTACAGATCCCGGCCGCTTTCCCAAAAGCCCTTCCCGTTCTTCCCTTGAAGGTTTCGGTCTCGGCCCAACCGGGGCAGCCCGATGCGAAGGCTGCGGCGTCGGTGGTCGAATCCATCCAGATGGCCGTGCGGCTTGTCCAGAAAGGATCAGCTTCGGCCCTCATCACCAATCCCATCGCCAAGCACGTGCTCTATGAGGCGGGTTTCCGGCATCCGGGCCATACGGAGTTTCTCGCTGCCCTCGCATCCGAAGGCAGGGGTGAGACCTACCATCCCGTGATGATGCTCTGGAGCGAGCACCTGGCGGTGGTGCCCGTGACCGTGCACATCCCCCTCTCGGACGTGCCGTCCGCCCTCACCACGGAACTGATCGTGCTGACCGGCCGGATCGTGGCCAGGGAATTGCGGGAGCGCTTCGGCATCGCAAATCCGAGGCTGGCGCTCGCGGGCCTCAACCCTCACGCGGGCGAGAACGGCGCGATGGGAATGGAGGACGGGAGCATCATCGCCCCGGCTATGGACATCCTGCGCGCCGAGGGGATCGAGGCAGCGGGTCCCCTGCCCGCTGACACCATGTTCCATGCTCGCGCCCGCAGTCGCTATGATGCGGCGCTGGCCATGTACCACGACCAAGCCCTGATACCCATCAAGACAATCGCATTTGACGAGGCGGTGAACGTGACACTCGGGCTTCCCTTCGTGCGCACCTCCCCGGACCACGGCACCGCCTTCGATATCGCAGGCAAGGGCATTGCAAGGCCCGACAGTCTCATCGCCGCCATCAAGCTCGCCGCCCGTCTGGGGGCTTCATGAGCCGGATCGACGACCTTCCTCCATTGCGCGAGGTGGTTCGGACCCATGGCCTGATGGCCAAGAAGTCCCTCGGCCAAAACTTCCTGTTCGACCTCAATCTCACCAGCCGCATTGCCCGCTCCGCCGGGCCGCTGGAAGACGCCACGATCATCGAAGTCGGGCCCGGTCCCGGCGGCCTGACCCGGGCGATCCTCGCAGCCGGCGCCAAAAGAGTCATCGCCATCGAGCGCGACACCCGCTGCCTGCCGGCGCTCGCCGAGATCGCCCAGCGCTATCCGGGGCGACTGGACGTAGTTGAGGCCGATGCCCTGGAATTCGATCCGCGCCCCATGGCCGGCGATGGCCTTGTCCGGATCATCGCCAACCTGCCCTACAATGTCGGCACGGCCCTGCTCACCGGATGGCTCACCGTCGACGCTTGGCCGCCCTGGTGGGCCTCGCTCACCCTCATGTTCCAGCGTGAGGTGGCCGAGCGCATCGTTGCCGACGCGGGCGACCCTAAGAACTATGGCCGCCTGGGCGTCCTCTGCGGCTGGCGCTCGGAATCGCGCATCCTCTTCGACGTGCCGCCTTCCGCCTTCGTGCCGCCGCCGAAGATCACCTCGAGCGTCATACACCTCACCCCACGGGCGAACCCTCTGCCCTGCCGCCTCGAAGCGCTGGAGGCGGTGACGCGCGCGGCCTTCGGGCAGCGCCGCAAGATGCTGCGCCAGAGCCTGAAATCCATCGCGCCGGATCCGGGCGAGATCATCCAGGCGGCCGGGCTTGAGGAGACGATCCGGGCAGAGAACATCCCGGTCGAGGGCTATGTGGCGCTGGCCAATGCCTTGGACGCCATGCGCGGCTCGCGGGCTTAAAGTGGGTCCAACGCTCGCCCCGCTCCCGATACCGCCTATATGCAGCGCTCGACGGGAGCGGGCCGGGCCTTTCATGGGACCTTAACGCCGTGTCTCCCATGATCAGCTTAAGGGAGCGGCCTCATACAGCCGCGAGAGGAGGAAGCGGGCATGTCGCAGCCGCGCAAGAGGATCGGGCTTCTGTTCGGGGGGCGCTCTGCGGAGCATGAAGTCTCGCAAATGTCTGCAGCTAATGTGCTGCGCGCCCTTGATCCGGACCGCTACGACATCGTCCTCATCGGCATCGGCCGGGACGGGCGCTGGCTGCTTTGCGACAGCGGCAATGGCGGTGGGCGGGGTGCGACATCCCTGGAGATCCCCGAGGGCGCGCCCCAGGTCGCCCTGCTGCCCGGCGGGGCGGGCGAGATGCTCGTGCTCAATGGCGCCTCAGCCCCCGCCACGCTTCGCCTCGACGCGGTCGTGCCCGTCCTCCACGGGCCTAACGGCGAGGACGGAACGGTCCAGGGCCTCCTCGAACTTGCCAATATTCCTTATGTGGGCTCAGGGGTGACGGGTTCGGCCGCCGGCATGGACAAGGACGTGGCCAAGCGTCTCCTGCGCGACAGCGGGCTGCCTGTTGTTCCCTTCCTGACACTGACGCCCCGCACCCGCGTCAGCTACCAAGCAGCAGTGGACGCGCTCGGCACGAGTGATCTCTTCATCAAGCCCGCCAATATGGGCTCCTCGGTGGGGGTGTCCCGCGCCACATCGCCGGACGAATTCGACAAAGCCTGCGAGCGCGCCTTCCGCTATGATGGCAAGGTGCTGGTGGAGCGCAGCGTCACGGGAGCGCGGGAGATCGAATGCTCCGTGCTGGAGAACGCCGCGGGCGAGGTCAAGGCTTCCCCGCTCGGCGAGATCGTGCCCGCCGGCAGCCACGGCTTCTACAGCTATGACGCCAAGTATATCGACGCGGACGGCGCCCTCCTGCGCATTCCGGCCGAACTCCCTGCCGGTCGGGCACAGCGCATTCAGGAGCTTGCGGTCGAAACCTTCAAGGTTCTCGGCTGCGAAGGGCTGGCCCGCGTCGACTTCTTCGTTGATCCGACAAACGAGGACAGCCTGTTCGTCAACGAGGTGAACACCCTGCCGGGCTTTACGGCGATCAGCATGTACCCGAAGCTTTGGGAGGCAGGCGGCCTGCCGCAGAGCGAGCTGATGGAGGTGCTGCTCGGGCACGCCATCGCCCGCCACGAGCGCCGAAACCAGCTGGCTCTCCTTTGAGCACCGGCACCGAAGCAGTTCCATTCTTCAGTCAATGGGAAACGCCCGCCATGACTTCCGCTGTCCTGGCCGAAGGAGCGGGCATTGCATTGGCACGGGATCCCAATTGGCCGTTGTCAGGTGCACGAAGCCTTGAGGAATATGTCACCTGGGCCAACAATATATGCGGAATGGCCTGTCTCAAGATGGTGCTCGCCGCTCAGACAGGGCGCATCGTTCCGACAATGGAGCTAGCCCGTCGCTGTACGGAATACGGTGGTTATACGGTCAGTGAAGCGGGCGAGATCAAAGGATTGATCTATGCGCCTTTCATCGAGTTCATCCGCCACGAGTTCGGAATCAGGGCAGAGATTGTTGCGGGGATCACGGCCGGCGATCTCCCAAAAACTCTTGGGACGTCCACCTACTTCATGGCGTCGGTGCACCCTTCCATCCGGTGGCCGGACCAGGAGCCGCCTGCCAAGGGAGGGCACCTTGTTCTTGTCCTTGCTGCATCCGAGGCTGGTGTCACTTTTCATAACCCCTCAGGCCACACACCTGACACGCAAGCCGATGTTACGCTTCCCATAAAGATTTTCGGCAGGTTCTTTGCCGGACGCGGCATTGCAATCCACGCCTCAGCGCCTCTGAGTAATCTTGAAACGACCTAATCGATCTTCTCAGCCAGCAGTCCCTCGACGAAGTCCGAGAGGCCGACGAGACGTTCGCGCTTGAGGCGCTCGGCGGCTTGGATGGCCTTCAGGCTCTCGAAAGACTTGCCGAGATCCTCGTTGACGATCACGTAGTCGTACTCGACCCAGCGCTCCATCTCGATGCGCGCATTGGCGAGGCGCTTGGCGATGACCTCGGGCGCATCTTCCGCCCGGCGCTCGAGGCGCGCCTTGAGCTCCCTGAAGCTCGGAGGCAGGACGAACACGGTCACCACGTCGTCGGGCAGCTTCTGCCGCACCTGGCGGGTGCCCTGGTAGTCGATGTCGAAGACCATGTCCTGGCCGGCAGCCAGCGTCCTCTCCACGGGCTTGCGCGGCGTGCCGTAGAAATTGCCGTGCACCTCGGCCCATTCCAGGAGTTCATCGCGATCGCGCATCGCCTTGAACTCTTCCACGTCGATGAAGTGGTAGTGCTTCCCCTCAATCTCGGACGGGCGCTTGGGACGTGTGGTGACGGAGACCGAGAGGACACCGGCCCGCTCTTCCACGAGGCTGCGGGTGAGCGTGGTTTTGCCGGCCCCGGACGGTGACGACAGGATGAGGATAAGGCCGCGACGGTCGACCGGAGATTTGGGATCTTGGCTCACCGCATCACTCCACGTTCTGAACCTGTTCGCGGAATTGCTCGATCACGGCCTTCAATTCAAGGCCGATCCGCGACAGGGAGACATCATTGGCTTTCGCGCACAGGGTATTCGCCTCGCGCCCGAATTCCTGAGCCAGGAAGTCGAGACGCCGGCCGACCGGACCGCCCTCGTGAAGCAGGCCCCGTGCTGCATCCACATGGGCGCGCAGGCGATCGAGCTCCTCGCGGATATCCGCCCGGGCCGCGATCAGCACCGCCTCCTGATGGAGGCGCGCCGGGTCGAGGCCATGTTTGCCCTCGAACAGCTCTGCGATCTGCGCCTCCAGCCGGGAGCGGATTGCCTCCGGCCGGCGGGCGGGCGCTGCCTCGGCCTCATCGACGAGCCGCGCGATCAGATCCAGTTGCTGCCCCAGGACGGTGGAGAGCGCCTGCCCTTCTTTCAGCCGGGCTGCCTTGAGTGCCTCGATCAGGGCACCGATACCGGATCTCAAAGCCGTCACGAGCTCCTCATCCTGCCCGGGATCGGCTGCATCGTCGTCGAGTTCCACCACACCGCGCACGGCGAGAAGACCATCGAGAGAGGCCGGCTTTACGTTCTCGGGAAGAGACAGGATGCCGAGGGCGGAGAGGAGCGACTGCAGAACGTCCTGATTGACGCGCAGCTTCGGAGCGGAGGACGCTTTGCTCAGGGAGAGATTCAGCTGGCCCTGACCGCGGGTGAGCGCCTTGAGGATCTGCCCGCGCGCCTCTTCGCCCATGGCGTCGAGGCCCGACGGCGCCCGAACCCGCACCTCGAGCCCGCGGCCGTTCACGGTCTTGAGTTCCCAGGCCCATTGATAGGCGCCGGTGACTCCAGCCTCACGGGCGAAGCCGGTCATGCTCGCAATGGACATGCGTGAAACCTCGAAGGGAATGAAAAATCGGCGCGACCATAATGCGCGCCGATCCAAGAGTCGATTGCAAGGATCGGGGATCTCCCCGGCGGCTCAGGGCTGCCGGAGGGCCGGAACGCTCTTCGGGTTGCTCAGGTCGAAGCTCTTGTTCCTGAGCGGGTCCTTGTCGGTACCCTCGCTGGCATCGAAGCCGCGTCCCGGGCGGCCGCCTGCCGCCGGTAGAGCATTCGCGGTGCCGCGCAGCGCAGGTGCGGCACCGGGCGGCACGCTGGTCTGTTCTCCGTCGGGCAGCACCCGGTCCACATCCGCAGGGCCGGCCGCCGCGGGACGGCTCTTTTCGAGCTGCCGCCAGCGGGCCACGTTGCGCTGATGCTGCTCGTAGGTCTCGGCGAAGGCGTGGCCGCCGGAGCCGTCCGCCACGAAGTACAGATCCTTGGTCCTGGACGGGTTGGCCACCGCTTCGAGCGCAGCCCGTCCCGGATTGGCAATGGGGCCGGGCGGCAGCCCTTCGACCACATAGGTGTTGTAGGGCGTCGCCGCCTCGATCTCGCTGCGCAGGATCCCGCGCCCCAGGGTGCCCTTTCCGCCCACGAGCCCGTAGACGATGGTCGGGTCGGACTGGAGCCTCATGCGCTTCATGAGGCGATTGATGAAGACGCCGGCGACCCGCGTGCGCTCATCGGCCCGGCCCGTCTCCTTCTCCACGATGGATGCAAGGATCACGAGCTCCTGCGGCGACTTGATCGGCAATTCGGGCGAACGGCGCTGCCAGATCTGCTCGATCGCCTGACGCTGGGCCGCCTGCATGGTGTTGATCATCTGCTGGCGCGTGGTGCCGCGCTCGAACTTGTAGGTGTCTGGCAGGAGCGAGCCCTCGCGGGGGGTCTCGCTGACATCCCCGGTGAGGATCTCGTGCTCATAGAGGCGGGCCAGGATCTGCTCGCTGGTGAGCCCCTCCGGGACAGTGACGGTGTGCAGAATGGCTCGGCCCTGGATCAGTGTGTCGATGGCCTCCTCGACGCTGGTGCCAGCCTTGAACTGGAACTCGCCGGCTTTGAGCTGCCCGCGCTGACGGTTCATGTAGGCATAGGCCTGGAACAGCAGGGGCTGATCGACGACACCCTCCTGCTTGAGGATCTGGGCAATCTCGCCCGTGCCGGTGTTGCGGGGGATCACGACGACCTTGTCGCTCTGCAGCGGCCCGTCCGTCGTTACGGCCTGCTGCACCATGGAGAAGCCGAAGATGCCGGCGATGGATACGGCCACGAGGAGGGTCAGGAGCCCGCTGAGCAGGGACAGCATGCCCCTGCGGCGGCGGCGGAGCTTGGGCGGGGGCGGCGGAGCCATCGATGGCTTGATGGCCTCGCTCGGGGACCGGGGCGCCAGGCGCGGCTGCGACGATCCGTTGTCGGAATCGTCGACAGAAGGGAGAAGGATCTTTTTCTTACGTCCGAACATCACGCCGCTTTTCTGGTATCGGCCGGCGGTCCTGCCGGTCCGCCGACACCCTAGCAGGGATTATGGCGAAAAGCCGTAGGGGCTCCCGCAGTTCTCGCATCGTGCGGAAAACCGGGCTCGGCTTTTCCGCGCGACGCGCTACGATACGCGACGAAGAATGAGCGAAGCGTTAGTGCCGCCGAATCCGAAGGAGTTCGACAGGGCCACGTTGATCTCCTTGCGCTTGGCCTGCTTGGGCACGAGATCGATGGCCGTCTCCACGGACGGATTGTCGAGATTGACGGTCGGGGGAATGATGCCGTCGCGCATGGCCAGGATCGAGAAGATCGCCTCGACGGCGCCGGCCGCGCCGAGCAGATGGCCGATCGCCGACTTGGTGGACGACATGGAGAGCTTGCCTGCGGCATTGCCCATGATCCGCTCGACCGCCTTCAGCTCCAGTTCGTCCCCTAGCGGCGTCGAGGTGCCGTGAGCGTTGACATAGTCGATCTCGGACACGTCGATGGCGGCGCGCTTCAGGGCTGCGGCCATGCAGCGATAGGCGCCGTCGCCATCCTCTGACGGCGAGGTGATGTGGTAGGCGTCGCCCGACAGGCCGTAACCGATGACCTCGGCATAGATCTTGGCGCCGCGCGCCTTGGCGTGCTCGTACTCCTCCAGCACCACGACGCCGGCGCCCTCACCCATGACGAAGCCGTCACGGTCCTTGTCGTAGGGGCGTGAGGCACGGGTCGGGTCGTCGTTGAAATTCGTCGACAGGGCGCGACAGGCGGCAAAGCCCGCGATGGACAGGCGGTTGATCGGCGATTCCGTGCCGCCGGCCACCATCACGTCCGCATCGCCGAGCGCGATGAGCCGCGCGGCGTCGCCGATGGCGTGCGACCCGGTGGAGCAGGCCGTCACCACCGCGTGATTGGGGCCTTTCAGGCCGTGCTGGATGGACACGTAGCCGCCGGCGAGGTTGATGAGGCGGCCGGGGATGAAGAAGGGGGAGATGCGGCGCGGGCCGCGCTCGATTAGGGTGGCGGAGGCCTCGTAGATGCCGCCGATTCCGCCGATCCCGGATCCGAGCAGGACGCCGGTCGCGCATTGCTCCTCATAGGTCTTTGGCTCCCAGCCGGAGTCGCGCAGCGCCATCGTGGAGGCGGCCATGCCATAGACGATGAAGGGATCGACCTTGCGCTGCTCCTTGGGCTCCATCCAGTCGTCGGCGTTGAAGGTGCCGTCCGAGCCATCGCCGCGCGGGATCTGGCAGGCGATCTGGCAGGCCAGGTCATCGACCTGAAAATCCGTGATCTTGCCGGCGCCGCTCTGCCCCTCGACGAGGCGAGACCATGTGGCATCGACCCCGCTGCCCAGCGGAGTGACCATGCCAAGACCTGTAACAACTACCCGGCGCATGAATTCCTGCCCTATCGATTGATAAAATTCGGGCGTCGGATGAATCACCCGACGCCCCGTAGGCTTTTAAGCTGCGTTCTTCTCGAGGAAACGGACAGCGTCGCCGACCGTCACGATGGTCTCAGCCGCATCGTCCGGGATCTCGACGTTGAACTCTTCCTCGAACGCCATCACCAGCTCGACCGTATCAAGGCTGTCGGCGCCCAGGTCGTCGATGAAGTTCGCGTTCTCGACCACCTTGTCGGCTTCGACGCCGAGGTGCTCGACAACAATCTTCTTCACGCGATCAGCGACGTCACTCATCGTTTTTTCCTCAGTGGCTGCCGCCTCAGGAATCGGGCGGATTAAGAAATCAATTTTTAGATCAGCTGCTCAGCTGACAACGCTGAAACGGCTACCCTGCGCCGTGCAAAGCCGCATTTTTAAGCGCCGGTCAACCCCTTTGACCTGATCGGGATCATGCTTAACACAGGCTTATCCCCTCTGGCGAGGGGGTGCCGGCACCTGCAAACAGATTCCGGAAACGGCGATAAGTTCCTTTAGAACATGGCCATTCCGCCATTCACGTGAAGGGTCTGACCCGTCACGTAGGCGGCCTCAGTGGACGCGAGATAAACTACGGATGAAGCGATTTCCTCGCCCTGCCCCAGGCGCCCCATGGGAATCGTGCCCAGGATGCCTTCGCGCTGCTTCTCGTTGAGCACGTCGGTCATGGGTGACTCGATGAAGCCCGGAGCGACGCAGTTGACCGTGATGTTGCGGCTGGCGACCTCGGCGGCGAGCGCCTTGGTCATGCCGATCAGCCCCGCCTTGGAGGCGGCATAGTTGCCCTGCCCCGGATTTCCCGTGGAGCCCACCACGGAGCCGATATTGACGATCCGGCCGTAGCGGCGGCGCATCATGTTCTTCACGGCGGCCCGCGACAGGCGGAAGGAGGCGGTGAGGTTCACGGCGATCACCGTGTCCCACTCCTCGTCCTTCATGCGCATGAACAGGTTGTCCTTGGTCACACCCGCGTTGTTGACCAGGATGTCGAGCCCCTCCATGGCGGCCTCGGCGGCCGGGACGAGAGCCTCGACCGAGTCCTTGTCGGACAGGTTGGCCTCGACCACATGGACCCGCTCGCCCAAGGAGGCGGCCAATTCGTCCAGGGCGGCGCGGCGGGTGCCGGAGAGGGTGACGGTCGCGCCCCGGGCATGAAGGGCGCGGGCGATGGAGCCGCCGATGCCGCCCGTAGCGCCGGTGACGAGTGCCTTGCGGCCGGTGAGATCGAACATGCGAGGCTCCTCTTATCCGTTCAGGGACGCCTTGAAGGCGGCGACATCGTCAGGGTTTCCGATGGCGGCGGACGTGGCGCCCGCCGCAATGCGCTTCACGAGGCCGGTCAGCACCTTGCCGGAGCCGACCTCATGGAATGAATCCACCCCCTGCGAGGCCATGTATGCCACGCTCTCGCGCCAGCGCACGGTGCCGGTGACCTGGCGGACCAGGGCATCGCGGATCGCTGACGGTTCGGTGATGGGGGCGGCCTCCACATTGGCCACGACCGGAACAACTGGAACATTCACCGTCACGCTGTCCAGGGCTTCGCGCATGGCATCGGCCGCCGGCTGCATCAGCGCGCAATGGAAGGGGGCGGACACGGCCAGCATGACGGCGCGCTTGGCGCCCCTGGTCTGGGCGATCGCCACCGCCCGCTCGACGGCGGATTTATGGCCCGACACGACAACCTGGGCGCCGCCATTGTCGTTGGCCGCATCGCAGACCTCTCCTTCAGCCGCCTCGCGGGCAACCTCGAGAGCGGCGTCGTATTCGAGCCCAAGAAGCGCCGCCATGGCGCCCTGCCCCACGGGAACGGCATTCTGCATGGCGTTACCGCGGATCCTGAGAAGCCGGGCCGTATCGGAGACGGAGAGGCTGCCGGCGGCCGCGAGAGCCGAATACTCGCCCAGCGAATGACCGGCCACAAAGGCCGCGTGCTGCTTCAGGTCGAGACCCGCCTCGGCCTCCAGGACACGGATCGCCGCCAGGCTCACGGCCATGAGGGCCGGCTGGGTGTTGGCCGTGAGGGTCAGCTCCTCCGCGGGGCCATCCCACATGAGGGTGGAAAGCTTCTGGGACAGAGCCTCATCCACCTCGTCAAAGACGGCCTTGGCTTGCGGGAAGGCCTCGGCGAGGGCCTTGCCCATCCCGACCGTCTGGCTTCCCTGGCCGGGGAAAATGAACGCGCGCTTCATCAGGAACGGAACCCTCAGTTCAACGAATCCGCGCGGGACTCGCACCCGGAAGGCAAGGAGTCAAGGCAGAGCGCGCACTGCTCCGCATTTGACCTGTGATCAGATAAGGCGCCGCCATCCCCGCAGCATCTGACGGTTGACCGGAGGGCGATGCAGGCTCAGCTGCCTCAGGACGTTGTCCACGGCATGACCGAAACTTCGCAGGGCGGAACTCAGGACGCTCAAGACCAACTCCCTCAGGCTTGACCTTAGGAAATCCTACCCAACCCGGATCACCCCGCGGTGCGGGCCCGCACGTGGCCGCAGCTCTCTCCCCAAGCCCCTGCCGCAGAACGCATCCTCTTGTTTTCTTGAGACAACCGGTGTATCCGGTCCCTCTTCCGATATTCCTTGAACCTGAAGAAGGAGCCCCGCATGGCTCGCGTGACCGTCGAAGACTGCATCGACAAGGTCGACAACCGGTTTGAGCTCGTGCTGCTGGCCAGCCACCGGGCCCGCCTAATCTCGTCGGGCTCGCCCCTCACCATCGACCGCGACCGCGACAAGAATCCGGTCGTGGCCCTCCGTGAGATCGCCGACGAGACCATCGCTCCGGACGACCTGAAGGAGCAGCTGATCCACTCCATGCAGAAATACGTCGAGGTGGACGAGCCTGAGGCGGAAGCCGTTCCGATGCTCAGCAACACCGCCGCGGCCCCTACCACAGGCAGCAGCGACAACGACGCGGACGTGCAGTTCGACCGCATGAGCGAGGAAGACCTGCTGCGCGGCTTGGAGGGCCTCGTGCCCCCGAGCAGCAGCGCGGACGACGACGACCGAGAGTAAGCGCGCTCAAACCTTGTTTCGAAAAGCCCGGCCCCTTGCCGGGCTTTTTTGTTGAACGCCTTGACCACTGCCCGGCATGCCTGCCATGCGGCAAGGTATTCAGCTTGCGGTCGATAGACGTTGTACAATATCTTCAATGCCTTCCTGATTTTAAGCCAGATCGACCGGGCCCAAAGGAGATGTCGGCCGTATGATGCGCCAGTATGAACTCGTCGAGCGGGTCAAGCGCTACAACCCCTCGGCCGACGAGGCGCTTCTCAACCGCGCTTACGTGTACGCCATGATGGCTCATGGCACCCAGAAGCGGGCATCCGGCGATCTGTTCTTCGGCCACCCTCTCGAGGTGGCGGCCATTTTGACCGACCTCAAGCTCGACGACGCGACCATCGCGGCGGCGGTCCTTCACGATACGGTGGAAGACACCCAGGCGACCCTCGAGGAGATCAACAAGACCTTCGGCCCCCAGATCGGCTCCCTCGTCGACGGCCTCACCAAGATCAAGCGCCTCGACCTCGTCTCGAAGCGGGCCGCTCAGGGCGAGAACTTCCGCAAGCTGCTGCTCGCAATCGCGGACGACGTGCGCGTTCTCCTGGTCAAGCTCGCCGACCGGCTGCACAACATGCGCACCCTGCAGTTCATGCCGGCGGAGAAGCGCAAGCGCATCGCCGAAGAGACCCTCGACATCTATGCGCCGCTCGCCGGCCGCATGGGTATCCAGGAGATGCGCGAGGAGCTGGAGGAGCTGTCCTTCCAGAACCTGGACCCGGAGGCCTACGAGGCCATCCGGCGCCACCTGGGCGAACTCTCGGCCAAGAGCGAGAAGCTGGTCGAGGAGATCGAGCGGACCCTGACCACCAAGCTGCGCGCCCAGGGGATCGAGGCGATCGTCTCGGGACGCCAGAAGCGGCCCTATTCCATCTGGCGCAAGATGGAGCGGAAATCCGTCTCCTTCGAGCAGCTCTCGGACATCTTCGCGTTCCGCATCATCGTGAAGACCATCGACGAGTGCTACAGGGCGCTCGGCATCGTGCATACCAGCTGGCCCATGGTGCCGGGCCGGTACAAGGACTACATCTCGACCCCGAAGCAGAACGACTACCGCTCCATCCACACGACGGTGATCGGGCCGGGCAGCCAGCGCGTCGAGCTTCAGATCCGCACCGAGGACATGGACGAGGTGGCGGAATTCGGTATCGCCGCGCATGCCCTCTACAAGGAAGGCGTGAACAACGATTCGCGCCTGGCCACGGAAAGCCGGGCTTATCAATGGCTCAGGCGCACCATCGACCTCCTGGCGGAAGGCGACAATCCGGAGGAGTTTCTCGAGCACACGAAGCTCGAACTCTTCCACGATCAGGTCTTCTGCTTCACGCCCAAAGGCCGCCTCATCGCCCTGCCCCGCGGCGCGACGCCCATCGATTTCGCCTATGCGGTGCACACCGATGTCGGCAACACGGCGGTGGGCTGCAAGATCAACGGCCGCATGTCGCCCCTGTTGACCGAGTTGCAGAACGGCGACGAGGTGGAGATCGTCCGGGCCGAGGGCCAGACGCCTCCCGCCGCCTGGGAGTCCCTCGTGGTCACCGGCAAGGCGCGCGCCTCGATCCGCCGCGCGACCCGTGCTGCCGTGCGCCGGCAATATACCGGCCTCGGCCATCAGATCCTGGAGCGCGCCTTCGAGCGCGCCGGCCGCACCTTCTCGGACGAGAAGCTGAAAGGCGCCCTGCCCCGGCTGGCCCGCGTCTCCGTCGAGGATGTCCTGGCGGCAGTGGGCCGCGGCGAGATGTTCTCCGGCGACGTGGTGCGGGCGGTCTATCCCGATTATTTCGAGGAACGGCGCGCCGGCAGCGACGGCAGGGGCGGCGGACAGCCCGACGGCGTGGCCAAGAAGAGCGCCGGCGAGCATTCGAGCGGCATTCCGATCCGCGGCCTCAACACGGATATGCCGATCCGCTTCGCGCCGGACGGCGGCGCCGTGCCGGGAGACCGCATCGTCGGCATCATGACGCCTGGCGAAGGCGTGACGATCTACCCGATCCAGTCTCCGTCCCTGGCGGCATACGACAACGAGCCGGACCGCTGGATCGACGTGCGGTGGGACCTTGAGGCAGACTCGACCCAGCGTTTCCCGGCGCGCATCAAGCTGCAATCGATCAACGAGCCGGGATCGCTGGCCCAGATCACGCAGGTGATCGCCGATCATGACGGCAACATCGACAACGTGTCCATGAAGCGGCGCACCCAGGACTTCACCGACATGACCATCGACCTGACGGTCTGGGACCTGAAGCACCTCAATGCTATCATCGCGGAGCTTCGCGCCAAGCGCGTGGTGAGTCGCGTCGATCGTGTAACCGGGTAGAATTCCATGTCTCATAATCCTCGCATCGCCGTCATCATGGACGAGAACACCAGCGGCGACGGCACCCGCTACGATACGACGAAGGCGTATTTCGTCGCCGTCCAGCGCGCCGGCGGCCTGCCCTTCGGCATTCCCTACATTCCCGAGATGGTCGCGCCGGTCGTGGAGGAATTCGACGGCTTCGTGAGCGTCGGCGGGCGCATCCGGTTTCCCCGTGACTGGTACGTTCCCGGAGACGAATCGCGCTACCCGTCATCGGAGCGGCTCGAGGTCGAGCAGGCGCTCATGCGGGGATTTCTCGAACGCGACAAGCCGGTGCTCGGCATCTGCAACGGGATGCAGATGCTCGCCTGTCTGCATGGCGGACGCATGGTGCATGAGGTGCGCAAAGCCGGCCCGCACATTCTCACTCATGATGAGCGGACCGCCATGCACCCGGTCGAGATCGTACCGGGCACGATGCTTTCGCGCATCCTGGGAACGACGCGGCTCGACGTGAACAGCCGCCATCAGGAGGCGGTTGTTGCAGCCTCCGATCAGGCTGTCGTCGCGGCCAGAGCAGATGATGGCGTGATCGAAGCCATCGAGATCCCGTCCAGGCGTTTTGCCATCGGCGTCCAGTGGCATCCGGAGGCCTTTGCGACTCAAGACAATCCCGGCAACAGGCTGTTCAGCGCCTTCGTGCAGGCTGCATACGATCGCCGGCAGGGCTGATACAGGAATCCCGAATGCCCATCAGCGTTCTCGGTCTCGATGCCGACGATACCCTCTGGCACAACGAGACGTTCTACCAAATGACGCGCCAGCGCTTCAACGAACTCCTCTCCGACTTCGTGGATGCGGGGACGCTCGAAGCCTCGATCGAGGCGACGGAGAAGCGCAATCTCGGCCTCTACGGCTATGGAGCGAAAGGCTTCACGCTCTCCATGATGGAAACCGCCATCCAGGTGAGCGACGGGAAGGTGTCGAGCCAAGCCCTCAGCGAGATCCTCACTATCGGACGCGAGTTGATGAACCATCCCGTGGAGCCCCTCCCCGGCGTTCGGGAAGCGCTCGAAGCGCTCTCGGCGGAGTACAAGCTCGTGCTGATCACCAAAGGCGATCTCTTCCATCAGGAATCGAAGCTCGCCGGCTCCGGCCTCGGCGGCTTCTTCTCGGGGGTCGAGATCGTCAGCGAGAAGAAGGCCGAGACCTACACCCGCATCTTCTCGCGCCACGGCGCGGGTCCGGAGCACGCCGCCATGGCCGGCAACTCCGTGCGCTCGGACGTGCTGCCGGCGCTCGAAGCCGGCAGCTATGCGGCGCTCATACCGTTCCACTTGGTCTGGGCCCACGAGGACGCACCGCTTCCGACGGAGCATCCCCGGTTCGCGGAGTTGCCAACGCTCGGGGAATTGCCGCGGTGGTTGGCAGAGGTTTCGGAAGATCGAATGGGCTGACCTCAGGGATCCATAACCCGAGCAGGCTTACGGAGAAGGATTGTCCTTCTGTATGATCTTGCCTCCCGCCCCGACCCCTGCCAAAAGCGCTCTAGCAGGAGACGCTCCCATGACCCCGAACGACGTTCTCGATGAATTCCGCTCCGCAGGCGCGTTGCTGGAGGGGCACTTCATTCTCTCGTCGGGGCTGCACAGCCCGGTCTTCCTGCAGAAGATGTTCGTGTTTCAGGATCCGGCGCGGACCGAGCGGGTCTGCCGGGCGCTGGCGCAGAAGATCATGGACGCTTTCGGGTCCGTGGATTACGTGGTCTCTCCGGCCGTCGGCGGCATCGTGCCCGGCTATGAGACCGCGCGGCATCTCGGCGCCAAAGCCATCTTCGTCGAGCGGGAAAGCGGGGAGTTCGTCCTACGCCGCGGCTTCACGATTCCGGAGGGCGCGCGCGTCGTCATGGTGGAAGACATCGTGACGACTGGACTTTCCTCTCGGGAATGCCTGACGGCCCTGCGTGAGCATCCCGGAACGATCCTCGGTGCCGCCTGCCTCATCGACCGCTCCGGCGGCAAAGCCGATCTCGGCGTGCCGCTCGTGTCCCTGGTTCAGCTCGACATTCCGGCCTATGCGCCGGACCAGCTGCCGCCCGAACTGGCGGCACTTCCAGCCATCAAACCGGGCAGCCGAAGCCTGAAATCAAAATAGCTGTTCATTTGTCACAGAATGGCTTGACTGCCTTGGTTCCGACAACTTGACTCTTGGAATTTACACGCCATTAAGTATTTTCCATTGTCAGGATTACTGGACCGAAGGGTTAATAACAGCCTGTTCTGGGGCACGTCATACATTTTTCGCGCAGTTATATTGCCTGCGTAAATAATAGATGTTGCTTGAATAATGAAGGTTGTTAGGCCGCTCCGGCAGACACGGATAGAGAATACTTATGTCAGGCCAGCAGCGGATCGCTCTCTTCATTGATGGCGCCAACCTTTACGCTACCACGAAAACTCTGGGCTTCGATATCGATTACAAGCGCCTCCTGAAGGAATTCCAGAGCCGCGGCTCGCTTGTGCGGGCATTTTACTACACGGCCCTTGTTGAGGATCAGGAATATTCTTCCATTCGTCCGCTGATCGACTGGCTCGATTATAACGGCTACCGGGTGGTGACGAAGCCGACCAAGGAGTTCGTCGACTCCGCCGGCCGCCGCAAGGTCAAGGGCAACATGGACATCGAGCTCGCCATCGATGCGCTGGAGCTCTCGCCCTTTATCGATCACATGGTCTTGTTCTCCGGCGACGGCGACTTCCGCTCCCTCGTCGAGGCGATGCAGCGGCGGGGCGTGCGGGTCTCGGTGGTGTCCACCGTCACCACGCAGCCGCCAATGGTCGCCGACGAATTGCGCCGGCAGGCGGACGAGTTCCTCGACCTCTCGCAACTCGCGTCCCGAATCGGCCGCGATCCCTCGGATCGGCCGCAACGTCCCTTGAGCGAGAACGGGGATCGCCAGCGGCCGCAGCCGCGCAATGGCGCCCTCGAGAGCCGCTACGGCATCCGCCAGCCGCAGGACGACGAACTCGATATCTGACAGGATCGGTCTTAACTGCATCATGGCCGTCCCCGGACCAAGCCGGGTACAGCCATTGTCTTATCGGATCAGAGCGAACTCTCTTCCACCCGGCAGCTCAATCCCAGGGCGCCGGCGGTGTTGCTCACGGTGGCCAGGCACGGATCGGTCCGCTCAGGCGGGATCGAAACCGCGAAGCGCGTCACGTAAAGCCCGCCCTCAGCGTCCGGCAGCTTGCGAGCCTCAAGGCGCACGATATTGGCCTCGTATTGCCTGAACACCTCGGCGAGGCGGGCGACCAGCCCGAGCTGATCGCCGCCGCTGATGGCGATGCGATGAGTGACGCTTCCGGCAGGGCCTGGGCTCGGGTCGAAAGCATAGGGCACCGCCCGGATCTCGGCGCCGTCGAGTTCCGCAAGCTGCCTGAGACCGGCCTCTACCTCGCCCGCCGTCACCCCCGGCGGGAGCTCGCACAAGGCCACGAACTCGGCCCCGGAGCCGAGGGACGCAAAGGTCGTGTCCCGCAGGTTCACGCCGATGTCGAACAGGTGCTCGGCAATGGCCGCAACCAGCCCGACCCGATCGGGCCCGAGAACCGACACAAGAGCCACGGACGCCATGTCTTTCCTCCTGAACGAGTCCAGGGAAATCTAGCGCACGATGCCGTTGCGTCAGCCCTTGTCGCGCATGAGGCGGGCCTTCTCCCGGTTCCAGGAGCGCTCCTTCTCCGTCTCGCGCTTGTCGTGCAGCTTCTTGCCTCGGCCGAGGCCCAGCTCCACCTTCGCCCTTCCGCGCTCGTTGAAATAGATCTTGAGCGGAATCACCGTGAACCCCTCCCGCTGCGTGGCGCCGATCAGCTTGTCGATCTGGTGCTTGTGCAGCAGCAGGCGCCGGGGGCGCTTGGTTTCGTGGTTGAAGCGGTTGGCCTGCAGGTATTCGGGAATATAGGCGTTGAAGAGATAGAACTCCTCCCCCGAGGGCCCGGCATGGGCCTCGCCGATGGTCGCCTTTCCCTGGCGCAGGGATTTCACCTCCGTGCCGGTGAGCGCGATCCCTGCCTCATAGGTATCGATGATCTCATAATTGTACCGCGCCTTCCTGTTGTCGGCGACGACGCGGTTGGGACTCTTCGGGTCTTTTGCCATGAGCTCTGTTTTTAAGCGTTGATCAGGCCCGCATGGACCATGGCCGAGCGAACGGCCTGCTTCGCGTTGTCGGAGGCCGGCACCAGCGGCAGGCGCACATCGGCTTCCATGAGGCCGAGCAGCGACGCGGCGTATTTCACCGGCGTCGGATTGGTCTCGATGAACAGGTTCGTATGCAGGGGCATGAGCCGGTCCTGCACCTTCAGGGCCGAGGCGTAATCGCCGCTGAGGCAGGCATTCTGCATTTCGGCGCAGAGGCGGGGCGCCACGTTGGAGGTGACCGAAATGCAGCCATGCCCGCCATGGGCCATGAAGCCGAGAGCCGTGGCATCCTCGCCGGAGAGCTGGATGAAATCGGGTCCCAGCATCTGCCTCTGGAGGCTGACGCGCGCCATGTTGGCGGTGGCGTCCTTCACGCCGGCGATGTTCTTCAGCTCGTAGAGCCGCGCCATGGTCTCCACGGACATGTCGATCACGGAGCGGCCGGGGATGTTGTAGATGAAGATCGGAATGCCGATGGCGTCGTTGATCGCCTTGAAGTGCTGGTAGAGCCCTTCCTGCGTGGGCTTGTTGTAATAGGGCGTGACGATGAGCACCGCATCGGCGCCCACCTTCTCCGCATGCTTGGCGAAGGCCACCGCCTCCCCCGTGCTGTTGGAGCCGGCGCCGGCGATCACCGGCACCCGACCCTTGGCCTCCTCGACGCAGATCTCGACAACCCGGTCATGCTCCTTGTGGCTCAGTGTCGGGCTCTCACCGGTCGTTCCCACGGGAACGAGGCCGCTGGTGCCTTCCTGAATCTGCCAATTGATGAAGGACCGGAACGCCGCCTCATCCACGGCGCCATCCTTGAACGGAGTCACCAGGGCCGTGATGGAGCCTTTGAATTGGGTCATGAATCTTCCTCGGGTAAAATGCGCCGGGTCCTAAAGGCCACAAGGGTTTAACACATAGGGGGTGCGGCGCATGGGCGCAAACGTTCCTTCGGGGAGTTGTCCTAGCTCGGCTCATAGTGTTTCCTCAAGAGAAACGTCGTCACTATGGGATACGGGCGACAGCAAAGGGGTTAGCGGGTGAGCCTCAACATGCGTCTTCTCATACGTCTTGTGACATCGGTCGCGCTTGTCCAACTCTCCACCCTCGCGGTTCATGCCACCGAAACGCCCCCTTCGAAAATCGAGGCACCTCAGACCAGCACCCTGGAATCCTTCGTTCCGGCCAATCCGGTGCCGGGAGACCTGGATCATCTGGCCGGGATCTTCAAGGCCTATCGGGACAACGATCTGACCGAGGCCGAGATCCTCAGGACCAAGCTCACGCAGCCCGCCGCCCGTGCCCTCGGGGAGTGGTTCGCGATCCGCAGCGGCACCCCCATCACCTTCGACCGGATCATGGCCTTCCGGAAGGAATATCCGGACTGGCCCCTGACGAACCAGATCCGGCGCAGAAGCGAGGACACCTTGCTGTCCGACCGCCGGTCGCCGCCTCAGGTTCGCTTCTTCTTCGCCGATCAAGCCCCCGTCACGGTGGGTGGACGGATTGCGCTTGCCTTCGCCCTGAAGGCGGACGGCCTCGATCAGGAGGCTCATGAAAAGATCCGCCATGTGTGGCGGGAGGACACGTTCGGCCCCGATCTGGAGCGCCGCATCCTCGACCAGTTCCCCGGCGTGCTCACCCAGGCCGATCACCGCTTCCGCATGGAGCGGCTTCTCCTCAAGGAAAACTGGGGCGGAGCCCAGCGGGCTGCAGGTCATGCTGGCAAGGATTACGAACTCCTCGTCAAGGCGCGCATGGCCGTGTTCCAGGGCAAGAAGAAAGCCCAGAAGGCTTTCGCTGCCGTTCCGACCTCGCTGCGCAGCGACCCGTCCTATCTGTTCTCCCGTGCCCTGCTCCAGCGCCGCAGCAACAACCTGATCGAGGCCGCCGGCATCATCATGCAGGCGCCGCGCGACCCGGAGCTCCGGGTCGATGGCGACGAGTGGTGGGTCGAGCAGCGCCTGATCACCCGCGAGCTTCTCGACAAGGGCGATGCCAAGACGGCCTATGAGGTGGCAAGCCACCATGCGGCCGAATCCCCGGTGCAGCAGATCGAGGCAGAGTTCCATGCGGGCTGGATCGCCCTGCGCTTCCTGAACGATCCGTCGAAGGCGTCCCAGCACTTCGCTGCCGTCGCCAAGACGGCCTCGACACCCATCTCCCTCTCGCGCGTCGCCTACTGGCAGGGTCGAGCGGCGGAGGCGGCCGGCGAGGCTCAGAACGCCCGCCTGTCCTATGAGCGCGCCGCAGACAACCCCACGACCTATTACGGGCAGCTGGCCCAGGAGAAGCTCGGTCGAACCATCGCCTTGAGGAAAGTCGATCCTCTCACGGAGGATGAGCGCAAGGCTTTCAACGCCCTCGTTCCGGTGCAGGCCTTGCAGTTGCTGCAGCAGATCGGCGAGCAGGATCTGGCTATGGGGCTGTATTCCGACCTGGCTCAGACCATGAGCGATCCTGGCCAGCTCGATGCTCTGGCAGGCCTCGCCACATCGCAGCAGAACCCCCGGGCGGTTCTCGCCATCGGCAAGATCGCCCTGCAGAGGGGATTCCCGCTCGACCAGCACGCCTATCCCCTGGCCGCCATTCCGGACTTCCAGCCGGTTGGTGATGAGGTGGAGCCGGCCATGGTCTATGCCATCGCCCGCCAGGAAAGCGCCTTCAATCCCCGCGCCATCTCCAGCGCCGGGGCCCGCGGCCTCATGCAGCTCATGCCGGCCACCGCCAAGAGAACCGCCCAGCGCTTCGGCGTCGGGTTCGACCTGAAGCGCCTGATCGAGGATCCGTCCTACAACGCAAAGATCGGCTCCGCCCATCTCGGCGAACTGATGGAGGATTGGAAAGGCTCCCATATCCTTGCCTTCGCGTCCTACAATGCGGGCGGCGGCAACGTGATCAAATGGGTCCGGTCCTACGGCGATCCCCGCAAGCCCGAGGTGGATGAGGTCGACTGGGTCGAGCGCATCCCCTTCTACGAGACCCGCAATTACGTGCAGCGCGTTCTTGAAAACCTGAGGGTCTACCGGCAGCGCCTGAACGAGAAAGCCGCGCCGGCGGCTCCGGCAACTGCGGACGCGACAAGCACCAACTAGTCATGCAAGATGCGGCTCATCGATGCCCATGACAATGGATTGAGATGAGCGACACCTACCGGGATCTGTTCGCATCCGCAGCCGACGGACTGCGCCTCTATGCTCGAGACTACGCCCCAGGCAGGCCTGGAGTCTTGCCGGTCGTATGCCTCTCAGGCCTCACGCGATCATCGGAGGATTTTCACGCGCTCGCTGTGGCTCTGAGCCGCGATTCGTCGCGTCCCCGCCGCGTTCTGTCCCTGGACTATCGCGGCCGCGGCCGTTCCGACTGGGATCGGGATTGGCGCAATTACGACGTCAAGATCGAGCTGAACGATGTTCTGCAAGTGCTGACGGCAGCCGGCATCGAGAAGGCATTCTTCGTCGGCACGTCCCGGGGCGGGTTGATCACCATGGCCATGAGCGCCATTCGCCCAACATTGATCGCCGGTGCGGTTCTCAACGATATCGGTCCTGTGCTCGAAGCCCGAGGACTCATGCGGATCCGAGGCTATGTCGGAAAGTTGCCGGAGCCGCGCACCATGAAGGAAGCCGTGCAGATCCTTCGACAAATGTCAGGAGCCGAGTTTCCCGCGTTCTCGAATGAGCAGTGGCAGGCCTTGGCACGGGTCACATGGCGGGAGAGCGACGGCCAGCTTATCCTCAACTACGACCCGAACCTGATGAAGACGCTCGAGGCTGCCGATCCGGAGGCTCCGCTGCCTGATCTGTGGCCGCTCTTCGAGGGATTGAAGCCGTTCCCCGTTCTCGCCATCCGTGGCGAGCATTCGGACCTGCTGTCGGACGAAACGTTGCGGGCCATGCAGGAAAGGCATCCACGGCTCAGGGCGATCACGGTTCCGGGGCAGGGACATGCCCCTGCCCTCGATGGCGATCTCACGCAGGTGATCGATCAATTCATCCTGTCGGTGGAAGGCTCCGCCTGAAGCGGGGACGCGCACGGCCCATCTCGCACGGATTCTTACGCCTAACCCCTAACGATACGGCAGTCGTTTGCCAGAGCTTCGGCAACGGCCAAAAGAAAAACCCCGGTGTTGCCACCGGGGTTTTCCTGTCCGATCAGACGAGCCGATTAGAAGTCGCGCTGGATGCGCAGACGAGCTTCCCAGCGGTCGTCGTCGACGCCGGCTACGACGCCATCGACATCGAGGTTCGCGTAGAGAGCTTCAACACCGATGTTCAGACCAGCAACCGGGGTCCAGAAGGTGTTGACGCCAACGCGCCACTCGGTGAAGTCAGCCAGGCCGATCGGAGCGTCGTCGTACTCAACGCTGGCGTACGAACCATGGACGGCCGAGCGGATGGTGGGCGTCCAGTAGTGACGCAGACCACCGGCGACCTGCCAGCCGCTTGACGTCTCGACGCCGCCGTCAGCGCCGATATAGGCGTCGACGGTCGGGGCGGACGCATCGCTCACGCCAGTCGTGGCGCCAGTGAAGCCGAGGTAGCCGAGAGCACCCTGAGCGTAGGCGGCAGAGAACCAGAGGGCATCGCCTGCACCGAGAGCCGGCAGGTTGAAGCCGATCTGCGTGCCGATGGCCCAGCCGAGCTCGCTGTCGAAGTCAGCGAAAGCGCTGCGAGCCTGGTGCAGAGCACCGGAGACCTGCACCGAACCCCAGGTGCCAGCGTACTTCACGTTACCGACGAGGTCGGGATAACGCTGACCGCCCTGACCGAAGCCGATGTCGTTGCTGACAATGGTGCTCTGGCCGTCTTCGAGCGACAGAGTGGCCGAGAAGCCATTGCCGAAGGAGAAGGTGTAGGCGAGCAGGTTCACGTCCGGATAGTCGTAGAAGCGGAGCGTGGTGATGTTCTCGTTCGGGAGATCGCCATTGGCGAAGAACGAGGTCGTACGACCGGCGGTCAGGCCACCGAACTGGATGTAGGCCTGAGCGAGGTTCGAAGAAGTGCCAGCGCCCGTACCCGCACCAGAGAAGTAGACGCCGGTGTTGCGGTCCATCTCCATGCGGATGTAGGCGCGCAGGAGGCCGTAAGCCGTTGCCGTGCGGGCGTCGAGAGCGACACGGCCACGAGCGCGGAAGCCGATGGCGTTGCTGGCGCGGGACAGCGGCTCGAGGTACTGATACTCAGCGCGGACGCGGCCGGAGACGCGCAGGCAGGTTTCAGTGCCGGGGATGTAGAAGAAGCCTGCGCCGTAGGTGGAGCAGACGCGAACGTATTCAACAGCAGCGGCCTTCCGGACGGGAAGATCGGCAGCTTGAGCTCCGGCAACAGCCGCGAGACCCGCGACCGATCCGAGGAAGAGGCTCTTAGCGAGCTTCATGGTTAAACCTCCAAAGTTTCGAGACCCTGGGGGGCCGGGTTTTTGTGCCTCGGTGACTTCATCGAAGCCCTAAACACGTCCCTTTTCCCCTAGTACCCGGCGGCTCGCCTTCTCGGTCGAACCCACCAGGATCACGACTGGGGTGCCCCCGTCGCTGGAGCCACATTATCCATCACTGCCCCGCAAGCAACCAAATGAAGGCGCAAAACGGGCGGCAGAGGGGGCTTTTCAGGGGCATGTTGCACAAACGCAACGTTCCCGCCGGACTTCTTTACTTTTGGTTAAGACTTCGGCCCGGTTCTTCATAAATCCTTAAGAAAAAAGGCTTTTGGCAGCCTCTCAAAGTCGCGTGATCATTCAGGCAAGCCCCTTTCGGCCGCTCTCCCGTGGGGCTGCCCCTGTGAATAACAGCGTCGCACCGGCGGCCACAGCTCCGTCCCAATTCCGAAAGAAAAGAGGCCGGAGCAGGTCCGGCCTCTTCTCGAATCGTTGTTGTGAACGGCCTCAGGCCACCTTCGGACCGATCACTCCCCGGCGAATCTGATCCTCCTCGATCGATTCAAAGAGCGCCTTGAAGTTGCCCTCGCCGAATCCGTCATCGCCCTTGCGCTGGATGTACTCGAAGAAGATCGGCCCGATGGCCGTCTTGCCGAAGCGCTGGAGCAGCACCTTCGTGAAACCGCCCTCGACCACGCCCTCCCCGTCGATGAGGATGCCGTTCTTCCTGAGCCGCTCGAGAGGCTCCTCGTGCTTGGGAAGGCGCTTGTCGATGCGCGAATAGTAGATCTCGTTCGGCGCCGGCATGAACTCGAGACCTGCGACTATGAGCGATTCGATGCTTTCGTAGAGGTCGTGAGAGCCCAGGGCCACGTGCTGGATGCCCTCGCCCTTGTATTCCTGTAGATACTCTTCGATCTGCCCGGTCTCGCCCGCGTCCTCGTTGATCGGGATGCGGATCTTACCGTCCGGGCTCGTCATGGCGCGGGAGTGAAGGCCCGTCAGCTTGCCCGCGATGTCGAAGTAGCGGATCTGGCGGAAGTTGAAGAGGCGCTCATAGAAGCCCGCCCATTCATTGAGCCGCCCGCGATAGACGTTATGGGTCAGGTGATCGATGTAATGGAGACCGACGCCCCTCGGCTTCGAATCCGTTTCGCCGAGCCATTCGAAATCGACATCGTAGATCGATCCCTTCGCGCCATAGCGATCAACGAAATAGATCTGCAGGCCGCCGATGCCTTCGATCGCAGGGATCTCGAGTTCATTGGGGCCGACCTGGGTCTGCACGGGCTTTGCCCCCATGGAGAGCGCGCGCTCGTAGGCGTATTTCGCATCGGCGACACGGAAGGCCATGGCCGGAGCCGACGGGCCGTGCTGAGTCGCAAACCGCTCGGCGAAGGAGCCGGGCTGCGCATTGACGATGAAGTTGATGTCGCCTTGGCGATAGAGCAGCACGTTCTTCGAACGGTGCCTGGCAACCACGCTGAAGCCCATGGTCCTGAAGAGACGGTCGAGGGCCGCCGGATCGGGATGACAGAATTCCACGAACTCGAAGCCATCGGTCCCCATCGGGTTCTCTTCGGAAATCTCCGCCGGGGGCGCATCGTGCGGGAACGGTCCCATGGTCTTCCTCCTGTCATGCCTCCCCTGAGGGAGGCGTTTGCGTGTGAAACCAACGCATCCGCCATTCGGCGGATGCAATTCTTCGTCAGGCAGCGTCGGGCTGGTTGTCCGGCGCGGCATCCTGGAAGGCCTTGAGCTCGGCGCAGGCCGCATCCACGGCGACGATTTTCGGATAGGCCTCGAGCGGGACGTTGAAGCGTCGGGCGTTGAAGACCTGCGGCACGAGATAGACATCGGCCAGCGTCACCTTGGACCCGAAAGCATAGGGTCCCGGCCCGAGCAGGGTTTCGATGGTCTCGAAACCCTCACGAACCCAGTGGGCGTACCACTCGTCCGCGGCGGCCTGATCGTGCCCGAGACGCTTCTTGAGATAGGCCAGCGTTCCGGAATTGTTGAGCGGGTGGATATCGCACGCGATCAGGCTGGCGATGGCCCGGACCTTGGCTCGGTTGACCGCACCCATCGGAAGCAGCGGCGGCTCGGGATAGATCTCGTCGAGATATTCGAGAATGGCGGGTGACTGGATGAGCGTCGTCCCGCCGATGTCGAGGGAGGGCACCCGCCTCTGAGGATTGACGGCCTGATAATCCGCCTCGCGCTGCTCCCCCTTCAGCAGGTTCACGGACACGGCTTCATAAGATGCGCCCTTGAGATGGAGGGCGATCCTCACCCGGTAGGCCGCGGACGAACGGAAATACGTGTAGAGCCTCACGCCTCGTCCTCCCCACTTGCCTGCGGCGCCAGCAACCGCGCCTGCCGGGTGAGCTTGTCGATCAAGCCGGAGAGCGTTCTCTGCTCCTGGGGAGTCAGCACCGACAGCAGACGCTCGCCCACAGCAAGGGCTTCAGGGGCCACCGCCTCGTAGATCGCCCGCCCTTCCGGCGTCAGGGCGAGCCATTCCTCACGCCGATCGTCCAGATTCGGGCGGCGCCTGACCAGACCGCGCTTCTCCAGTGCCGCAACAGCCCGGGAGACGGTCGATTTGTGCATGACGCCGTCGGGCGCCATGTCCCTGGCCGTTCGGCATTCATATTGCCCGAGAGTCACGATCACCCGCCATGCTGGGATCGAGAGACCGAACCGCTCGGCATAGATCTGGGCCAGAGCGCTTGACGTGAGCCCGGCCAGCACGTTGAGCCGGTAAGGCAGAAACTCCTCCAGAACCACCAGGGGCTCCGATGCCGGCTTCCTCGCTGCAGATCCGCTTGCCATCGCCCTACCGTTCGTTGCTGCCGCAACCAATATCAGGATTCGTTGCACGAGCAACTAGATTTGCATGACGAAACGTCAAGTCATCCCTGATCGGATCAAAGGTCGGGCTCGAAGCTCAGCCCGTCGCCGATGCTCTCGAGCGTCAGAGAAGATCTCTTACGAAGTGTGTGCCAGCGGACCCCATGGGAGTCTCGGCTGATATTGCCCGTGGTCTTTTTCGCTTTACGGGTCAGGTAGTTGATGCTGAGAGAGCTCGTGTCGCCGCTCCCCCGGTGAGTTGTATTTCGGTCATAGCCGATCAGCTCGAAGCGGCCGGATTGGTGCCGAAACGTATAGGTCGTGCTGGAAGTCTCCCATCCGCCCGCGCTCATGAACCAGTTCAGGCGCACCTGGAACCCGTCCCGCAGGATGGCAATCCCGGTCTCTCTGTCGAAGGGATCATCGGCGGCCGGTTCGGTGCGGCGGGGGATGAGGGTATGGTTCTCGAGTTGCAGACTGAACTTGCCTGCGACCCGGAAGGCGACGGCCAGAATCCGCGGATTGGTGTCGAACGGCTTCTCGCCGAGCCCGTCGAAATCCTCGATGACGTTAACAGGGTCGTTCTGGCGCAGAACCAGGATCAGATCGGCATTGCCGTCCCGATTGAGATCGCCGGAGGCTTGCGCATCAAGGATCCATCCCGGCGGGACGAAGCCTTCGGCCGTCTCGGCCTGCCGCGGCAGGCTTGGATAAGCCACCTCGGGAATGGCGAGATCCTGAGCCGCTGCGATTCGAGACGGGAGAACCGCAACGACAGAGGCAAGGCTGAAGAGTATGGCCGTCAGGCAGGAAGCGAGCCTCGCCTGACGGCACCTCACGGTTACACCCGACCGCGGGTGCGGATCATGAAGGTGTCGAAGGCGTATTCGTTGAGCTGCCACCAGGGCAGGACGTCGGTGCGGTAGGCCACCATCGAATCGTAGACCTTCTTGAAGTTCGCATCCTTGGCGGACAGCTCCCCATAGAGCTCGTTGGCCGCCTTGAGCGAGGCTTCCATGATGGCCGGGGAGAAGGTGCGCAGCTCAGCGCCGGCGCCGACCATGCGGCGCAGCGCCTGGCCGTTCACCGCATCGTATTTGGCCAGCATCCAGTTGTTCGCCGCCTCGCAGGCGTTGGACATGATGGCCTGATAGTGCTTGGGCAGTTCATTGAACTTCTGCTGGTTGACCACGAGATGCAGCATGGCGCCGCCCTCCCACCAGCCCGGGGCATAGTAGTACTTCGCCACTTTCAGGAAGCCGAGCTTCTCGTCGTCATAGGGGCCGACGAACTCGGCTGCGTCGAGGGTGCCGCGCTCCAGGGCCGGGTAGACTTCGCCGGGCGCGATCTGCTGCGGCACCACGCCGAGTTTGGCCAGCACCATGCCGCCGAGGCCGCCGATGCGGAACTTCAGGCCGTTCAAATCCTCGACGGTGTTGATCTCCTTGCGGAAGAAACCGCCCATCTGCGTGCCGGAATTGCCGCAGACCAGGGAGGTGCAGTTATACTTCGCCAGGATTTCGTTGATGATCTCCTTGCCGCCGGCGAAGTGCCACCAGGAATGGAGCTGGCGCGCATTGAGGCTGAAGGGCAGGCCCGTGCCCATGCCCAGCGCCGGCTCCTTGCCGACCCAGTAATATGTCGGGGTATGGGCGCATTCCACGGAACCGTTCTGCACCGCGTCCATGGCCTGAAGCCCGCCGACGATCTCGCCCGGCGCGAAAACCTGGATCTGGAACTTGTTGTCGGTCGCGTCCGCCATGTACTTGGCGAATGTCTGGGCCGTGCCGAAGATGGTGTCGAGGGACTTCGGGAAACTCGAGGTCAGGCGCCAGCGAACCTCCGGCATGCTTTGGGCGATCGCAGGAGCCGCCACCGTGCCGGCTGCCGCAGCGAGCCCGGCGCCTTTCAGAAAGTTTCTTCTCTTCATCGTCGTCATTGGCGTTTCCCCGGAAAGCATTTCGTTGCAAGTTGAGTGGACCATAACAACCCGGTCGGTGGCAATGAAGCTCTCCTCCCTGAATCAAGGCCGTGATGGCCGCCTCGTCGTCGTCTCGAAGGACCTGACTCGCGCGACGGATGCATTTTTCATTGTTCCGACGCTCCAGCAAGCCCTGGACGATTGGGAAAAAGTCGAGCCTCGCCTGCGTGACCTCGCCGAGCAGCTGGAGCACGGCTCGGTTCCGGCCTTCCGCTTTCACGAGCACGACTGCGCTTCGCCCCTGCCCCGCGCCTACCAATGGGCCGACGGCTCGGCCTACGTGAACCACGTGGAGCTGGTGCGCAAAGCCCGCGGCGCGGAGATGCCCGCCTCCTTCTGGACCGACCCGCTCATGTACCAGGGCGGCTCCGATTCCTTCCTGGGGCCGAGGGACCCGATCCCGGCCGCCGACGAAGCCCATGGCATCGACTTCGAGGCGGAGGTCGCGGTGATCACCGGCGACGTGCGCGCGGGCGCCACCCGCGAGGAGGCTGCAGCGGCCATCAGGCTGGTGGTTCTCGTCAACGACGTGAGCTTGCGCAACCTGATCCCGGGCGAGCTCGCCAAGGGCTTCGGCTTCTTCCAGGCCAAGCCCTCCTCCACCCTGTCGCCGGTGGCGGTCACGCCCAACGAGCTGGGCGACGCCTGGAACGGCGGCAAGCTGCACCTGCCCCTGCTCTCCACCCTCAACGGCAAGCCCTTCGGCCGGCCCAATGCCGGCATCGACATGACCTTCGACTTCCCGACCCTGATCGCCCACGCAGCCAAGACCCGGCCGCTCGGTGCCGGTACCATCATCGGTTCGGGCACCGTCTCCAACAAGGACGAGGGCGGCGGACCGGGCAAGCCCATCGAGGAAGGCGGTCAGGGCTATTCCTGCCTGGCGGAGCTGCGCACGGTGGAGACGATCCTGCATGGCGAGGCCAGGACGCCGTTCATGCGCTTCGGCGACACGATCCGCATCGAGATGAAGGACAGGGCGGGCCACTCGATCTTCGGAGCCATCGAGCAGGAAGTCCAGGCTTACCGCAAAGAGGTGTGATGCTGGGCCTGGATCACGTTCAGCTCGCTTCGAACGACAAAGGCCGCCGGATGTCCCGGCGGCCTTTGTCGTCTTGCAGGCAATGCAGTTTTACATGGTGCGGGCCCCGCCGATGCTCTGCGCATGCTCCAGATGCATCTGAAGGTTCGGCAGGGTCTGGCGGGCAAAGGCCGCGAGCGGCGGAACGTCGCCGTTCGAGGCATAGGACGAGAACAGGGCCACGGATTCCTGATGGGCCATGACCTGAACGCCCATATAGGCCGAGTCGAAATCGGAAGCCGTCTGGAGCGAGGCCACCATCTGCTGATGACGCGGGATCATCGCGGGAGGCGGCACCGGCAGGCCTGAGCTGCGCACAACCGCTGCCATCCGGCGGGTCGCGAGGTTGTGGTCGCGGATCATCTGCCGGGCGAAGCGGCGGACCTCGGGATTCCGCGCGCGCTGCAGGGCCATACGGCTCGACTCGATCTCGAGAAGGTTGGACGAAACCGCCGTCGGAACGAACACCGCCGCGCTGGTGACGGCCATCGGGGGCGGAGCCGACGCCATGGGCGTCATGCAGCCGGCAACGCCGAGTGCCATGGCACCGGCGACAAGAGCTATCTTGAGGTTCATCGCGGGAGTTCCCTTCCTGCGCCCGGTCCAAAAGGCCGAGCTGACGGCTCTCCAACTAAGGAACACGGCTCCAAGTTCCGGCCGCGCAGCCTGAATTCCTAACCAATCGGTGAACGCTGCCGTGCGGAACTCTTGGAATTGCCCTGTCTTTTCCTGATGCACATCCTCAGCACAGGGAGAATTGACCATGAATCTCGGCAGCATCATCGATGGCCTGATGCGCAGTCAGGGCTCGCTTGGCGGCCGACGGCCGCACCAGCAGGGCGGGCTTGGCGGCATGCTCGGCGGGTCCGGCGGCTTCGGCTCCCAGATCCCGGGCGGGATGGGCGGCCTTGCGGCGGGAAGCCTTCTGTCCCTGATCCTGGGCTCCCGCGGCGGACGCTCCGCCGGCGGCTCGCTGATGAAGGCCGGCGGCCTCGCGGTGCTCGCGAGCGTGGCCTTCAAGGCCTATCAGGACTGGCAGGCCAACCAGGCGCCGGGCGCCAGTCGGGCTGGAACCGTGCCCGCGCAGCCGCCGGCCGGCAGCGGCTTCCATCTCGAGGAGGAGAAGGACAAGAACGGCCATGAGATGGGCCTCGCCCTCGTGCAGGCCATGATCTCGGCGGCGAAATCCGACGGGCACCTGGACGGCGAGGAAAGTGCCCGGATCCAGGAGCAGATCCAGCAGCTCGGCCTCGGCAACGCGGAGAAGGGCTTCCTGCTCGACCTCATGGCCAAGCCCGCCGATGCCGCCGCCATCGCCCGCCTCCCCAAGACGAAGGAGCAGGCCGCCGAGCTCTATGTGGCCTCGCGGGTGGCCATCGGCGATGCGGATACGCCGGAAGAGAAGGCTTATCTCGACCGCCTGGTTGCGCTGATGGATCTTCCGACAGATCTGGTCACCCATCTCGACGCGCAGATCGGCGCCGTCCGCCAGACGGTTGCCACCGCACCGGGAGCCTGATCCAACCGACGGGGCTCCGTGACGATCCCATGGAGCCTCGTCTCTCCCCACGACACATGGAGCGCCTCATGAGCGACCACGTCTACAAGATCGTCGAACTCGTCGGCTCGTCGGAGACCAGCATCGAGGACGCTATCCAGAACGCGATCCGGCGGGCCAACGAGACCTTGAGAAACCTGCGCTGGTTCGAGGTCATCCAGACCCGCGGGCACATCGAGAACGGCGAGGTGCATCACTACCAGGTCATGCTGAAGGCCGGGTTCACCTTGGAAGCGGGCAGCTAGCGGCTGCCCGCTTTCGTGCGCGGATCTACTTTAACTCGGCCTCGTAGATGTACAGCGTGGACTTGTCGTCCTCAGGCATGAAGTAGCCGCGGATTCCCGCATCGCTCGCCTCCATCCAGACCGGATTGTGGGTCATGTCCATTCCTGACGCGGACCAGAGCAGCACCGGCGTTTGGAAGATCGGGCGGCCGTCGGTGAGATTGACGAGATCCAGCCCGCCGAGGCGAAACGGCGACGCGTCGGGCGTGACCCGCATCTCGGTCACGCCGGAGCACAGCATGCGGCTTTTGCCGACATATTTGCAGTCCTGATAATCGAGATAATGGGACGTGTTCAGGGTTCTCAGCTTCTCGGGAGCCTCGCTCGGATTGGCAGGCTTTCCGTCGGAGTCGAGAGACCAGCGGTAGAAGCGGCGCGAACCCCAGCTCACCCCGTGCAGGGCCTTATCATCGGTGTTGTGCACCACGCCGCCGATGTGGTCGGCAAAGCGGAACATCTCCTCCGCCTTCATGGTCTCCGGATCGACCCGGTAGACGATGGAGCGGCTGTTGGGCCGGTACTCCGCCACGGGAACCCAGATGTACTTCCCGTCGTAGTCGATCCCGCCCGGATGATAGATCGTGCCTTCGCCGAGGGTGATGTCGGCAATGAGGTTGCCCTTCATGTCGAGCTTGAACAAATGCCCGATGCCGGCACCGGTATCCCGGTCATATCCGTCGACCGGCTGCGGGAACCGCTTGGTCGGCTGCTGGATCTCGACCGAGGACACGAACAGCGTGTCGCCGATCTTCACCATGCCCTGCGGGTGATGGGTCAGGAAGTTGATCGGAACCGCAGAGACAGGCTTCCACTGCGTGCCGCGAGAGAGCTTCGTCACGCGGTCGGCGAGAACGCTCCGGTCGGGCTCCGCGGCCATGACAGCCCAGGGCGCAGCCCCGAGGCAGAGCATCGTCAGAATCGTGGTCAGGCTCCGTTTCGATAGGCAGTCCATCGCATTCCTCCTTCGGTGACGATCCCGCTTCTAGCGAGCGGGTGATGTCAGTTTAGTGTCGTGCGTGGATTCTCCGCAATCGATTGGGGAGATGAGCCTTCGACCTTCTACCCCTCCAGCTCCTCCCGCAGCATCTCCAGCTCAAGCCAGCGCTCCTCAGCGGCGTGCAGCTCCGACTGCAGTTGGGTAAGTGCGTCCATGGCCTTCTGGAACCGGGCCGGGTCGCGGGAATAGAGATCCGCGTCGGCGAGGATCTCCTGCACCTTGGCGATCTTGGCCTCCAGCTCTGCCATGCGCTTGGGGAGCGTCTTGAGGTCGTGCTGCTCGTTGAAGGAGAGCTTGCGCCTGTTCTGCGCCGGAGCCGAGGGAGCAGCCTTGTCTGCGCTCTTCGGCTTGGCTTCCTTTTCGACGACGCGCGCCTGAACGCCGCGCCCGCGCTGGGCCACCATGTCCGTGTAGCCGCCCGCGTATTCGAGCCAGCGCCCCTCGCCTTCCGACAACAGGACGGAGCTCACCGTGCGGTCGATGAAGTCGCGGTCGTGGCTCACCAGGATCACAGTGCCGGAATAGTCCTGGATCATCTCCTCCAGGAGGTCGAGGGTTTCCAAGTCGAGATCGTTGGTGGGCTCGTCGAGCACCAGCAGGTTCGATGGCTGCGCCAGGGCGCGGGCCAGCATGAGGCGATTGCGCTCGCCGCCGGAGAGCACGCCCACGGGAGTGCGGGCCTGTTCGGGCGCGAACAGGAAGTCCTTCATGTAGCCGATGACGTGCTTGGTCTGGCCGCCGATGGTGACGGTGTCGCCGCGCCCGCCCGTGAGGGTCTCGGCCACCGTGGCGTCGGGGTCGAGGCTCGCCCGGCGCTGGTCGAGGGTGACCATCTGAAGGTTGGCACCGAGGCGCACCCTCCCCTCGTCGGCCGCCAGAACGCCGGTGAGCATGTTGATGAGGGTGGTCTTGCCGGCGCCGTTCGGGCCGATGATGCCGAGCCGGTCCCCGCGCAGAACGCGTAAGGAGAGGTTGGTGACGATGGGCCGGTCGTAGGCCTTCGAGATGCCTTCGGCCTCGACCACGAGGGTGCCGGACTGCTCGGCCTCGGCCAGGCTCATGGTCACCGTGCCGACCGCGCCCTGGCGCTGCCGGTACTGCTGGCGCATGGCGTGGAGATTCCCGAGGCGGCGCACGTTGCGCTTGCGCCGGGCAGTGACGCCGTAGCGCAGCCAGTCGGCCTCGGCCACGAGCTTGCGCCCGAGCTTGTGGTGCTCGGCCTCCTCCTGCTCCAGCACCTGATCGCGCCATTCCTCGAAATGGGCGAAGCCCCGCTCCATGCGCCGGGTGCGGCCGCGGTCGAGCCAGACGGTCGCCTGGGAGAGGCTCTCCAGGAAGCGGCGGTCGTGGCTGATCAGCACGAGGGCCGAACGCAGGCTCTTCAGCTCGCCTTCAAGCCATTCGATGACGGGCAGGTCCAGGTGGTTCGTCGGCTCGTCGAGGAGCAGGATGTCCGGCTCCGGCGCCAGCACATGAGCCAGGGCCGCACGGCGGGCCTCTCCCCCGGACAGATCGGTGGTCCTCTCCTCGCCGGTCAACCCCAGCTGCTCCAGCAGATAACGCGCCCGGTAGAGCTCGTCGCCCGGCCCGAGACCCGCCTCCACATAGGCGAGCGTGGTGGGATAGGCCGACAGGTCCGGCTCCTGAGCGAGATAGCGGACGGTCGCGCCCGGCTGGACGAAACGCTTGCCGCGATCGGCCTCGATCTGCCCTGCGGCGATTTTCAGCAGGGTGGACTTGCCCGAGCCGTTGCGGCCGACGAGGCAGGCCCGCTCGCCCGCGGCGACGGACAGTTCCGCGCCCTCGATCAAGGGCGTGCCGCCGAAGGTGAGAGCAATATCCTGGAGAGTCAAAAGAGGAGGAAGCGCCATTCCTGCTCCCCTGACACCTCTTGGTCGCAGATGCAAGACGCACCCGGAGTGTTAGAGCATCGGATGGATCCCAAAAGTGGACCTACAGTTTTGGGATCCATCCGATGCTCTATCTCTAAGACAGCGCATCGCCGGAAAACCGGATCCACTTTTCCGCCGATGCGCTAGAAGGGTGGACGGTCTTCGATCTTTGTGCTCCCCTGCTGAGGATAAGCTGAGCGTTTGAATGACACTGACGAGGCGTCTGCTCCTTCTGGCGTTGATCTCGGTTCTGCCGGCGATCGTCATCTGGACTTATACCGAGGTGTCCCTTCGCCGCGCCCGGGAAGCGGAGGTGAACGACCTCGCGATCCGGCAGGCTCAGCTGGTCGGCGCGGAAATCGAGAGGATCTTCGACGGCGTCCAGGGCCTGCTCCTCGCCATCGACGAGACCCGATCCATCCGCAGCTTCGACACGGCCGTCTGCAGCCCCTATCTGAAGGCCATTCAGGAGAAGGTGCCCTACATCCTGTCCTTCGTGGCCATGGACATCAGCGGGCACATCCGCTGCCGGCCGACAGGCACCATCGATACCAAGCACTACTACGCGGACAGGCCCTATTTCCACAACGCCCTGGGCCAAAAGGGTTTTGTCGTCGGCGAGTATACTCGGGCCTTCGAGGAAGGCGGGCTGGAGCCGCATCCGGTGCTGCCCCTCGCCCTGCCGATCTGGAACGACAGGGGCGACGTGGTCGGGGTGCTGGCTGCGGCCCTCGACCTGAGATGGCTCAGCCAGAAGCTGAAGGAGCGCACCGTGCCGGAGAACGGCTCGCTCACCGTCGCCGACCGGAACGGCATCGTTCTCGTGCAGGAGCCCCAGCCCGAACGGTTCCTCGGCAGGCTGCTGCCGCAGGAATTCTTGGTCCAGGCCAGGGCCGGAGAAGCCAGGACCGCTCAAAGCTCGCTTCCCGATGGGATGAGGCGCGTCCTCGCACACGTACCGCTGCAGCTGCCCCCCAGGGACATCTACGTCAATGTCGGATTGTCGTCGAAAGCCGCTTTCGCCGGCATCAATCAGGCCGCCGGACGCGGGTTCATGCTGATCACGGCGGCGCTCATTCTGGCATTGTCCCTGTCGGCCCTGCTCAGCCGCGCCTTCATCACCAAGCCTTTCGAGACCGTGACGGGCGGCATTCAGGCCTGGCGGCGAGGAGATTACGGAGCGCGGATTCATCTGCCGCGAAAATCCGGCGAGTTCAGCATCCTGGCCAAGGCCTTCAACGACCTCATGGATGATGTGGCCGAGCGCCAGCAGGCCCTTCAGGTGAGCGAGGAACGGGCGCGTCTGGCCCTCGAAGCAGGCCACATGGGGACTTGGTGGTTCGATCCCGAGAAGAATGCCGGCGGCTGGTCGCCGCAAGCGGCCTCCATGATCGGACTTCCCGAAGCCATGTCGGCCATGAACCCGAAGGACTGGCTCGACATCCTTCATCCTGAGGATGTGGATCGCGTGATCGAGAAATGGCGAACCGCAGTCAGGACTCGGGGCGACTACGAGGACGAGTACCGCATCCGGAGATCCAACGGTGATATCCGCTGGATCAACTCCAAGGGCCGCGTCTTTCTCGACACCCGGAAGAACCCCGTTTACTTCGTGGGCATCCTGCACGACATCACGGAGCAGAAGCACGCGGAGGAGCAACAGCGCTTTTTCCTCGACGAGCTGAACCATCGGGTGAAGAACACCCTGGCCACCGTGCAGTCCATCGCGTCCCAGACCCTGAGGACGACGGAATCGCCGGCGCAGTTCAGGGAAGCCTTCGAGGGCCGCCTGCTGGCCCTGTCGAAGACGCACAATCTGCTGACCCGGAAATCATGGCGCGAGGCGGAACTGCGCGATGTGGCGGAACAGGAGCTGGCCCCCTACCGCAAGGCCGGCGACGAGCGTGTCGTGCTGGAAGGCCCGGACGTGAAGCTGCCGGCCCGCTACGCCATCAATCTCGGCCTCGTCCTGCACGAACTGGTGACGAACGCCGCCAAATACGGCGCGCTCTCGACCAGTGCCGGCCACCTCGAAGTGGCGTGGTCGGTCATCGAGAACGAGGATCGTCTGAAGCAGCTTCGCATTCACTGGACCGAAACCGGCGGGCCGCCGGTCGCGCCGCCCAAGCGCCAGGGCTTCGGCTCGCGCCTCATCCGCCGCAGCATCGAGGGCGAGCTCGGGGGCAACATGGTGCTGAACTTCGCCGAGAGCGGGGTCGCCTACGACATTTCCGTGCCGCTGGCCCAGCCGGCTAGCGCAGCAGCATAGACAGCAGGCGGTTCATGCGGCCGCCATAGGGCGCCTTCGTCATGCCGGCCCCGTTGAAGCGCGCCTGCCGGAACACCGACCGGGCATGGCTGAAGGTGCGGAAGCCCGCCTCGCCGTGATACGCTCCCATGCCGCTCGGTCCGACGCCCCCGAAGGGCAGTTCCTCCTGTACGCAATGCAGCAGCGTGTCGTTGATCGCGACGCCGCCGGAACGCGTGCCCGCCAGAACGCGCTCCGTGAGCGTCCTGTCATGGCTGAACAGATAGAGCGCCAGAGGGTGCGGGCGCGAATTGATGAAGCGGCAGGCTTTGTCGACATCATCATACGCGACGATCGGCAGGATGGGGCCGAAGATCTCTTCCTGCATGACCTGCGCGTGTTCCGGCACATCCGTCAGCACCACGGGCGCGAGCTTGCGATGCGCCTCATCCAGCGCCTCTCCGCCCGGATTGATCTCGTGCACATGTGCGCCGCGCTCCCGCGCATCGGCGACGAGGTGGCGGAGGCGCGCATGATGCCGCTCGCTGATGATCGCGGTGTAATCGGGATTGCCGGCAAGAGTCGGATACAACCTGGAGACCGCATCCCGATAGGCAGCCACGAAGGCTTCTTCCTTGTCGCGCGCAACGAGCACGTAGTCGGGCGCGATGCAGGTCTGGCCCGCATTGAACAGCTTGCCGACGGCGATGCGTTCCGCTGCTTTCCCGACAGGATAATCCGGCGCGATCAGCGAGGGCGATTTTCCGCCCAGCTCGAGCGTTACCGGCACGAGATTGCCGGCTGCCGCCTGCATGACCTCGCGCCCGACCTGGGTCGAGCCGGTGAAGAGCAGGTGATCGAACGGAAGAAGCGTGAAAGCCCGCGCCACGTCTGGCCCGCCCTGCACCACGACCACTTCCGCCGGGTCGAAGACCTCCGCGATCACATCCTCCATGAGCGCGGATGTGCGCGGCGTCATCTCGGAGGGTTTGATCATCACCCGGTTGCCTGCCGCCAGCGCTCCAGCAAGCGGCGAGAGGGCGAGCTGGACCGGGTAGTTCCACGGGCTCACGATGCCCACGACGCCGAGCGGCTGGTGGAGGATGCGCCCGGTGCCGGGCTGGAACATCCACTGGATCGGGCGGCGCCGCGGCTTCATCCATCGGCGGAAGTTCTTGCGCGCATGACGAAGGCTCGCGATCACCGGATAGAGATCGGCGAGCTTCGTCTCGTGCGGCGAGCGATGCCCGAAATCGGCCGCAATGGCCTTCGCGAAGTCGTCCGCGTGGCGCACGAGCGCCTCGGCAAGCGCGCCGAGCGCCTCGTCGCGCCGCTCCGACGGCAGCCCCCCCTGCTCCGTCCAGGCGCGCTTCTGGGCGTTGAAGCAGGCCTGCAGCCGGTCTCGGGCCGGATTGGGAACGGCGTCGTGCACGTGTCGGGGGCTCCTCTGGGTTCAGGCATGATATGGCGGAGCGAACATCATTCTCAACACGGCATCGCCCGGAATGGATTGACGGGGCGTGAGAGATCGCAAGGATAACCCTTTGACACATCCCGCAGGAGAACGATGGTGAGCAGCCCCTCCCCCGTGCTGTCGATCGAGAACCTCTCCATCGGCCTGCCGGCCCTGGCCGACCGGCAGCATGCGATCAGGAACGTGTCCCTGTCGATCAATCCGGGCGAGACCCTGTGCGTGGTAGGCGAATCCGGCTCCGGCAAGTCCATGACCGCGATGGCCACCATCGGCCTGCTGCCGCGGGGCGTCGAGGTCCTGTCGGGCACGATCAGGCTTGCCGGGCGCGATCTCCTTACCCTCGACGAGGCCGGCTGGTGCGATGTCCGCGGCCGCGAGGTCGGCACCGTGTTTCAGGAGCCGATGACCTCGCTGAACCCGGTGATGCGGGTGGCAGACCAGATCTCCGAGACCTTCCGAGCCCATGGGCTGCACAGCCCCGGAGAGCGGGACAGGCGCGTGCTCGACCTCCTGACCGAAGTGCATCTGCCCCATCCGGAGCTGATCGCGAAAGCCTATCCGCACGAACTCTCCGGCGGTCAGCGCCAGCGGGTGATGATCGCCATGGCGCTCGCGCTCGAGCCGAAGCTCCTCATCGCCGACGAGCCGACCACCGCCCTCGATGTAACCACGCAGGCCCAGGTCTTGAGGCTCATCGACAACCTGCGCCGCAAGATGGGCACGGCGGTGCTGTTCATCACCCACGATTTCGGCGTGGTGGCCGAGATCGCCGATCGGGTCGCCGTGCTGCAGCACGGCGAACTCGTCGAAGAAGGAACCGTCGAACAGGTCCTCACCCGCCCGCAGCACGCCTACACCAAGCGCCTCCTCGCGGCCGTTCCCTCGCTGACGCCACCCACTCCCAAGGCGCTGACAGGCGAGCCCATCGCCCTGAAGGTGGATGGGCTCACCAAGACCTATGGCGGGCGCGGCTTCTTCCGCAAAGGTCGCGAGGTCCAGGCGGCCGATGCGGTAAGCTTCGACATCCGCCGCGGCGAGACGCTCGGGCTCGTGGGCGAATCCGGTTCCGGCAAGTCCACGGTCGGGCGCTGCGTGCTGCGGCTGATCGAGCCCGACGGCGGCGCCATCACCATCGGGGATCTCCCGTTCGCCACCCTGTCCCAGCGCGAGCTTCGATCCCACCGCCGGAAGATCCAGATGGTGTTTCAGGATCCCTTCGCCTCCCTCAACCCACGGCGCACCGTAGGCCGCATCATCGCCGAGGGTCCGGTCACGCAAGGAGCGGATCCGGCCAAGGCTCTCGACGATGCGCGCATCCTGCTTGAGAAGGTCGGACTTCCGGCGCAGGTCATCGAGCGCTACCCGCACGAGTTCTCCGGCGGCCAGCGCCAGCGCATCGGCATCGCCCGCGCGCTCGCCATGAGGCCGGACGTACTGGTGGCGGACGAGGCCGTCTCGGCCCTGGACGTGTCGGTTCAGGCCGAGATCCTGAAGCTTTTGAAAGGCCTCCAGGAGGAGTTCGGCCTTGCCATTCTGTTCATTACCCACGACCTGAGGGTTGCCGCCCAGATCTGCGACCGCGTGGCTGTCATGCAAAAAGGTCGGATTGTGGAAATGGCCGAAACCGCGCAACTCTTCGCGCACCCGCGGGATGCCTATACCCGCCAGCTCCTGGCCGCCGTGCCGGGCATGCACACGATGATTTAGGGAGACGACACCCGTGAACGATCAGGTCAGCGCCAAGGTCGCGCCCAACATGGTGTTCCAGAATTTCATCGGCGGGCGCGACCGTCCTGCTTCCGACGGCATGACATTGGATGTGTTCTCGCCCGTCGACGGCACGCTCTTCGCCCGCATCGCCTCTGGCACACCTCAGGACATTGACGAGGCCGTGAAGGCTGCCCGGAACGCGCTCGACGGCGCCTGGGGCAAGCTGACGGCCACCGAGCGCGGACGCCTGCTGATGAAGCTGGCCGCCGCCGTCGAGGCCCATGCGGACGAGCTTGCGCTTCTGGAAAGCCGCGACAACGGCAAGCCCCTGCGCCAGTCCCGCGCCGACGCCATTGCGCTCGCCCGCTATTTCGAATTCTACGGCAGCGCCGCCGACAAGCTCCATGGCGATGTGATCCCGTATCTCAACACCCATTTCATCGGCGTCGAGCGGGTGCCGCACGGGGTGACCGGGCACATCGTGCCCTGGAACTACCCGATGCAGATCTTCGGCCGCTCGGTGGGCGCAGCTTTGGCTGCCGGCAATGCCACGGTCGTCAAGCCCGCGGAGGATGCCTCGCTGACGATCCTGCGCGTGTCGGCGTTGGCCCGCGAGGTCGGCTTGCCCGACGGTGCGCTCAACGTGGTGACGGGCCTCGGCCGCTCGGCGGGCGCGGCGCTCGCAGGCCATCCCGGCATCGACTTCCTGTCCTTCACCGGCAGCCCGGAGACCGGCACGGCCGTCCAGATCGCCGCGGCGCAGAACCACGTGGGCGTGACCCTCGAGCTCGGCGGCAAGTCCGCCCAGGTGGTGTTCGACGATGCGGATCTCGAGCGGGCCCTGCCGACCCTCGTCAACGCGATCATCCAGAACGGCGGCCAGACCTGCTCGGCCGGCAGCCGCCTGCTGATCCAGCGCGGCATCTTCCAGGATGTGGTCGATGCGGTTTCCGAGCGCTTCCGGACCCTGCGCGCCGGGCATCCCGAGCACGAGCCCGATCTCGGCCCCATGATCAACCAGGCGCAGCAGCGGCGCGTCCTCGTCTATCTGGAGCGCGGCCGCAACGAGGGCCTCACCGTCGTCGGAGAGGGCGTGGTGGCGCTCGATGCGCCTCCCGGCGGCTACTACGTGGCGCCCACCTTCCTCGCCCCCGTCCCTCATGAGAGCATCCTGACTCAGGAAGAGGTCTTCGGACCGGTGCTGGTGGCGACGCCCTTCGAGGACGAGGCGGAGGCGATCAGGCTTGCGAACGGCACGCAATACGGCCTTGCGGCGGGCATCTGGAGCCGGGACGGGATGCGCTCCACCCGGGTCGGGCGCGCCATGCGCGCGGGCCAGGTCTTCGTGAACTGCTACGGGGCCGGCGGCGGCATCGAGCTGCCCTTCGGCGGCTTCGGCCGTTCGGGCCATGGGCGCGAGAAGGGCTTTGAAGGCCTGATCGAGTTCACCACGACCCGAACGCTCGTCATCGCGCACGGTTAGAACGATTTCTGAGACCACAATCCCTCTCATCCTGAGGAGGTTGCGGAGCGACCGTCTCGAAGGAGGCTCCAGAGAGTGCTGGAATCTCCTTCGAGACGCAGCTGTGCCGCTCCTCAGGATGAAGACGGAGAATTTCGAAACGACAGCCAGTCACAAAGGTAGGGAAGAACCATGAATCGCCTCGAAGGCAAGGTGGCGCTGATCACGGGCGCCGGCTCCGGTTTCGGTCTGGGCATCGCCGAAACATTCGCCCGCGAGGGCGCCAAGGTCGCCATCATCGACATCAACGAAGCCGCAGCCAGGAGCGCGGCGGAGAAGATCGGCTCTTCCGCCATCGGCCTTGCTGCCGACGTGTCGAAGGCCGCGGACGTGAACGCGGCCGTTGAGAAGATCGTCTCCGCGTTCGGCAGGCTCGACATCGTGGTGAACAATGCGGGCATCAGCCACCGCAACCGCCCGATGCTGGAAGTCGACGAGGAGGAATTCGACCGGGTCTTCGCGGTCAACGTGAAGTCGATCTACCTCTTCGCCAAGGCGGCCGTGCCGCTGATGCAGAATCAGGGCAGTGGCGTGATCATCAATGTGGGCTCGACGGCGGGCCTGCGCCCGCGCCCAGGCCTCACCTGGTACAACAGCACCAAGGGCGCCGTGCATACCATGACCAAATCCATGGCCGTGGAGCTCGCCCCCAGCAGGATCCGCGTCTGCGCGCTCGCCCCCGTCGCCGGCGAGACGCCGTTGCTCGCCACCTTCATGGGCGAGGACACCCCGCAGAAGCGCGAGCAATTCGTCAATTCCATTCCGCTTGGCCGCTTCTCCACCCCGCAGGACATCGCCAACGCAGCGCTCTACCTCGCCTCCGACGAGGCGAGCATGATCACCGGCGTGGTGCTGGAGGTCGACGGCGGGCGGTGCATCTGAGGCAACTTATTTCCCCTCCCCCTGGTGGGGAGGGGTTAAGGTGGGGTCGCAAAGTCAGAGCGCTGCGTTTGACGAATGCTGGCAACGCATTCCCCACCATGTCATCACCGGCCTTGTGCCGGTGATCCCGCATGTTTGAAACGCTGCGCCTCACAAGGTCGAGATGGCCGGGACGAGCCCGGCCATGACGGAAAGGTCTCACCCGGCCGCATAACCCCACCCTCAATCCCTCCTCGCAATGGGGAGGGAAAGGACGTGTCACCCCTTCGACCACTCGAACGGCAGCGGCGCTTCCCGGAAGGCGAACCTGTCGAGATGCGAGGCGACAACGCCCTTCATCCGCTGCAGCGTCTCGTCGTCCCCCGCCTCCACCTTCACCGTGAGAGTATCGGAATCAGCCGTCATGGTGGCAACGGCAGCCGGGAACCGGACGATGCCCTCGTTGTCCGACAGCTGAACGTCCAGCTTGTGGCTCCAGTGCTTGCAGAGCTGCTGGAGGTATCTGGCGCCATGCGTGGTGGGCACCCGGGCTGTTTCAACGGCCATCTCGAAGCCTTTCTTTGCCGCCAGAGCCGTTCGGAAGAGCCAGCCTGGCGGGTTGTTCGACAAAGCTCCTTAGGCCTCCCCAGGACGCAAGTTAAGTGAACAATCCGTCATGACGGTCTTCCATCCGGCGCCATCCTGCGTAAGCTGACCTCACCGCGACCTGTCGCAGCCTATACCGGATGGAGTTCAAGCCTGATGACGAAGCGCCTCCTGACTGCCGCCCTCCTCCTCTCCGTCAGCGCCCTTCCGGCTTTGGCCGCCAAGACCTCCCTGGTGGTGGGCATGCCCATCGAGCCGCCGGGTCTCGACCCGACGATTGCCGCCCCCGTCGCCATCCGCGAGGTGACCTGGGCCAACCTGTACGAAGGCCTCGTGCGCATCGACCGGACCGGCAAGGTGCAGCCCCTGCTCGCGAAAAGCTGGGAGGTTTCGCCCGACGGCCTGACCTACACCTTCCGCCTGCAGGAGGGCGTGAAGTTCCACGACGGCTCGACCTTCGATTCGGCGGATGTGAAGTTCGCCTTCGACCGCGCCCGCGACCCGAAATCGACCAACGCGCAGAAGCAGATCTTCGCGCCGATCGCCGCCATCGAGACGCCCGATCCCGCCACCGTGGCGATCAAGCTGAAGGAGACCTCGGGCAACTTCCTCTACTATCTCGGCTGGGGCGACGCGGTGATCGTGGCGCCGGAGACGGCGGCCAACAATGCTGCCAACCCCGTAGGCACCGGGCCCTTCAAGTTCAAGTCCTGGACCCGCGGCGACCGGGTGGAGCTGACGAAGAATCCCGATTACTGGCAGAAGGACAAGGTGAAGCTGGAGAGCGTCACCTTCCGCTTCATCAGTGATGCGCAAGCCCAGGTGGCGGCCCTGCGCGCGGGCGACGTGGACGCGTTCCCGAACCTCGGCGCGCCGGAGCTTTTTGCCGAGTTCCAGAAGGACAACCGTTTCAAGGCAGTCGCCGGCAACACGGAAGGCGAGACCGTCGCGGGCATCAACAGCGCCAAGAAGCCCTTCGACGACGTGCGCGTGCGTCGCGCGCTCATGCATGCGGTCGATCGCAAGGCGCTGATCGAAGGCGCCTATTCCGGCTTCGGCCAGCCCATCGGCAGCTTCTTCTCCCCGAACAACCCAGCCTTCGTGGATACCACGAACGTCATTCCCTACGACGTGGAGAAGGCCAAGGCGCTGCTGAAGGAGGCTGGCCACGGCAACGGCCTGTCGATCACCATCAAGTCGCCCCAGATGGCCTATGCCAGCCGCTCGGCGGAACTGCTCTCCGCCATGATGGCGGAAGTCGGCGTGGAGCTGAAGATCATCCCGACCGAGTTCCCGGCCAAGTGGATCGAGGAGGTGTTCAAGAACAAGGATTACGACGTCACCATCGTGTCCCACACGGAACCCTTGGACATCGAGATCTTCGCCCGCGACAGCTACTACTTCAACTACAAGAACGACAAGTTCAAAGCCTTGATCGCAGAGGCGGCCAAGACCACGGACGAGAAGGCGCGCTTCGCGAAATATGCGGAAGCGCAGAAGATCCTCGCCGAGGACGTGCCCGCCCTGTTCCTGTTCCAGCTGCCGAAGCTCGGCGTGTGGAACGCGAAGGTCCAGGGCCTGTGGGAGAACTCTCCGATTCCGTCGAACGACGTGACGGAGGTTTCGTGGACGGAGTGATCCGACGGCGCAGCTGGAACCATGACGAATGCATGGGTCAGAGATATTTCAAACAGGCCTTCGGTGAGGCAACGGAACCGCGCGCGGTCCTTACGCCGAAACCTCACTGAACCTGAGAGAAAACTCTGGTGGCACTTGCGGGATCGGATCCCTCTGGAGCAGGGGCACTTCCGCCGTCAGGTTCCGATTGGCCCCTATGTGGCCGACTTCTGCTGTCTCGCCTCGAAGCTTATCATCGAGGTCGATGGGAATCAGCATGGTTATGACGCCAATGCTGCCCATGATGAGCGCAGGACGAGCTATCTCAACAGCCATGGCTTCCGGGTTGTCCGGTTCACGAATAGAGAAGTGATGACGACTATCGAGAATGTTCTGGATTCTATCCTAGCCGCGTTGAGCGCTGGTTCCCTCCCCCTTGCGGGGAGGGATTAAGGGTGGGGGTCGCAAAGTCGAAGCTCATGGCCTGCTTCAGGCGGTGTGTGGGACACACAAGACCTCCTTGGACTGATCTCTCGCCCGGTCGTTCCACCCCCACCCCTACCCCTCCCCGCAAGGGGGAGGGAAAAGGCCCGGCCTAAACCCATGCTGCGTCTCGTCATCACCCGTCTGATCTCACTGGCCGTGACACTCCTGTTCGTGTCGCTGGCGATCTTCCTGATCCTGGAGGTTCTGCCCGGCGATCCGGCGGCCATCATGCTCGGCACCGCCGCGCGTGAGGATACGCTTGCGGCCCTGCGGCAGGAGCTCGGGCTCGATCAGCCGGCGCTCCTGCGCTACCTGCAATGGGTCGGCGGAATCCTCCAGGGCGATCTCGGCACCTCGATCACCTACAAGATGCCGGTTTCCACATTGGTCGCCGAGCGCATGAACGTGACGCTGCCGTTGAGCCTGCTCGCCATCCTGATCTCCACCGCGCTTGCTCTGCCGCTCGGCGTCGCAGCCGCCGCGCGGCGCGACGGGCCGGTGGACCGGGCCGTGCTGGTGTTCAGCCAGCTCGGCGTCGCGGTGCCGAACTTCTGGATCGGCCTCCTGTTCATCCTGTTCTTCTCCACCTGGCTCGGCTGGTTCCCGGCCGGCGGCTTTCCCGGCTGGAGCGCCGGCATAGGCCCTGCCCTGCAGGCGCTGCTTCTGCCGGCCGTGGCGCTCGCCCTGCCCCAGGCTGCGGTTCTGACCCGCGTCACGCGCTCGGCCACATTGGAAGTGATCGGCGCCGACTTCGTGCGCACCGCCCGTGCCAAGGGCGTCGACAAGGGCGCAACCCTTCGCCGCCACGTGGTGCCGAATGCGCTCATTCCCATCACGACGATCCTGGGGCTGCAGCTGTCGTTCTTCTTCGGCGGGGCGATCCTGGTGGAGAACGTGTTCAACCTGCCGGGCCTCGGCCGGCTCGCCTATCAGGCGCTCAACCAGCGCGACCTCGTGGTGATCAAGGACATCGTGCTGATCTTTTCCGGCCTCGTGATCGTGGTGAACTTCCTCGTCGACATCGGCTACGCCTTCCTCGATCCGCGCCTGAGGAGCCGGTCATGACGAAGCGCTCGCGCATTCCGCTGAACTCCGCCCTCGTCGTCGGCGGCATTCTCACCGCGCTGCTGATCGCCACCGCCCTGGTGTCGCTGGTCTGGACCCCTGAGGTGCCCACCCGCGTGCGCGTCGCCATGCGTCTCAAAGGTCCCGGAGAGGTCGGCCTGCTCGGAACCGACCATTTCGGCCGGGACGTCACGTCGCTTCTCATGGTCGGGGCCTGGAACTCGCTTGCCATCGCGTGGCCCGCGGTTCTGCTGGGCGCTGCCATCGGTACCGCCATCGGATGCGCGGCGGCGGCCTGGAAGGGCATCGCCGACGAGATCGCCATGCGCGTATCGGACGTCGTCTTCGCCTTCCCGGCGGTGCTCTCCGCCATCATGATCGGCGCACTGCTGGGCTCGGGGCCGCTCGCGGCTATCCTGGCGATCGCCGTGTTCAACATTCCGGTCTTCGCCCGCGTCACGCGCGGGGTGGCGCTCCAGGTCTGGACCCTCGACTACATCGCCGCCGCTCGCGCCATCGGCAAGCACCCCTTACGCATCACCTGGGAAGACGTGCTGCCGAACATCGCGGGCGCCCTGATCGTGCAGGTGACGATCCAGCTCGCGCTGGCGATCCTCACGGAAGCCGGCCTGAGCTATCTGGGCCTGGGGGTGCGTCCGCCGATCCCGAGCTGGGGGCGAATGCTGAGCGATGCGCAGACCTATCTCTCGCAGGCGCCGCATCTTGCCATCGCGCCGGGCATCGCCATCGCGCTCTCGGTGCTCGGCCTGAACCTCCTCGGCGACGGCCTGCGCGATGCGCTGGATCCCACCCTGAAGGGCCGCGGCGCAACCGCTTAAGAGAGTGCAATTTCTTCCAGGTTCACACGTCATCACCGGCCTTGTGCCGGTGATCTCGACTGGAGAGGTGCAGCGCTTATCGGCATCGGGATGGCCGGAACAAGCCCGGCCATGACCGGGAGGTTTGACAAGTATTCTAAGCCGCCTTGCTCATTCCCTGATGCACATCGGCAAGGATCTCGTAGGAGCGCAGACGCTTGCCATGATCGTAGATCGCCGAGGCGACGATGAGTTCGTCCGCACCGGTCTCGGCGACGAAGCTCTGCAGCCCCTCCCGCACGGTCTTCGCAGAGCCGACAAAGGAGCAGGAGAGCATGTTCATGGCCTGCGCCTTCTCGTGCGGCGCCCAGTAACTCTCGATATCGTCGATGGGCGGCTGAAGCTTGCCGCGTGTGCCGCGGAACATGTTGGTGAAAGCCTGCTGCGCCGAGGTGAAGAGGTGCCGCGCCTCCTCGTCCGTATCGGCGGCGATCACGTTGACGCCGACCATGGCATAGGGCTGGTCGAGCTGGGCGGAGGGCTGGAAGCGCTCGCGATAGACCTGCAGTGCCTGCATCAGGGCACCCGGGGCGAAATGCGACGCGAAGGCGTAAGGCAGCCCCAGCATGGCAGCCAACTGCGCCCCGAACAGGCTGGAGCCGAGGATCCAGATCGGCACATTCGAGCCAGCGCCCGGCACGGCCTGAATCACCTGGTCCGGCTGGACGGGTCCGAGAAGCGCCTGCAGCTCCAGCACATCCTGCGGGAAGGTGTCGGCCGCTGCAGGATCCCGGCGCAGGGCGCGCAGGGTCCGCTGATCGGTGCCCGGCGCCCGGCCGACGCCGAGATCGATGCGGCCTGGATAGAGGGCGTCGAGGGTGCCGAACTGCTCGGCGATCACCAGCGGCGAATGGTTCGGCAGCATGATGCCGCCCGCCCCGACACGGATCGTCTTGGTGCCGCCGGCCACATGGCCGATCACCACGCTCGTCGCGGCGCTCGCGATGCCGATCATGTTGTGATGCTCGGCCAGCCAGAAGCGATTGTAGCCCCACGCTTCAGCATGCTGCGCCAGATCGAGGGAGTTGCGCAGGGCGTCCGACGGCGTGGAGCCTTCGGGGACATGCGCGAGATCGAGAACGGAGAGGAGAGGCATGGGGCTTCCTTCACATGCAGACTGAAGCAGTGCGCTACAGATCAGGTCTGCGTGCCAAGTATGCAAGCCAAAGATTGACCGCTGAAGACAAGTGAGCCATGCGCCGAGCGCAGCCAAAACGAAACCCGGCGCTGAGAGACTCAGCGCCGGGTTTCAAGGATCGCTCTTAGAATCGGCCTCGCTCCTCCCAACCTCAGCCTGAGGAGCCGCAAAGCGGCGTCTCAAAGGAGGATCCGGAGAGCGCTGGAAGCACCCGACCCTTCGGGACGGTCACTTCGTGACCTCCTCAGGGTGAGGGCTCAGGGTGCATCCAGGATGATAAGCCAGACTTTCGATAATCCTTAGCCGCGGGTACGGGCGCGGATCATGTAGGTGTCGAAGGCGTATTCGGCTACCTGGAACCAGAGATACTCCTCGTTGCGGAAGGCGCGAAGCGAGTCGATCAGCTTCTTGAAGTCCGCATTCTGAGCGGAGATCTCCGCATAGACCTCGTTGGTCGCCTTGTAGGCGGCGTCGAGGATCTCAGCGGAGAACGGGCGCAGCTGCGCACCGGCGCCCACGAGGCTGCGGAGAGCGGCCGGGTTCTTGGCGTCGTACTTGGCCAGCATGTCCTGGTTCGCCGCCATGGCAGCAGCTTCCACGATCGCCTTGTAGTGCTTCGGCAGGGATTCCCACTTCCCCTTGTTGAACAGGAAGTGGAGCGTCAGGCCGCCTTCCCAGAAGCCCGGGTAGTAGTAGAACGGCGCCACTTTCTGGAAGCCGAGCTTCTCGTCGTCGTAGGGGCCGATCCACTCGGCGGCGTCGATGGTGCCGCGCTCCAGCGACGGATAGATGTCGCCGCCCGCCACCTGCTGAGGGATCACACCGAGCTTCGCCATCACCTGCCCGGCGATGCCGGCGATGCGCATCTTCAGGCCCTGCAGGTCCTGAACGGTCTTGATCTCCTTGCGGAACCAGCCGCCCATCTGGGTGCCGGTGTTGCCGCCGGGAAGCGCGTAGAGGTTGTGCTTGGCCATGAACTCGTTCACGAGGCCGATGCCGCCGCCGTGATACTGCCAGGCATTCAGCTGGCGGGCGTTCAGCGTGAACGGCACTGCCGCGGCGGCCGCGAAGGTCGGGTCCTTGCCGACATAATAATAGGCTGCCGTGTGGGCCATCTCGACGGTGCCGGAGCTGACGGCGTCGGCGGCCTGGAAGGTACCGACGATTTCGCCCGCCGAAAACGGCTGGATCTGGAACTTGCCTTCGGTCGCCTCTGACACGTACTTCGCCAGGAAGTCGGCTCCGCCATAGATCGTGTCCAATGACTTCGGGAAGCCCGAAGTCAGACGCCAGCGGATTTCCGGATTGGACTGGGCGATGGCCGGCTTGGCGATGGCGCCGGCGGCGAGGCCTGCTCCGGCCGTTGCGATAAAGTGACGGCGTTTCATGATTGCCTACTCCTGTTCGGGGGCATGTCGCGCTGTGAGGGAGGCCCGGTACAAGGGATCGGTGACGCTCAGTAAAGTTAGACTAAAGTTTCAGTCCACTCCCTCACGTGCGGAGGCTCCTGCCGAGGGAATCGACGGCATCCGTGATGGTTCCGGACCAACCGATTGATAAGCTTGAGACACTTCCCGCGGACGGAACGGGAAGCCCGATCGGTACGGGCCGGCGCCGGTGACGAGCTATGAGATCAACGCAGACGGTCAGCGACGCGCTTGCATGCGAAGCATGTGTTCGGACATCGGGTCAGGGATCATGCGCCGCGCGGTGAGACGCCAGCCTCGAGGATGGACAGGCGTGATCGCGCGCAATCGATCTCGGCCACAATCCCGTAGGGCAGCGTCGCGATCGGGTCGGTGTGGCCGAAGTCGAGTTCCGCCAGCACCGGCAGATCCGGCAACCCCGCCTCGTCCAGGGCGCGCAGGACTGCCCTTTCCTGTTCCTGACGATAGGCTTCATCGGTCTGCCCGCCGGGCCGCCCGAGAACGATGCCGGACAGGCGGGACAGGATGCCCTGCGCTCCGAAGTTGCGCAGCCAGCGAAGAACCTGGGCTGCCGCCGGGGCTTCCTCGGAGGTTTCGTAGAACAGGATGGCTCCGTCCCAATAATCCAGCGGCGGCCACCAGGCGGAACCCTTCAGCATCTCCAGAACCTCGGCACAGCCGCCGATGAGATGGCCCCGCACCGTGCCGGCTCCCTGAAGCGTTCGTGGACCGGTCGATGGCGTCAGGGCGCGGCGGCGGCTCTGGTTCTCGGGATCCTTCCAGGGCAGATGCTCGACGGTCCACCCCTTCCTGTTCGGCTCGATCTCGCCGACCGGTCCGCTTTCGAAGACGGCCTTGCGCAGGAAGGCTTCCGCGTAGGCGTGCATACCGCCGTTCTCGGCAAAGCCTGACATGACCGTCGGGCCGTAGAAGGAGCAGAGACCGGCTTTGAGGCAGCCGAAATGCAGGACCGTCGGATCCGAATACCCGAGAAAGACCTTCGGATTACGCGCAACCACGCCGAGATCCACATGCGGGATCAGGCGGATTGCATCGTCGCCCCCGATGCTGGCGATGACGCCACGGATCGACGGATCGGCGAAAGCGGCATGGATGTCCTCCGCCCGCGCCTGCGGGTTCCGGTCGATCCAGTCCGCCGCGCGCAAGGTATGAGGCATCTCGACCGGCTCAAGTCCAAAGGTCTCGGCCAGATAGCGTTTGCCCGCCTCGTAGCGATGTGGGAAAACCGCCGGCCCGCCCCAGCTCGTCGACACGATGGCAACGCGATCCCCAGGCCTAAGGACCTGGGGTTTGACGAGAGGCCTCTGCCACCAGCGATCCGCCATGATGTCTCCTGCGAAGCGAGCGTTCATTCTTGGCAGATCATCGGCATAATGAAAACGGCGCCGCGCAAGCGGCGCCGTCCCGTTCGTTGGATGAAGGCTTAAGACTTAGAAGTCCATGCTGCCGGCGGGCATCGCGGGAGCCGCTTCCTTCTTCGGCTTCTCGGCGATCATCGCCTCGGTGGTGATGAGGAGGCCAGCCACGGACGCGGCGTCCTCGAGCGCGACACGCACGACCTTCGCCGGATCGATGATGCCGAACTTGTAGAGGTCGCCGTATTCGCCGGTCTGGGCGTTCCAGCCGGCCGCGTAGTCACCGGCCTCGGCCACCTTGCCGACGATGACGGAGCCGTCCTCGCCCGCATTGACGGCGATCTGGCGCGCCGGAGCCTGAAGAGCGCGGCGCACGATCTCGACTCCGGTCTTCTGGTCGTCATTGGCGGGCTTGACCGTCTCAAGAGCCTTCAGGGCACGCAACAGGGCCACGCCGCCGCCGGGCAGGATGCCTTCCTCGACGGCCGCCTTGGTGGCGTGCATGGCGTCGTCGACGCGGTCCTTCTTCTCCTTCACCTCGACCTCGGTGGCACCGCCGACGCGGATCACCGCGACGCCGCCTGCGAGCTTGGCGAGGCGCTCCTGCAGCTTCTCGCGGTCGTAGTCCGAGGTGGTCTCCTCGATCTGCGCCTTGATCTGGCCGACGCGGGCCTCGATGTCGCGCTTGTCGCCGGCACCGTCCACGACGGTGGTGTTCTCCTTCTCGATCACCACCTTCTTGGCGCGGCCGAGCATCTGCTGAGTGACGTTCTCGAGCTTGATGCCGAGATCCTCGGAGACGACCTGGCCCTTAGTGAGAACCGCGATGTCTTCCAGCATGGCCTTGCGGCGATCACCGAAGCCCGGAGCCTTGACGGCCGCGATCTTGAGGCCACCACGGAGCTTGTTGACCACGAGGGTGGCGAGCGCCTCACCTTCCACGTCCTCGGCAATGATGAGCAGCGGCTTGCCCGTCTGCACCACGGCTTCGAGCACGGGCAGCATGGCCTGGAGACCCGACAGCTTCTTCTCGTGGATGAGGATGTAGGGATCCTCAAGCTCCACGCGCATCTTCTCGGCGTTTGTGATGAAGTACGGCGAGAGATAGCCGCGATCGAACTGCATGCCCTCGACGACTTCGAGCTCGGTCTCCAGAGACTTCGCCTCTTCGACCGTGATCACGCCCTCGTTGCCGACCTTCTGCATGGCTTCCGCCAGCATGCGGCCCACATCAGCATCGCCGTTGGCCGAGATGGTGCCGACCTGGGCGATCTCGTCGTTGGACGTGACCTTCTTGGCGTTCTTCCTGAGGTCCGCCACCACGGCCTCGACGGCCAGGTCGATTCCGCGCTTGAGATCCATCGGGTTCATGCCAGCGGCAACCGCCTTGGCACCTTCCTTCACGATGGCCTGGGCCAGAACGGTCGCCGTGGTGGTGCCGTCGCCGGCACGGTCGTTCTGCTTCGACGCGACCTCGCGCACCATCTGGGCGCCCATGTTCTCGAACTTGTCGGAGAGCTCGATTTCTTTCGCGACGGTGACGCCGTCCTTGGTGATGCGCGGAGCCCCGAAGCTCTTCTCGATCACCACGTTGCGGCCCTTGGGACCGAGCGTGACCTTCACCGCGTCGGCGAGGATGTCGACGCCGCGCAGCATCTTGTCGCGAGCGTCCAGGGCGAATTTGACTTCCTTAGCAGCCATTGTTCGTCACTCCTGATGAGACGTAACGATGTGTGACTCTTAAATGATGATCGGCCTTAGGCGGCCTTCTTCTGGACGGCGGTCACTTCCAGCACGCCCATGATGTCGCTCTCCTTCATGATCAGGAGATCCTCGCCATCGATCTTGACCTCCGTGCCGGACCACTTGCCGAACAGCACGGTGTCGCCGACCTGAACATCTAGGGGCACGAGCTGGCCCTGCTCGTTGCGGGCGCCCGGGCCGACGGCGATCACCTCGCCCTGCTGGGGCTTCTCCTTGGCGGTGTCGGGGATGATGATCCCGCCCGCGGACTTTTGTTCGGCCTCGATGCGGCGGACCACGATCCGGTCATGCAAAGGACGGAACTTCATGAAGCTTCCTCCAATGATATCAGTCTGTTAACTGCCTCAAGCGGAGCCGTTCGGGCCTCCGCGGTCGATGATTTGGTTGAACGAGCATCACCGTTCAAGAGGGGCATGGAAAAATTTTTGGCACTTGTGGGAACCGAGTGCCGGGAACGCTAAAGGCCCTGCCTAGTCGGCAGACTTGTCAAAGATCCAGCGCCTTCGGGCCCGCAGCGTGTGCTGCGAGCCTTCAGGTTGATCGAGGGTGGCGCGTCGTGCAGCCCGGCTCGATGGGTGGTGGTGAAGGTGAGAGCCGAGCTGCTCGTCACGCGCGGTTTGTTTCAGCGGACCTGGAGGCATGCCAGATCGGCCACCCGCGAGCACAGGCGTGCGAGACCTGCGGCGGGACCGCTCCTTGCCCCGTTCCTGCGACGCCTCGCGAGCGCGCCCCTCGTCGGGCGAGGATGGGCAATGATATAGCTGAGCTTGCCCCAGCTGTCAAGAACAAAATGAGAACATCAGAGCTGCTCTCCCTCTCCCCTTCAGCGGGAGAGGGTGGCCTGCGCAGTAGGTCGGGAGAGGGGCCGCGCCGCAGGCGTGAAAATCCATAAACACGACGTCTGAGGAAAGAACGATCAGCGTTTCGCCTGTGTCTGCACCGTCAGCGGTTATGGATTCCGGGCTCCGCTGCGCGGCCCCGGAATGACAGTGAGGGCGTCATTCCCGGCCGGAGCGAAACGAAGGGGGAAGGGGATCCATGGTGCAGAGCCTCATCGTGGATCCCCTTCCCGCACTTCATGCACCGGGGATGACACCGGCACCCTCGGCGCCTGCTCGCTTGCCTTCAATAATGCGGCGGCGGAGGCTCTGGCCCGCGGGGAGCGGAGCTGTCCTCGACCTCTTGGACCCGGTCCAGCACCCCATTGAGCTGCCGCTTGAGGCTGTCGAGCTGCTTCCACTGGGCGATCACGGTCTGGTTCAGGTCCTCGATCACCTTGTCCTGGTAGGCGACACGGACCTCTAGGGCCTCGATGCGGGCATTGACGGCCTCAGGATCGCTCATCGCTCGCCTCCCCTGCCTCCACCAGCCCGTGGCCCAACGCGACGCGCTCGTCGAACACGAAGCACTCGCCCTTCCACCGGCTCTCGGCCTCCGGCACATCCTCAAGGTATTTGAGGATGCCGCCCTTCAGGTGGAAGACCTCCTCGAAGCCCTGGTTGAGCATGTAGGCGCTCGCCTTCTCGCAGCGGATGCCGCCCGTGCAGAACATGGCGACCTTCCGGTGCTTGGCCGGGTCGAGCTCGTTCTTCACGAAGTCCTTGAACTCGCTGAAGCGCCTTATCCGCGGGTCGACGGCGCCCTCGAAGGTGCCCATCTCGACCTCGAAGTCGTTGCGGGTGTCGAGGAGCACGATGCCGGGCTCCTCCAGGAGCCGGTTCCATTCCGCCGGCGACACATAGTTGCCGACCCGGCGCAGGGGATCGGTCTGCGGGTCGCCGAGGGTGACGATCTCCTTCTTGAGCCGCACCTTCATGCGCTTGAAGGGCATATCGGATGCAGCGGAGAACTTCAGCTCTAGATTGTCGAGGCGGCCCTGGAACAGCGGTCCTTCCCGCAACTCGGCCAGGAGGGCGTCGATGCCCTCCTCGGACCCTGCCACGGTGCCGTTGATGCCCTCATGGGCGAGCAGGAGCGTGCCCCTGATCCCGAGATCGAGGCAGAGCCCGTGCAGCGGCTCCTTGATCTCGCGGAAATCCGGCAGGGGTACGAACTGATAGAGAGCGGCAACCTTGTACGTCATGGCGGCTGTTTATCAGCAGGAGCCGAGCCGGGGAACCCGGCTGTGTGATCCGCGATGTCGCCCCACAGTTCGTCATGGCCGGCCTTGTGCCGGCCATCCACGTCTGCAGACCGTTTCATCTCCCTCTGCCCTCATCCTGAGGAGCAGCGCAGCTGCGTCTCGAAGGAGGCTCCAGAGAGCACTGGATCCTCCTTCGAGACGGATTGCTCACGCAATCCTCCTCAGGATGAGGACGGAGAAGCGGAAAGGAAAAACGTGGATCCCCGGAACAAGTCCGGGGATGACGAGGAAGTTGTCAGCTTGCCCGAAACCTTCGGCCAGGGCCGCTTCTCCGGACACATCTCTTCCCAGGCCTGCGAGAGCCGCAGCACGCCCACGTCGTCGAAACGGCGGCCGATGATCTGGAGGCCTATGGGCAGGCCGGCCTTGGTGAAGCCGGCATTCACGGAGGACGCCGGCTGGTCCGACATGTTGAAGGCCACCGTGTAGCCGATATGCTCGAAGGGCTCCTCAGGGTTGTGGATCGGCGAGGCGAGTTCCGCCGGATAGGCCACGCAGGGCGCCACGGGGGAGATCACGAAGTCGAAGCGATGCGTGGCGGAGACCGCCGCGTGGCGCATCACCATCATCTGGTTCATGCCGCTATAAACCTCAGCGCCGGTCAGGTTCTTCCCTCCCTCGGCCCATTGCCGGATATAGGGCAGGATCCTGCCGCGCTCGTCCTCGCTCAAGGGTGCCATGTCCGTCCATGCGCGCTGGCGCCAGAAATCGTCGAGGCCGTCGAGCATCGCGCGGGTGATGAAGGCAGGCACCTCCTCGATGACGGCGCCGGCGTCGCCCAGGAGCTGCGCCGCCCGCTCTACCGCGGCGCGGATCTCCGGATCGAGCGGCATGCCGATGCCGGCCTGCATCATGACACCGATCCTCAGGCCCCTGATGTCGATGTTCAGATCGAGCCAGGGAAGATCCTGATACGGCAGGCTCATGGGGTCGCGCGCGTCGGGGCGCGTGAGGCTCGTCATCATGAGGGCGGCGTCACGCACGGTTCGCGTCATCGGCCCTGCCACGCGGCCGTAATAGGTCGGATCGATGGGGATGCGGCCGAAGCTCGGTTTGAGGCCGAAGACCCCGCACCAGGCCGCCGGCAGCCGGATCGAGCCGCCGATGTCGGTGCCGATGTGGAACGGTCCATAGCCTGCAGCCGCCGCCGCTCCCGCGCCTGCCGAGCTGCCGCCGGGGTTCTTCGAAAGATCCCACGGGTTGCGGGTGAGCGGGTGGAAGCTGGAGAGGCCTGAGGAGAGCATGCCGTAATCCGGCATGGTGGTCTTGGCGAGAATGACCACGCCGTCTTCGCGCAGCCGAGCCGCCGACGGTGCATCGTCAGCGGCAGGAACAAGCGGGCGCGCGGCGGTGCCGAGCGGCACGGGCGTTCCCTTGGTGGCGATGTTCTCCTTGATCGTCGCCGGAATCCCGTCGAGCACCCTCGCCTCGCCGCGCATCCATCGCTGCTCCGATTCCTTAGCGGCGCCCAAGGCGGCCTCGGGATCGAAGGCGTAGAGAGCCTGAAGCTGCGGCTCGTAGGCTTCGATGCGGGCGATCACTGCCTTCGTCACGTCCACGGGCGATGCGATCTTGCGGGCATAAGCGTCGAGGAGCCGGAAGCCCGACCAATCAGCGAGGTCTGCAGCTGACCCCTCGGTGGACTGGTCTGCCGACGATTGCGTGCTCAATGCGAAGTTCTCCCGCTCATGGATTCGACCTGCAGCCATGCTGATGCGATCAGCAAGAATGGTAAACCGGTTTTGCCGGCTCTCCGACGCATGGCCCTATGAAACCAACGCAGAAGTGCCTCCCGCGAAGGCCACTCAGACACGGCCTTCTAGCCGTAAGCGAACAACGGACGGCACAAAGCAGGAATCGGTTGTCTGTCGAGGAGCGTGCGGGATCCTGTCGAGCCGATATTTTTGAGTGGAGGTGGAATAACAGGGCGCAATTGCCTGTTCATAGAAAGGGGCGAGCGCCCTCAGCCATAAACCTGTGGTATTATAATCCTGAAACGATGCCTGATTTCCTCTCGGGCATCATCACAACGCGGTGACACCTTGCCATGAACCATGGCCCCAAGGCTGCCTTTCACCGAAAGAATCGGCTCCTCGACGCATTGGAGCCAGAAGATTTCTCTTGGCTTGAGCCTCACCTCGAGATCGTTGAGCTGCAGCGGGGCAAGGTTCTCTTCGACATAGGAGAGCCTATCAGGCACACCTACTTCCCTCACGACGCGATCATCTCTCTCCTGACCGTTCTTCAAAGTGGCGGATCCGTCGAGATGGCGATCTTCGGCAGAGAGGGCGCCCTCGGATTCGTCAGCGCGCTCGTCACCCGCCAATCGTTCGGCCGCTACCTCACCCAGGTTTCAGGAATGGCGTCGCGGGTGGCCCTGGAGCGGCTGAACGAGGGCGTCGCGGAGCGGCCGAAGCTGCGGCACACCATGTTCCGCTTCACCGAGGCATTCCTGGCTCAGACCCTGCAGATCGTTGCCTGTAACGCCGTTCACAGCGTGGAAGCCCGATGCTGCCGCTCAATCCTGACGACGCGCGATCGGACAGATCGCGATGAGGTCCCGCTGACCCATGAGACGCTGGCCGAGATGCTGGGGGTTCAGCGCTCCACCGTCAGCAGCGTCACGAGCGCTCTTCAGAAAGCAGGCTTGATCGTTCAGGGAAGAGGCACCATCCGAATCACCAACCGAGGCGGGCTCGAGGCGACCGCGTGCGAATGCTACCGCGTCATCTGCAACAGCTTCGAAAGGCTTCTGCCAGGCGCGCTCAGATGCGACTGACGAGATCCAACTGCTCCGTTTTGTGCGGAATGACACACGAGTTTTCAGATGAAATCGATTTCTTCGGATCTTGTGTCGGGTACCCAACAGACGGGGTAACCCTGGCTTAGTACCTTCAAACGCTATTAACGCAAAGTTAATACGAGGAAGACGATGGATGATATTAAGTTTCATAAAGAAGAACCAGATAATGGGGCTCGTAATCCAAGAATCTACTCCCCTGCCTTTCAACCATTGCTGCAATCTCTTTTAGCAACCTTGGCCGATCTCGATTTCGACTACGAAAAGGAGCGTGAGAAGCTCAGCAAGACGTCGCCCGACACCGGCATCAAGAACCGCGCTCTCGAGAAGCTCAAGAACCGGCATCGCGAGCGCCGCGAACCCTACATTCAGCAGCTCGCCATCCTGCAGAAGCGGATGATGGAAATGAGGGCTTGATACGATCGAACCAGCTTGAACCTGTTCGGTGCATCCTGACGCCAAGCACCGGGCTTGAATAAAAAAGAACTCTCCTGGGGGCTAAAGCACTCGCTGAACAGGTCACACGGGTGCCGTCACAAGACCTGAGCACACCACACATGCTCACGCGGGATTGTAGCCAATGACAGAGGAAGAGATTGAGGTCGTTGCCGAAGAACTGGCCAAGATCGGTGGCGTGACTTGGTATCCGGGACGGGAAAGAGGAACCCTGATGAGGGTGGTCTGCGATCGTTACCGCGACCGCGCCAGGATGGCCATCGAAGCTCTGGAGCGTTACCGAGCGGCCCGACAGGCGGGTGTGTCCCAGGACAATGAGAAGCCTGCGGCGCTCGCGACGATCAGCGCACCGTCCTCCCTTGCCAGTGACGACATCAGGCCGGGAGCGACCGTGATCTACCGCCCTCCCGGGGATCGCAGGGCCTATCCTTGCCGCGTAGTCGAGATCAAGGGCAACCGCGCCTATCTCGCCCCCATTCTCAGGGCCTGCACGGATTGGGTCTCCATCGAACACCTCATGCCGTCCACGACGGATGAGGCCGTGGCACACGACTGAACATCGAGGAGCGGCTCCGCAAGGAGCCGCCCTGCCGGTTGACGAGGCGGATCCCTACTGTGTCAGCTTGCTGTAGGTACCGCCCTTCCAGACGTTGATATCGTATTTCGGGTCCTTGATGTCGCCCTTCTGGTCGAAGGTCACAGGACCGATCACCGTGTCGACGCTGGTGCTGCGCAAGGTCTTGGCCACGGCCTTGGGGTCCGCGCTGCCGGCCTTCTTGATCCCTTCGGCAATCGCCTGGACGGTTGCGTAGGAAAACAGGGTGAAGCCCTCGGGCTCGAAGCCGATCTGCTTGAACTGGGCCAGCGCTTCCTTGGCCGTCTCGCTGCGGCGGGCGTCCGGCGGGAAGGTGAACAGGGTTCCCTCAGCCGCGGGCCCCGCCACGGACGCGAATTCGGGTATCGCGAGGCTGTCGCCCATCATGAGCTGGAACTTGTAGTTCTGGTCAGCGGCCTGGCGCATGATGAGGCCGGCTTCGGTGTGGTAGCCGCCGAAATAGAGGAACTCCACGCCCTGGCTCTTGAGACGGTTGACCACCGCCGTGTAGTCCTTGTCTCCGGCGTTGATGCCTTCATACAGGACCTCCTTGACCCCGGCGCCGTTCAGGGACGCCCTCACAACGTCCGCAAGCCCTTTGCCGTACGCGCTCTTGTCGTGAAGGATCGCGATCTTCTTTGTTCCGTAGTTCTGCTTGATCCACGGCCCGATGAAGCGGCCCTGCGCATCATCGCGTCCATAAAGGCGCATGATCGTTGTCCAGCCCTCCTCGGCTGCCTTGTCGGTCATGGCCGGATTGCTGGAGGCCGGGCTCATCATCAGCACGTCGGCCTCGGCATAGATCTCGGAGGCTGGAATCGAGGAGCCGGAGCAGGCATGGCCGTCAACGAACTTGACCCCGTCGGAGATGATGCGGTTGGCGATGGCGACAGCCTGCTTGGGATCGCAGGCATCGTCATGGACGACGATCCTGATCGTGCTGCCGTTCACGCCGCCGTTCCTGTTGATGGCCTGCGCGGCAAGTTCGGCGCCGTTCTTGAGCTGCTCGCCGATGCTGGCCACGGGTCCCGTCATCGGGCCCGCCACGGCGATGGTGATGTCCGCAGCCTGCGCAAAGCCGGCGCTGACCAGCACGGCCATGGCAGACAGCTGATAGGCGTATCCTCGCTTCATGGTCCTGCCTCCGTATACGGATGTCTTGGTTCTACGCGCCGCCTTCGGCCGATTGTGCTCCGAACCGGCGGATCTGGAAACGGGAGATGTCGCTCGCCGACGCCTTCCCCAAGGCGAGATCGGCCAGCACCTCGCCGATCACGCTGGCGAACTTGAAGCCGTGACCCGAGCACGGCGATGCCAGGATGATCCGCGGGTCGACAGGCGAGAGGTCGATCACGAAATCCTCGTCCGGCGTCCGGGTGTACATACAGGCGCGCATCTGCCGGAGCGGTCCGTTCGCATCCGGCATAGCGAGTGCCAGCATCCGCCGGATCTGCGCCTCGTCGGCGGGGCCGCCATCCTGCGCCAGATCGCCTGCCTCCCGCAGGACTGTTCCCTCCCGATGGGAGGCCGTCTTGACGCCGGTGCCGGCGAATTCCGGAAAGCCGTAGCAGGCATCGTCCTCGGATTCGAGCAGGAAGACCGGGCAGCGATCCGGCGTGAAAAGCGAGGGCTCGAGCGGCGAGAACCAGCCGAGCACCTGACGCGTGATCTTGAGATGCGGCTTCAGCACGGGCACGAAGTCGCCGATCCACGCGCCGGTGGCGACGATCACCGACCCGGCTTCGATCACCTCCGCGTCCGTCCGCACCCGGATACCCGCACCGAAGGGCTCGATGCCCAGAACACGCGTGTTCACACGCGTTTCCGCACCATGACGCTCCGCCTGCTGCACGAAGGACCGGATGGCCAGCTCCGGCCGCAGGAACCCGCCTTCGGGCTGAAACAGGCCGGTCCAGTTTGACGGGACCTTGAAGGCGGGGAAACGCCGCGCGATGTCGCTCGCGCTCAGCACCTCATGAGTCAGGTCGTGCTGCCTGGAGGCATCGAGGGAGCCGCTCACGATGGGCGATCCCGGATAGCCCGCTTCGAGAACGCCCGTCACCGTCAGGATCGTCTCGCCGGAGAGATCCTCCAGCTCGCGCCACTTCTCCAGAGCCCGCCGCACGAGGGGAACGTAGGAGGGATGCTCGAAGTATGACAGGCGGATGATCCTGCTCTCCCCGTGCGACGATCCTTTGTCATGGCCCGGCTCGAACTGCTCGATCCCGACGACGCGGTGACCCTGGCGGGCCAGGTTGAACAGGGCGGCGCTGCCCATCGCTCCGAGACCAATCACCGCCACATCGACCATCTTCATCAAAGTCCCTTCACCATCCGCTGCGCGGGATCGCCGGCATCAAAAACCCGGTACGCTCAGGTAAAGTAAAGCCTTCTGCACCTCTGCCAACCCGTATTCACACGCGCGCAGCACGTTCCGCAGGAAAAGGCTTTCTTGAGGGGCTTCCGAACGCTGACACTTCGAAGATCGGGTGCTGGAAATCGATCTCGATCCGGTTTCCTGGCATCCGAGATCCGACGACTGCGACGGCAGACCTCGTGCTTTTTGAGGGAACTCTTTCGGTGCGGGGGCGATTCACCGTCCATCGAACGAGGAGGAACGACATGAGCCGCGGCTTTCCATCCATGACAGCACTTCTGGGCCTTCTGGCCGTAGCCGGTTATCAGAACAGGGACAAACTCGCCGAGATGCTTGGTGGCGCCTCAGGCAACCGGGCCGGTTTGCCGGGGGGAGAAGGCCAACAGGTAGGCGGAATGGGTGGCCTGGGCGGACTTCTGGGCGGTGGAGGCCTAGGCGGGCTTCTGGGCGGCCTGGGAGGCAATGCGAGCCCCGGCGGCCTGTTGAGCGGCGGCCTGGGTGAACTGGTCAACAGCTTCCGCCAGAACGGGCATGGCGAGGTAGTCGATTCCTGGGTTGGCACGGGCCCCAACAAGGAGGTTGCTCCGGAGCAGCTTGAGCGCGCCATCGATCCCGACGTGCTCGCGACGCTCACTCAGCAGACCGGTCTCTCCCGCGAAGAGCTTCTGTCACGGCTGTCGACGAACCTTCCCCACGCGGTAGACCAGTACACGCCCGAGGGACGCCTTCCGAGCGAGAACGATTTCTCTCGTTCCTGATGTCCCTGCCAGGGATCACCGGGTCGGTCCGCCGGCATCTCGCGTGCAGGAGCCGGCCTGAACGATGGTGAGAGAAACAGGCAGCGAGGAATTGACGAAAACTACTCGCTGCCTGCCTCGGGTTTCAGATCACGAAGAAATCGTGATGGGAGACTTTCAGGCCCTTTGAAAGCTGAGCGAACTTGATCTGGGCAGCGGCCCCGGTGCCGTCCCGGTCGTAATAGAGCGCACCGGTTGCCTTGTCGTAGATGATGCGGTCGTTCGCATCGTGTGCCTCGCTGCCGCGCCAGAAAGCTGCGTTCTTCAATTTGCTGGGGCTTACCATCGAACCATTGCCCACCTTCTTGAAGACCGCGTTTTCCAGGTAGATGCTGTCGTGCAGAGGGTTGAAATCGACAATCCGGTCGGAGTTGAATCGGGCGTTGGGACCGGTATTGAAGACGAAGTTGTCCGAGCCTTTATCTCCCTTGAGGCGGTCGTTGCCCGTTCCTCCGTAGATCCAGTCGTTGCCCAATCCCCCCGCGAGAGAGTCATTCCCGGATCCGCCATAGAGCCAGTCCGCGCCGCTTCCGCCTGCAATCGTATCGCGTCCCGTCTCGCCGTACAGCGTGTCATTGCCGAACGAGCCGGAGATCCGGTCGTTATTGCCTCGGCCATAGACGATCGTATCAGTGAACATAAGATGCTGGTTCGGCCCGACGCCGATCCTGATGACATCCGCGGCAGATGTGCCAATGAGCCTGAACTGAGTTGGTGCATCGGTGGGGATATCGGACACGACCACATAGGCACCTTCGCTGTTACCCCCTGTATCCCCGAAATACAGGTATCGCCCGCCCGCCGAGAGACCGCTCCCGAACAGAAACGTGACCTGACCTCCCTCTCCGAGAGACAATTCCCGACTATCGGCCGAGCCAAGAGTGGCCAGACCAGAGTCGTAGACATTGGCGCCAGTGGTCCCTCGAAGGTTCGTGTTCCAATCAGCCGGATCCCTAGGCCTGACCGGCGCCTGGTATCCCGGCTGGAAGGCAACTCCGCCAGAGCTGAAGTTGAAGGCTGCGTCACCCTGAAGGCTCAGGACGCTTGCTGCATCCATCGCTCCGGAATTGAAGATCTTGATAAGATCGAGGTCGAAACCGGAGTGGCTGCCGGTTCCTCCGGAAATGACATTGTCGTCGTACACGGTGATCGCGCCGATGCTTGCGAAGCCACTCTGGCTCAGATCAACGCGGTAGAGGCCGGTCCCTTCCAACTCCCCCATGTAAGTAGCAGCAAGACGTACTGTCGCCATTCCATCCTCCATTGACGATCTGCCGGACCGTTCAATCCTCGCGAGGAGGATGAGCGATCTACGACATGATCGATCGTGATAGGGGAATTAAATCATGCGCTTTTCGGTGCTGCGATAACTCGTACGAGCTAAACCCGAAATTGCCACGCAGCTCCTGGAGAACCACATGTGCGTCAGCGATGCGTCGCGGATGACGGGAGCGTTCGACCGGGCACAAGGCATAAAAGGGCGAATGTCAGCCCTCGTCCCGAGTCCAACAGGGCTGACAACCTTCGAGCCCTATCTCTTTTGATCCGTGCTCTACCTCTATCGTTTCATCCAAGAATGATTGTAATCGGCTAGCCTTATCGGGACTTCGTTTGCGTCGTATTCAGGGAGTGGCGGATGCATACGGATCGGTTCGTCGTCTTCAAGTTCCAAGGCGAGTGGCTGGTCACCTACGCGGATCGAAAGCAGACGGCTTTTGCAACACGCCAGGACGCGGAGCGCTCCGCGTTCGATGCCGCCGATATACTCGCGTCCAGCGGCCATGCCGTTTCCGTGCTCATCATCCCGGACGAAGCGGGAGAGGCCGCACCACTGCCGGACAGGAACGAACAAAGGACAAGTCTGAACTGATGCGAAGTGCTCCATTCTTCCCGAACCGGCATCAACCCTGGGGATAAAACACCCGTTCGTCCCCCGCTCGACCGCCGAAGCCAGCGTGCCGCAAGCGTGGGCATTCAGTTGCCACAATTGGATGCCCAATAGCCTAGATTGCCGTGATTGTTCATTGGAGAGGATCGTGATCGCAGCCTACAATTTCGACGAGATGGTCGATCTTCTCGCCCTCAATCGCCCGTTTGAGGCTCCTGTCGGTGAGACCATGGCCAGCAAGGTTGCGACGCTGCCTCTTCGGGACGCGGTTGCTTTGGTTGTCGAGGAATGGGCCGACGACAAGTTCAGGCAACTGAGTGCCGTCATCGTCAGACATTCAGGCCCTGCCATCCGGAGTTTCGAAGAGATCAGGGATCTGTACGCAAAGGCAGAGGCCGCCCCGGCCTCCTGATGCCCCTCAGGGATGTCATGGGGGACCGCCATCATCGCTGGAACGACACGGTGCTTTCGGCCGCGGCCAGGGACCGGAGCCTGACCTGACGCGATGCCTTAAAGGCATCACCTCGGCAGTGTCTCACCGATCCGAGGGACAGATCATACATCCGGATTGCGCGCTCTCTGGCGAACCATCGTGAATGCCCCGTGGCCGGGCAGCGAAAGGGCTCAGGACCCTGCCGGCCGGCCCATCCGCCTGCTTGAGACGAGCCGGGCCTGAACCTCGAAGCCGCTCATTTTGGACCTTGACGAAAGGACCCTGTTCGCGTCTATTGCGCCACCTGCGAAGCGGGATCCCGATCCTGCCTTATTCGCCTGGAGACGTGGCCGAGCGGCTGAAGGCACTCGTTTGCTAAATGAGCATACCCCAAAAGGGTATCGAGGGTTCGAATCCCTCCGTCTCCGCCATCATTTTCTCGTAAGACACTGAAAAGACTACGAAAGATGTTGGGCGGCAAAGCTCTTCCCCACCTTTGCTACTGGCTTGGCTATTGAACCACCCGGCCGCAATCACAGCGCAGTGAGTGTTCTGGCGCCGCTTCAGTTATTGCTGGTGCCTTCCGAGGCTCTCCTCAACAGTGAGAGGCAATCTTTCAGAAGGAAGCACTTCATTCGCCGACTGAGGTGACTGCTAGGACATTCGGCCTAGAACTTCCGGTCCTATAGAAGGCCACCTCAATCTAGTGTTTAGTGCCGCACTTCCAGAAAATTTTGGGCCGAATTGCCTCTGGGCAGATGAGGTCGGACCAGCCCTAGGGGTGTCTTGATGAGTGAGCGTCGTTCGGCAAAGCGTCTGCGGACCCTTCTCGCGGGTCAGATTAGGCTCAGTAGTCCCCTCTCTGTCCATGAGTGTGCCGTGAGAGATCTCTCGGATGCTGGAGCACAGGTCGTTCTCAAGCACCCCGTTCAGATGCCGCTCGAAGTCGATTTCGAGATCCCTGCGAGAAGTATGTCAGTGCGTGCGAGGCTAGTCTGGTCTGATGGTCTGAAGCATGGGCTTACCTTCATAGGTGTATCACAGGCGGTAGAGAATATAGCTCGCGCGTTTTATGAGGCCGAGGGTGAAGGAACCTCCTGGGCGAACGAGCCAGAAATCCTCAAGGAGGAGTTCCGCAGGCTCGCTAGCGAGGCCATTGAAATGTTTGGAGGGCAGCAAGTCGAAAAGCAGAAGGCTAAAGCACAGGCTGCGGCATAATAGTAGGTGAGCTTTGAAGGCGTCACGCCTCTGTTGCGCGCCGGTCGGTCCTCAGACTCCTACCCTTCAGGCTAACTGCACCTCAACGCGCATGGATTCCCAGACGGTCACGAACTGCTGTTGAGCAGCGAGGCCAAGGACTGATGACCCCATGAAGAAAGAGCGCCCATTCGGCTGGCGCTCCAGGTGGGCCGCGGTGCGACCATTCAGGGAGAACGACCGTGCCAACAAGGCACAGGACGAGGTTGCGCTCTAAAGGTAAACGCGTCCTTAACAGAGCCAGTCGCAGAAGGACTTACCTGCTGGTGCTGCCTGCGCCATGAGCCCTCGCGTACAGTTCTGCGACGTTGACCATCATCCTGACGCGACGGCTCCCACACTGTGAGCATCGCAGCTTCAAGGCCATGTCGGGCACCGGCAGGTCAGCAGGCCACCCCTGCAGTGGCACCTCGGCACCGTGCCCGCAGTTTGTGGCGTCGCAGTAGGCCATTACGGTTCTGTACCCATCCGCAAGGCTCTGACTGACCTTGACCGGCGGGATCTCGTTGCCATCAGCGTCATAGGCTCGGCGCGGATTGCGGCCGGATCTCACTTCAGCCTCTTGGGTGGCATAGGCAGGTACTTGAAGGTCAGCCCCTCGGCCGCACTGCGCACAGCCTCCCTACTTACCCTAAACTCACGGGCAAGCTTGCTGTATTCCCGCTCGCCGGAGGCATAGCGCAGCCGCGCCTCCAGCACCTGCTCCACTGTCAGCTTGGTTCTGCCCATCCTCGTGCCACACCTGAGTAGAACAAAAAAAGAACATCTACTCAGATACGCGGAGCTGTCGAGGGAGGTTCCTCCCTTGCAAGCAGGCCTGTGAAGAGTGTGGATGATTGATTATGGGGCGACCTGCGCCCTGAGCGGCGGGAGCCTGGCCTAACCGAGATGTGGCTTAAGCTCCCCCCCGCTGGATCTGCCCTCGAATTCGGTTCGCCTCAGCTCGCGGCAGGCCCCGTGCGATGCAGGCGTCATCGACATAAACCGCCCAAGTATGCTTGGACCTGTCTTCCAGTCTAACCGAGACATCCATAGGCGCGTCCCTCCGCAAGTGAGAGTGCTCAAGGACAACGCAGGAAGGCCGCTCTTGTTGTCAGTGATGAAACTAAAAGGGAAGGCTTGAACTGCCGTCCGGCAACGAAGGTGACCGCTGAGTTCTAAATCGAAATCTCTTGGCTAAGGCTGCTTTATCAAGCCTTCTTAACTTCTCAAAAACACCGGCCACCATACTCTGGATTACTGACTAATCGCGGAGGTCCAATATGAAGAGGCAGGACCACCCACCGGCCTACGTGCTACAAATGAAAAGACAGTGGCGGGTCGTTGTTCCCATTCGGGGGAAACTCACACCGAAGATTTGCGTCAAAGAGTTTCCATCCCGCTCGACGGCAGAGGCATGGCTACGCAGCCATGAGGCCGAGTGCGAGATTGAGGCGTATCGAAGCCGCTTAGTTCCGGCTTGCTAATCATCTTAGCCATGAGCCAGCAGCCCGCATTCTGATTGCCTGACGGTCTGGGGCAAGGTCCGGCACGTGCGGCAGTATCTCGGCTTTTCGTCGATTGTTCTTGCGCGATCCGCGAGCCCAATCTCGATAGGTGGATAGTCTTGGCTTACCTTCAGGGAGGCCGTGCTATGCAAACCGTCCTTTCCTACTGCTCGGCAAGAATGTTCTTGAGAGGATTGCTGCCGATGGTCGCTATGAGCCCTCGTCCATCCCGAGGCGCAGTGAACGACAACGACCCTCAGCGCCGCATTGGGCTTAGTACCTAGATGCAGGATATAGCGGCGCTTCATCAACCCGTCGCTGCCGTTTCGATGTCTGGTCGACGGACACCTGTTGAGAAGGAGACATGTTGCCTTCCATCAGCAGGATAGAAAGAGGAACTGTTTGGCGGCCACAGCCGTTAATGTAACGGAGGCGATCACCTACCGCCTTCAAGCCAAAACTTCAAAGCCCCTGATGGTCAGTACATAGTCCTCAGGGGCTTATTTATTGTTTAGCACTGATTATTAATGCTGGGGCCCAAGTATATTTCTACACCTGTTCATCTCAAAGGCGATATGGGTCCATATTAATCCTTTAGGATTATGTCTTTTCTGGTTAGGAACACGTTCTACTTTTTAACGTCTTCAGGTCATGACGACTGTCGTTGTGCAGTCACCCTGTAAATGTAGATTAGTGTAGGTGAACCATGAAGCGTTCTTATGTTATCGCCTTGTCTGGCGTAGCTCTGTTCTTAGCCTCTTCTGCCTCAACTTCTGCACAAGTCATTCGAACAGGCCAGCAGTGCATCCCTGCAGTCGCCAATCCATCCATGTATCACAACTGCCAGCTCCGCATCGTGCAGGGGCAGGAAGTCTGCAGCTGCGCCATCAGGCCTCAAGCTCTGCGCCAGCGAATGGACCGGTTGAACGACCGCAACGACCTGAACACCGGATCTATCAATGGTCGCGGCACGAACGGCCCTGCAATCGGAGTCGGCGGATCTTCCGGACCGGTTCGGAATGGCAACAACATCGGAACCGGCGGTAATGTTGGTGCTGGCGGAAATGTTGGTGTTGGTGGCAACGTTGGGACAGGCGGTGTGATTGGCGCTGGTGGAACGGTAGGCACTGGAAGCACCGGCGGCACGGTTGGCACTGGCGGCTCATCAGGTGGTGTCGGCACTGTGGGCTCTGGTGGAAACAGCGGCACCGGCGGGACCAAGGGTAATGGCGGTACTGTTGCCGACAACGGGAACACTGGTGGAACCGGTAATACGGGTGGCTCGACTGGAAGCGGCGGTAGCAACGTTGGTGGTCCCGGCAATCCGGGCAACGACAAGGGCGTCGGCAATGCGGGTGAAAGCCCAAATGGCCGTGACTTTGGCGGCGGTGAGAAAGGCCGCAGCGACGCCGATGACAAAGGCAGCAACGCTGGCGGCAACGGTGGTAAGGGCGGCAATGCTGGCGGGAACGGGAATGGGGGCAATGGCAACAACGGTGGCGACAAGGGCAACAATGGCTTCGGAAACGGAGGCAACGATGGCAGCCCGAACGGCAAGAGTGACACGGACCGCTAAGCCTGTAATCTAAAGAACTGGCTTCACCCCTGGATGCGAGCACGTCCGGGGGTGATGCGCATTCAGTGCAAATGCTGTTAGCTCTGGCTAGCGTGTAGCAGCTCGTAAACTATAGCCGCTTCATCAGCCGCGCCGCTGCCATATCGAGCTGCGTATCGAGCATCTCCTCAGCGGCATCGTACTTGGCAACCCATCGCTCATACGTCGCCCAGCGCATTCCTTTGGGCTTTGGTGGCAGATCCCACTCATCAGGGTCCTCATCTCCGAGCACCGCCGCCTTCACCTTCGCCTTCGGCGCCAGGCTCGACCGATAGGGTCGAGGAACTGAGAGGCATAGGCAGCCCTGCGCTCTAAGTGTGCCGACCAGCAAAGAACGAGGCTCCCAACGCCATTCAAAGGGAGGCGCAGGAGCTCTTGTCCTTACGGCTTGCGCCTTGGTTCTGTATCAGTACCTGTGACGGGAGGGAGAGCGCGCCACCTCAAGTGAAGAAGAGCACTGCTGAAGGATGGGCAGAGGCGCTTAAGGCAGCTTCCTCTCGAAGCTTGCTGGTGTAACGTTGAGGTGCAGGTCTGGCTCGTAATGCAATTTGGAAGCAACGACCAAGGATGTCGCAGACCCAGGGAGAATGGGCGCTGTGATGATCCCGGCAATAAAGACGAATGCTGCGATGACAATTCCGAGCTGTCCATAGACCGCAACCTGCCTCCTTCTCGTCATTTCGCACCCTTGTGTTGTTGAAGGTAACAGATGCTTAAGCTTGAGTGTGGCCAGATCAAGACAGAACCCAGAGGCTACCCTCCCATTTGCGCGGCAGGTTCCCGACCTACAGTCCATACTGCAGTAGCCGTTATGACGGAGGCTGCGGTGGAGAGGTTTCAGCTGGCGCCGCCTCCTGCTCTCGCTGACCTAGCAGCTGTCGCAACTCGCCACTCAGGTTAGCGAGAGGGATGGATTCATACTGCGAGACAGTTATGCACCGGCCCTCGATGCTGGCCATGACCACGGCATCAGCTGAGAACTGATGCCCCTCTCCTGCCTGTACGGCGGCCGGGGTGCGGCGCTCGTCTCCAAGGACGCCCTCCTTCTTGAGGACAACCACATACCAGACGCTTCCTGTCTTGGCCGCCTCAGCGAGCATCCGGGCTTTCTGCTTCGCCTCGTTCAATGCCTTACGGCGCTCCTCAATCGATTCACCCCGTGTGAAGGCCAGATTTGGAGGAGTGTCCCCGCTCTCCCCAAATGGATGAATGAAGTTCAAGGTCATCCGTAAACCGTCGACCGTCACCTCTTTGACAGGAAGTGCCGCGGCCTCCATCCGCCCCTGGACAAATTCACGGACGGCCACGTCACATGACCGAAACTCATCCTGCTCCTGTGCGGTCTGGGGCGGTGGAGTTCGCTCTTGAGCAGAGATGCTACGTTTGCGCGATGGCGCCCCCTCTGCTCCGGCGGAGGCAGCTAAGGCAAATGCGACGGCCAATGTGAGGATCCGAACCATGGCTTCACCCTCCCGAGACACGGAAGAACGTCGCCAACCCGGCCAGTGGCCAAGCTGTTGGGTGTCGATGGCTCCTCAGCCGAGATGGGACTCCATACTCTTAACGCTGTTGGCGTGTTTCTAGTTGCTAGAACGCTGAGGACGTATGCTTCAATGCCCGGATGCCAGCAGCAAGCTCCCGTGATAGGAGACTTCTCGTCACGAGATAATCCGGCCCAAGAAGCATACTGTACCGGGTCCGGCTCCCGAGGTGCACCGCCTCGCACAACTCTGCGGCTCGCTCCAATGCATCATTTTCAGCCTCACGAATGACGGAGGCAATCCTGGCGAAGCCCCTATCTGTTAACCTCCAAGTCGGCCCAGCCTCATTGCCTTCAGCCAAGTCAATATACATATGAATTGCGTCTCGGAGGCTCTGAGCGCGCTCTTGTGGTGTCATGTATGCCATACCGAAACTCCCAAGGCTGCTGCCATTGCGCCTATGCTTCAGCACCGTCCATGAAGCCGCTCCGATGTGGTTCTCGCAAGCCGCAACATGCTAGAGACAAGATCCTAGCGGCCTTCTTCAAGGCGGGACGTTTTTATAGCGCTGTTGGCACCCATAGGACGCCCCGAACGTCAAGGAATCGGATTGGAAGGGCCTTGAGCAACTACCATAAAAACCATGGAGATAATGCCGCCGAGTATTACGCTGCCAAACAGGGCTATGCGAACCGGGATTCGATAGCTCATCCAGGCGAGGCGAACAGCCTCCTTGTGCTCCTGTCGAGCGAACACCTCATCCGCATGAATGAGGCGCAGGAGCGTCTCGACATCATCCAGCAGATTGAGCGTTTCCGGGGACGGTGCCCGCTTACGCCACTCTTGGCGCTCCTCTTTGCTGGTCTTGAGTCTGACAGATTTGGCCTCGATGCGCAGGGCCTCGCGGATCTCGGAGCGGATCGCATAGACACCAAATACCATAAGAAGAGGCACAAGAATGACAGCAATGACAATTGCCCAGTCCGCTGACGTTAGCTGCGGAAGGAAACTGCCCATTGAGTATTTTCCTCTGATAGCCCGTTGGCCAGATTGGAACACCCGTCAGAGGCTTTGTTGCGGCAACTGACAGGACGCCGGTCTCTCACCCAGTTTACGATAATACCTGATATCAGAACTGAACGTGGGCTATATGGATACGGGTCTCTTCAGGTCGGTATCGAGGGCCTCAATGGCCGGCGAGCGCAGCGAACCTTAGCGCCATAGCACTGCAGCCGAGTCTGCGCTCACCTCGTTTTAGAAGAGAAGATTCCTTCTAAGTTGGTTCTATCCGGAAGTAGCAGCAATCAATCTGTGAATCTTATGGTCCTATCTTTGCATACATCAAGCTCAGAGAGTTCTGACGTTGCCTCATCCTCAAAGACAGCGGCCACAACCACCATGCAGCCTGCCATCTTCGGCAACTTCAGAGTGGCTTGTGCTTTCGGGGCAAGTGGCTTCGACAGTCGAACTGTTTGACCATTTGCCCCAACAGCGACATCCGTCGCCTGCACTCCACGAGAGTTTGTGATGACCACAGCCGAAATCGACTTCGGCTTGGTGGGCGCGGCAAAGGCGACAGGGGCAGCAAGAAGAAGGCTAGTAGCAGTGAGAATGCGGACAATCATGACTATTCCTCTCTATTACCATAGGGATGCGTCGTCCGTATGAGGGGCATTCGATGCTCCTCTGTAAAACCGTCGCTCTATTGATAGCTGACGGTATGGGCCCAACTTGGCCGATAGGGCGCCGCCTTCATTGACAGAGCGGCCGTCGAAGAAAAAGCGCCAGTGGGTTCGACGCTCAAGGGAGGCCGCCTTTCACGGCCAAATTCTGAAGAAACAACAACGGTGCCGTCTCGGCACATGGAGAGGCTGCGCCCGAGACATTAACAAATACTTGCATAGCGCGGAGCTATTCTTCACCCGAATTCGTCGAACAGCGCTAGCTGCTAGAATTCTCTCATCAGCCGCGCTGCCGCCATGGCAAGTTGCGCATCGAGCATCTCCTCGGCAGCATCGTACTTCGCCACCCACCGCTCGTATGTGGCCCAGCGCATGCCCTTGGGTTTGGGTGGCAGATCCCATTCATCCGGATCTTCATTTCCAAGCAAAGCCGCTTTCACTTTCGCCTTTGTTCGCCATGCTCGTCCAATCGGGTCGAGGAACTGTGAGGCGTAGGCTGCTCTGCGGCCCCAGGCGTGCCGACTGGCAAAGAACGTGGCACCCAGTGGTCTGTAGAGTACACGCACCCGCCGTCCGGTTCTGTGGCAGATAGCCTACCATTGGAGCCAACCGAAATGCCTGGGCTCCGACACGAGAGAGAATGACTGCTGGTGTCGTTGGAAGGACAGTTCTAGCAAACCACTGTAATTCGACAGCTTCAGAATGGCCGTAATGGTTTCGCCCGAGCCGTAGGTGAGCACGCATTGGATATGTCTGCCGGGTCTACCAGCGCCACTCGGGATGAGTTTGGCGAGGATCAAACTTTGGACCGGTCTCCAAGGTCAGACGCTGCCGGTCACGAGGCATGGCGATAGCCTGATGGCGGGAAGTTAGCTTTCTCAGTTTTTGTTATCACTAAGGAACCTCTATGTGGTTCTTCTATACCACATACGGCTTCGTTTAGTAGTTTATTTCAATGCGGCCCTGTGCATTGATGGCCATATGACCAAGTCTACCGCCCTTGAGAATCCACTGTGAAGGTCGCATTCCGACGAACAGGGAAGGCGCAGGCTCACTCTCTCGCTTGGCATCTGGGACTGCTTTGCTCGCTCCTCGTTCTGCCAGCGACTGTCTTTGTCGGGTGGGTACTCTGGCAGTACGCTGCTGCAGAGCGGGCGCATCTTCTGCAGAATGGCCAGGAGATTGTGCATCGCATTGCCGATGCCGCGGAAACGGAGGCAGCCTCTATCATGGGGACAGCACGGCTGGCCGCCTCCTCTCCTAGGCTCGTCCAAGGTCCATTAAACCCTGAGGAGTCCCGCCAAACGGCAGCCGCTGTCGCCCGCTCCCTTGGAGTAGATATTGCTATTCGTGACGTTGCGGGTCAGCAGTTGGTCAATACGCGCCTCTTGCAGGACCAGAACCTTCCCCCTCGGCCGCTTGAGGTCGACCAGACGGTACTGACCACCAAGCGAGCCGCCATTTCAGACTTGTTCCTCGGATCTTATAATCAGGAGCCTCTTGTTGCTGTCGTCGCGCCGGTCGTTCAGCCTGCAACGGGAGAGGTCATCTACCTCATCGACATCTCAGTTCCCGCCAGGCGCATCCTCGACATCATTTCCAAGGAGCCGCTTGGAAGCGGGCTCTATGCGACTATCCTTGACCGGAAGGGTCGTGTCATTGCACGGACCCGTGGCCAGCAGACATTTGTTGGAACGGAAGCTACGGAGTTCATGCGTGGCGTCACAGGTCGAGAGGGTAATTTCCGGACACAATCCTTGGATGGAGTTCCAGTACTCGTCCACTATGCTCGAATAGTCGGCTCGGATTGGATTGCTGCGGTCGGCCTAGAGGAAGAGACCCTTAACGCGCCTATCAGGCGGCTCATAAGCTTGCTGGTCGCAACGGGCCTGTGCCTCGCCCTTCTCTCGACGGCGCTGGCCTACCTATTTGGCAGACGCATTACCAAAGCCATTGAGGGGCTTTCAGCCGCTGCTAATGCGTTAGGATCGGGGTCAGACGTTCCCAAACTTCAGACTTCCATCCGTGAGGTCAACAATGTGAGCGCAGCTCTTGTGGACGCAGCAGTGGAGCGAAATCGTGCAGAGGAGCGCCAAGCGCTGATGGTTCGCGAGCTACACCATCGGGTAAAGAATACCCTCGCTACTGTTCAGGCTGTCGTCAACTCGACGGCCCGAAGGGCGGAGACCATCAGAGAGTTCAGTGATGCAGTGACCGAGCGCATCATCTCGCTCGCGAGGACCCATACGCTGCTTGTTGACGATGCCTGGGGAGGTGCCTCGCTGAACCACATCTTGAGAACCGAGCTGGAGCCGTATAACACTGGGCATCAGCGGGTGAAGCTTCATGGTCCTGAAGTACATCTTCCAGACAGTATTGCTTTGGCATTCGGCATGGCCATCCATGAATTGGCCACGAATGCCGCCAAGTACGGAGCTCTTTCTCTTCCGACTGGTTGCGTACACGTGACTTGGTCAATTGAAGGAGAAGGCCTAGACCGACGTCTTCACTTGAAATGGCGAGAACAGGATGGCCCATTGGTTGAAATGCCAAAGCGGAAGGGCTTTGGGACAACTCTGTTAGAACGCGTGCTTGGGCGTCAGCTTCAAGGCGATGTCAGGACAGAGTACTTGCCCGAGGGCATCCGAGTGCAAGTGGATGCGCCGTTAACTGACCACAAGGCCACACCAAACTAGGTGCAACAGGCGCCGCTCCTTATTTCTCCACTCCCAACCCCATCTGGTAGATTATATGTGTACCTGTGGTGAGACCGGTGGAGATCTCCAAATGGCGGGTGCGGTCCCGTGAGAGGGACAGTTCACGGCAATTTTCTTTCGTGACTCTGGTTACTGTCCCTGTGGTGACACCGGCTGTCCCTCTCGTGGGACCGGCTACAAATTTGGGCTTATCAGGACGCCAGTTCATGAACCTCTTAGACGGGTGCTCACCTGTGCGGTCGCACTTGTGGAGCGTCACGCAGTACGTGGCTGTTCCCATGCGTCAATGGCCTTGTGGATGCTCTCAGGTAAGTCCATCGGCGGCCTCATGGATGATGTGTCGTAGTTAGCTATCTCGGCCAATACGGCGCGGTAATACTCCACGCTGTTCGAATTTCGTGGCTCCAGCCCAGCAGTGGTCAGCGTGGCCGACTGCTGAGATGGTGAGCACAAAAAGCTGAGGATCGCACGCATGTTCCTGTTCCGAACCTAGAAGAACTAGCGTGGAACATGCCTGTTCTTAAGCTTGGCGGATGTGCGTTGACGCACGCTAACACGGCATGGGTCTGGAGCCGTAAAAGAAAGAGCGCCCATTCTGCTGGCGCTCCAGGTGGGCCGCTAGCGCGACCATTCAGGGAGAACAACCGTGCCAACGAGGCACAAGCACGAGGCTGCGCCTGAAAGGTAAACCAATCCTTACCCGCCCTGCTGCAGGAACGCCTATCCTCCGGTCCTGCCTGCCCCATGAGCCCTCGCGTACAGTTCTGCGACGTTGACCATCATCCTGATGCGTCGGCTCCCACACTGCGAGCATCGCAGCGTCTGCCGAGCAAGCGCCGGCAAATCAGCCGACTTGAACGTCAACTCGCTGCTGTCGAGGCGCAGATTGCTCGCCTCGAAGAGGCCCCGCACTTGGGCTTAGCGGAGCCGGATCACTTTTTCCTCTGGAAGCGGGCATTTCTCTTTGGTGCTGAGCGCCCACCAGTGCTGCATTAGACCCAACCATCGGAACTCAATTCCGACTTCGTGCAGATCCTCACCAGAACCTGACCACCTCCCGTCGCGTTTCGGAGACGCCATGCGAGAGTCAAATTCCAGGGAAACATTATGTCCTCTGCCATGTTCAAACGCTTAGTTCCAGGAACGTTTCAGCCGCCTCTAGGCACCTACCCGCCTGGAATATTTCCCGCCTTGCAATCGATGCTCAGAGCCTTGGCCAACATCGATTTTGAGTTCCAGAAGGACCGGGAGACCATCCTGAACGGCGCCATCGAGGAACCGCCCAAACAAAGGGCAATTGCCACACTGGAAAAGCGCCATCAGGAGCGACGTGCTCCCTACCTAAGAGGGATTGATAAGCTGGAGAGGCAGATCCACCGGAAGGTTGCCTAGGCGTTGCGCTGTTTGGAATGCGCTACTCTATTGGCTACCCTCGCGGGTTGGTAAGGATCAGTGCTACTCCAATGTGCTATCAAGGCTGCGGGCCCGCCTCTCTCGCGAGATTGGCCACACACGTTCCTGCTAAAAATCACTTCATCAGCCGCGCCGCTACCGACCAGAGTATTGTTCATATTCCGGTAGCAATCCGGAGGCGCTCTGGCCTCAGCTTCGCGGAGATGGATTGCATGCGGGCGTCATGGGCAGCCCACATCTGCCATGTCCTCGCCTTCCGCCTCTTCTCCTTCTCCTGCGCGAGAGCAAGGGAACGCATTTTCGTAGAAGGCACGGTTGCACCCCCTGCGGCAGCGACCCTTGATCCTTCTGTAGGTCGGCGTGGAGGCAGAACTTTGATTCCCCTCGCTGCCACGCTGTTCACTCGGTGAATTAGATTGGGTTGGGAGAGTTTGGCTGTCGCATCGACAGTGGCGCTCGGGGCGGTCGTGGGAGCATTCGATGGGATCGAAATCGAAACGCCGAATACGGCGCCCCCTGCAATCATCGGGGACCCGATAGCTACCAAGTGAGCCCGAACACGTCGGCAGTACTCCACCGAGAGTGGTGTCATGCGCTCCTCACCGTGTCCTGCTCGGTACTTCATGAGTGCGCGGCACAGGTCACCGTCAGCAAGCTGCCACGCACGACCAAGATATGCGACGCCATAGCGAATGTTGGTTCCGGGCTCAAACAATCCGGTTAACGTGCCCCTGTAGCCCAGCATGGCCGCCGTCGTCGGACGGATCTGCATGAGTCCGACCTCACCAACTCCTCCAACGGCACCAGGATCATAAGCACTCTCGACCAGCACTACCGCGTCGGCAATATCAGGGGGAAGTCCCACCTGCTCGGCCTCACGCCTGACGGCGTCAAGATGAACCTTACGCCCGGGTGTATAGGCTTCGGGCATCCCGACAAGGCCGTCGATGGCAGGAGGCAGGGGGATAGCTGGGAAATCGGCTGAAGATGCTTGTACTGAAGCAGAAGCAGTGAAGAGTAGAATTCCAGACACTAAGCATGCACTGACGTAGTGTGGATTGCGCAATGAGCCCCCTCCTGTCATTCAAGGTTACTTAGACACTGAGTCGAGCAGAGTAACTCGCGCGGCTCAACGGCAGAATGGAAAATCATAGTTAGTCAAAAGAGCCAGTAATCTATACTGTAGCAAATAGCTCCTCGGCGATTGCCTCGCTATAGCTGCTTCATCAGCCGTGTCGCTGTCATGAGGAGTTGCGTATCGAGTGTCTCCTCAGCGGCATCGTACTTGGCCACCCCGCGTTCGTAAGTCGCCTAGCGCATATAAAATCGTCCGTTCCCTCTCATTGTTTGTGAATGTATTTCCGAGATGGACCATCTACGAAGGGCGTCGTGCGGCACTGGCCTATGAGCCGAGCGCCCTGAGACATCACCAAAGGAAACATAAGAAAAAAGCCACATTCATCCAGCATTTGATTTCACGTCTAAGTAAGAACCATAAGTCAAGAAAGCTTGGCCTTTAAGGTTGCTCCGGAGAAATCATGACAACGAATGCGGTAGACCTGCCTTACTTGGATCTAGTCGGAAATCGGTACCAGGACGCGAGTGACGCATCCTTCCTAGTAAGCGAATATGATTCAGGTATCGAAGGCGCATCCCGTCACCAAGAAGGCTGGGCAAACGCTTCCACCGGCCTGCCCAGAGGAGGACAGTGGGACGATACGCAAGGCAGTAAGGATAATGACGTTTACTACCTTGGTAAGCTAAAGCCTGATGAGACCTATACCTTTCGGCTCCTGACGGAGAACTATGCAGATACCATCAGTTGGAGCAGTTCCTACAACTACGAATGGCCGGGAATAAATTTCGTGCTTGGCTATTATGATGCTTCACGAGGTGAGTTTCGGCCTGCCGACGTTCCCGATTATGGTGGAGAAGATCCTGGCGGAAGGATGACTTTTACACCTGGGACATCGGCAGACAATCCAGCCGAGGATGATTACTATCTACAGGTATATTATTTTAATTCATCATACCCGGATGACGTTCCGTATGTCATCACGACCGCTGATTTAACCAACTCCACGACCATGTCGTTCTACCAGAAAATTGTCGACGACATGGTCCTCCGAGGACAACAGGGTGGATCCGGCAATGACACTCTCAAGGGCAATGAACTCGCCAATACACTCAGTGGCTATGAGGGCGATGATATGCTCTCGGGCGGGGGTGGCGCTGATACCCTGATTGGTGGAACAGGCAATGATGTCTTGGATGGTGGAACTGGCGCCGACACCATCGTGCTCAGCGGAACAAGAGCTAGTTATAGTTTCTCGTATAGTGCCATCAACTCCAATGGCTTCATGGTCATGTCCGGAGTGACTTCTGGTCCGGATGGGATGGACACTATCAAAGACGTCGAGTTCTTTCAGTTCTCTGACGGAAGTGTCAGCCTTGCTCAACTCATGGAACTACCGATACTGCCACCCATACTCCCTCCGGTACTGCCACTCCCACCTACATCCATCGAAACAACGACCAGCGTCACTCTTGCCAACGGCATCTTAAACGTGAAGGCAACCGGCAGCGCGAATGTGGCACTCAATGGAAATGCGCTCAACAACAGTATTGTCGGCAATGTCGGCAAAAACACCCTCAATGGGGGTGCAGGCAATGACAAGCTGAATGGTGGCTTTGGAAATGACGGTCTCACGGGCGGTATAGGCAAGGATGCATTTCTCTTCACGTCTAAGCTCGGCACGACTAAGACGGATCGGAAGGTCAACTTTGACAAGATTGCGGACTTCTCAGTCAAAGATGACAGCCTCTGGCTCGACAACGCCATCTTCAAGAAGCTGGGCAAGAAGGGCTCTGAGGCTGCGCCCGCCAAGCTCAACAAGGGCTTCTTCACCGTGGGTGACAAGGCCAAGGATAACGACGACTTCGTCATCTACAACAAGCAGACCGGTGTTCTGTCCTATGATGCGGATGGCTCCGGCAAGGGACAGGCTGTCGAGTTAGCCCTGCTGAAGAACAAGGCCGCTTTGAAGTTGGGCGACCTCTTCGTCATCTAAGCGCGTGTGGGAGTGCCTGGGATGATGGCTCGGGCACTCCTCACCGTCCATCTACAGCCGCTTCATCAGACGCGCCGCTGCCTTCGCGAGTTGAATATCCAGCATCTCCTCAGCTGCATCGTAACGAGCCACCGCTCATGAGTTGCCCACCGCATGCCTTTCGGCTTGGGCGGCAGGCCCCAACCGTCGGACAGAAATTGCTTAGTAGACTAAATCGGCATCCCCTAGTTTGGTTGATGCGGTGTCACCGTCGCCGGGGTGCTAGTTGAAAATCAGGACTGAAACCCTGAGGCGGCTGGCCCTGCTCAAGCGTCTGAGGGTCGTCAAGCCATTCGTCAGCATCTCGACCTTGATAGCGTTCCCTTACCTCGCGAGACTCTCCGGGCGGGAAGCGGAGGGCGAAGAGGAGACGTGTCGGGTTACCCTCGCACAACTCAAAGCCCCTGACCCTATCCCTTTGGATTTGACCATAGTAATTGCAGACAGACCCATTGTCCTGTCGGCGTGCGGCAAAGAAATTTTCCCCTACAATGACGGCCCGTACTGAACTCATCGACCGCGTGCCGCCCCCCTGTTGGCAGGGGCCCCCTAAAAGTACGTGGTCGGTGGTCCCAACCCATACGCCATCCTGTTGCTGCTCTACATTCCATCGTGAACGCCACTCACGGCATGTTCCTTCACGTGCTTGCCAGACTTCCGCGTGTGCCGCAGTCGGACCAAGAAGCAGGGCAAGAGCACAAAGAGCAGTGCGCATGGGAAATCTCCTCAGGATTGTAGAGGAACGGTCAAGCCATCTGAAAGTTCATGCTACGCTTCGCCGTAATCAAAGGGCTATATGGCAGACAGGTCCTGGCGTTTCTGCCGACTTACTCTGTTTGAGAACTCTGGTATATAGCCACTTCATGAGGCGCGCCATCGCTGCAGTCAGTCTCGTACTGAGAGCCTCCTCAGCAGCCTCATAACGAGCCGCCCACCGCTCTTACGTTGCCCAGCTTATTCCAAGAAAAACATTATCGCTGTCTGCCGACATGGCAGCGAGACAAGCAGCAAGAGCACAGGCATCGTCCCCGCTTCGGAGAGAAACGGAGAATTCGGCGTAGTTCTTTTGATTCTGGAACCTGATTAACACACCTCGATTATTATGGATTGCTAAAAGACATTCAGTGCCGTCATCAATTTACAGCCAAGTATGCGTTTGACGGTTTACTTAAGGTTCTCGCTTCTGGTTCAGCATAATTCTTGTCCGTCACTCGGCAAGCAATCTCGCAACAGTAATGCGTTTCCATGCACTAATGTTAGGGATGAAATGAAATGGCAATCATTAACGGTAGATCTGGCGACAACACTCTCATCGGTACAAACGGGAATGACACCATCGTTGGTTTTGGCGGCGAGGACATCATCCTTGGTCTACTTGGAGATGACCTTATTACCGGTGGTAACAACTTCGACCGGATCGATGGTCAAGGCGGAAATGACAGCATCTTTGGCGGTGGAGGGATAGACTTCATCGCGGGTGGTGCTGACAACGATGTTATCTTCGCCCAACAAGGCGATGACCAAGTGATAGGCAATTTCGGTGACGACAGGATCTATAGTAGCGGCGGAAATGATTACGCGGCCGGCAACGAGGGCAATGATACCCTCTATGGCGCCGATGGAAACGACTTCCTTGTCGGCGAAGCTGGAATAGACCTTATCTATGGACAGGACGACAATGACTTCTTGACTGGTGGCCTAGATAACGACCGTGTCTCGGGACAGAACGGAAGAGACCTTGTCGAGGGTAACGAGGGTAACGATTACGTTTCTGGCGGCGCTGACAATGATGTTGTTCGCGGCGGCATGGGAGATGATACAGTCGTTGGTGGCTCAGGCCGTGATGCGCTTCTAGGCGGGGAAGGCCTAGACGCGTTCGTGTTCAACTCGGCACTTAATGCAAGAACGAACGTAGATCGGATCAGAGACTTCAACGTCGCTGAAGACATTGTGTGGCTCAATGGCAATGTCTTCACTGAAGCGGGGCCAGTCGGACTTCTGTCGGCGGATGCCTTCCAGATAGGCTCAGTGGCGACAGATGCCACAGACCGCATTATTTACAATCAGGCTACCGGTGCTCTTTCCTATGACCCAGACGGCAACGGGTCGGCCCAACAGGTGCAATTCGCTCGCCTATCGACAGGGCTCGCTCTGACTAACGCCGATTTCCTCGTGTACTAGTCAGAAAACAAGTTAGGTTGCGAAGAGTGGGGGCCTTTTTTTCATGGCCCTTCACTCCCCATATCATTAGCAAGACCGGATCAAATCCTCTCGCCTTGATAGGGCCGCAGCCTTGCTCTGCACCTCTCATTAAGACCTTGGCTTAATTTCGTAATCAGGGTCTCTTGACTATAACCTCTTCATCAGACGAGCTGCTGCCATGACGAGTTGTGCATCCAGCATCTCCTCGGCGGCATCGTACCGAGCTACCAACTGCTCGTAAGTAGCCCAGCGCATGCCCTTAGGTTTGGGCGGCAGATCCCACTCATCCGGATTCTCATCTGCGAGGAGTGCCGCTTTGACCTTCGCCTTGGTGCGCCACGCCCGTCCAATCGGGTCGAGGAACTGTGAGGCATAGGCTGCCCTGCGGCCCCAGGCATAGCGACTCGCAAAGTACGTTGCTCCAAGTGGGCGATACAGCACCCGAACGCGAAGCCCGGTCTTGGGGCAGAGGACGTACCATTGCAGGCCGCCAAAGTGCCTCGGCTCTGACCTAAGAGAAAAGGACTGCTGACGTCCTTGGCAGGACAGATCCAGCAGACCACTGTAATCCGACAGCCTTAGAGTAGCCGTGATGGTCTCGCCCGAGCCATAGGTGAGCACGCATTGGATATGGCTGCCGGGCTTACCAGCGCCACTCGGGATGAGCTTCGCGAGATCCAGCTTGGGTCCACTCTCAAGAGTGAGGCGCTGCCGGTCACGAGGCATGGCGAGGCCCTCTTGGCTGCAGTTTCACCAACACTCCTGACTGCTCTCTCGCCTCCTCTACCCCAGACCCCATCTGGTAGATTATATGTGTACCTGTGGTGGGACCGCTGACGGGCTCCAAATGGCGCTTGCGGTCACGTGAGAGGGACAGTTCCCGGCAATTTTCTTTCGTGGCGCTGGTTACTGTCCCTGTCGTGACACCGGCTGTCCCTCTGGTGGGACCGGCCACAGATTTCGGCTGGTCAGGACGCCAGCTCATGAACCGCCTGGAAGCCCGCTCGCCCGTGCGGCCGCACTCATGCAAGGTTAGACGATACTCGGCTGCATGAGGTGTCTTTCGGTCGAAATGACCACGGGAGCACAGGTCAGCAAAACCCTTCTCCATCAGCTCCGCCAGGGCTCGTGCTGCCGTGTTCTTGGAGCACCTGACCCGCTCGGCTGCATCGCGTGCCGAGAGAGCAAGTCGACCATTGTTGCTGCCGTTGTAGATGGCTGCCAGTTCGATGAAGACGCTACCGGCTACCGGCGAGAGCGAGCGCCAGGCAGTTGAATGAAGCATCCAATGTGGGAGGGACACAAAGCGCTCTGTTGTGCTTCGGCCCTTGTGGTTGTGACGTTTGGGCATGAGGTGCCTCACAGCGCCCCTGAGAAGGTCAAGGGCGCCTGTTCTAAGGATTGATGAGGAAAGGGTGCAGCCGAGGCAGAAACCCCGGCTGCTGGGCTTCTCAGAGTCAGGAAGCAGGATCGGGCGTGTGGCCTATGATTTGCGCGTAGGCGGCTTTCACCACGTCGGAGAAGCCACGGGAGCGCTTGTCTTCGGCACAGACGGTCTTGAGCACTTTGAGGGTTGTGCGCAAAACGTAGCGCCCATGCGTTCCTGAATAAGGACCAGCGTGCTGTTCATCGATGGTGTCGATGGTGAGCCCACGCTTTCGCAATGTGTGAACGTATGCCGACCAACGCGGCGCGGGTCTCTCCAGAGGGATGACACCGCTCTGCCCTGTCTCCAGAAGGCAGTTGAGCGTCCATGCTTCACGCCCTTTCAGGCGCAACACCTCGCCAGTGTCGAGCCGCTGTACGAGAAGTTCGACAACATCCTTAGGCATGGTGCGCCTCCGTGCTGAAGCCCGCCAGCTCTGCGACGGTGAGTGCAAGGGCTGGCGACAATCCAAAGCGCGTGGAGAGGCTTTTCACCACACGAGGATGGGAGCGGAGCGGCTGCGATGCTGCCCAGGCAAAGAGCGGAAGCAGGCACAGGTTCGCGTTGCGACGCAAGCGCCGCTTGTGTAGGTTATTCATGGTTGAAATCCTTCGCCCCGTGCGAGAGCTCCTCGTACGGGGCTCCCTTTTGCACGGTCATGAACGGGATGGGTTCAGAAGCTGCAAGCTTCCGACATCAGCAGTCGTTCGCAGCCCCAGCGATGAGGGCGCGGATGTCCTCCACACGCCATGCCGTGATGCGCGGGCCGAGCTTTACGGGTTTAGGATAGCGCCCTTCCTTGATGCCAGCCCACCAGGTGGACTTGCTGACGGGAATAGGCCCGTTTGGGGCAAGGATGCCAGGGAGCCGGACAAAGCCGGTGGATGGCAGTTGGGGAGACGCCGAAAAGCCGGTCTCCAGGCGTGAGTCAACGTTGCGCAAAGCCATAGCGCTCGCTTCCTTTCATCGTCCAATTGTGAATGAAACGACTGGCGAAGCTGGGGAGATCTGATTGACTCCCACCGTGTGCCCCAGATAGGCTGAGCCCGCTCTTGAAGGAGTACGGGTTTCGGCCCACCAGAACCGCTCTGACCTTGCCGGGTCAGGCGGTTCTCTTTTTCCCATCGTTTTGCCGGAGCACCCTGGACTCCAGCGCTTCGGATTGGACGAAGGTATGAGTGTTACGAACCTCGCGTCAAGAACTTGTGTCGCGGCTCACGGTTCCGAACTATATGTTGTGTGTAGCTGTGAGAACTGTGGATAACAATTGCCCCTCCGAGTAAGCCTCTGAAAGTTCTAGGGAAAACTTTTACGGTTGTTGCAATGTCCACATTACTTGCACGGCGAAGTCACAGGCGGAGTCATGCTTAAGGGTGGCTCAATGTTGTGCCGGCGCGTCAATCTGTCGGCCACGTATGGGGTGACCTTTCCAGGCCCGAAATGGCCTAATTGCGGGAAATTCCGCCCCCATCCCTAGGGACGAGGTAAATGAAGAGTCAGCCCGAGTTTTCACGTCTCAGAAGGCTGGACTTCACTCTCCTTGCGGCCATATTCCGCGCAACTTCAGGAACCCCTCCGGCGGCAGCAGCATGAAAGAGTTTTCACCCAGTTCTTCACCTGGAGGAACGGACAGACCCTCGGCACCCGGTCCTACGCCTAACGCAAAGAGCAGTCCGTGCGCCAGACGAGTGGAGCAACAAGTATTACCGCCGCATCCAGGCCTTGCCCATAGGCTCGCCGTTCGTGCTACTGCGCTTTCAAAGTCCTGCTTCCGGCCAAAAGTACGACACTGCTTCGGGAGTTCTGCTCAAGGAAGTTGGCCCACGCATCCATCAGCTCACGGCGCTTCTCCAGCGCGTCACCACGCCGGTATGCCCGCTCAACCGCATCGCCTACGAGGTGAGCCAGAGCCGCCTCTGCCACCTCTCGCGGGAAATGGGTCCGCTCGCCCGCCCAATCCCGGAAGGCACTGCGGAAGCCGTGCACCGTGACATCAACCTTCATCCGCCGCAGCACCATCTCCAGCGCCATGACCGACAGCGGGCGCCCCGGCTTTGTGCCAGGGAATACAAGGTCACTGAGCCGCTTCCTCTGCATCTCCTGAAGGATCTCGACCGCTCGGGCGGAGAGCGGTACGCGATGCTCTCGCCCTGCCTTCATGCGAGCTGCAGGCGCTGTCCAGACCCGCGCCTCCAGCTCGAACTCCCCCCACCGGGCTCCGAACACCTCACCGGACCGGGCGGCAGTGAGGATGGCTAGCTCCAGAGCACGAGCGGCGATACCCTCCCGCTCGCGCAGGGCTATCATGAAAGCAGGCACCTCATCGAAGGGCATGGCCTTGTGGTGGCCGCGAGTGAGCCTCGCCCGCTTGGGCAGAACGGCGTCCAGATGACCACGCCACCGGGCCGGGTTCTCCCCGGTCGTTTGCCCTCGCGCACGGGCAAAGTCGAACACCCGCTCCATGCGCCCCCGCAGGCGTGAGGCCGTCTCGGGCTTGGCGGTCCAGAGCGGCTGGAGAACCTTCAGCACATCCTCCGTGCCAATCTCCGTCACCGGCTTGGACCGGATTGATTCGCAATAGACCGTGAGGGTCATCTTCCATTGGGCGCGGTGCTTCTCGTTGCGCCAAGAGGAGGACATGCTTTCAGTCAGGGCATCGGCAGCCTCGCCAAACGTCATCACCTTGGGCTTGTCTCGTGCGGCGATGGGGTCCAGCCCGTCTGCCAGCTTCTGCCGGACCTCTGCAGCTCTCTCGCGGGCTTTGGCGAGGGGCACATCCCGCAAGGAGCCGAGCCCCATCTCCCGGCGCTTTCCATCGAACTTCCACATGAACACCCACGAGCGGGCACCGTTGGCTGTGATGTTCAGGTAGAGCCCACCGCCATCGGAGTGCCGCCCTGGCTTTGCGAGTGTTGCGACCGTTCTGGCGCTCAATGTGTGTAATTGCCGTGCCATGTGCCCCAATCCTTCCCCACCTTGTTCCCCACCTTTGAGGCTGGATTGTAGCGGATGAGGCTGGACTGCGTAAGATAGGCGCTAGCGTAAAAGCCTTGATTTTCAGTGGATTTTTGGATGCGGCTAGATGTGGCTGGACACTAGTATGGCGGACTCCGTCTCCGCCATTTCACGAAGAGCACTGCCAGCTTGCCCAAGAGCCGATCTTGGTGTCCTGCGGACTGTCGCCTGTGCTAAGAGCCTTGCCGAAATCATCGAACGAGCAGGGTGGAACGTGACGGATATTCGGCGCGCCGGCGTGGCGGCACGGTACAGCGATCTCGTGATGGTAGGCGATAGAGCCTATTTTTCCGGTTATGTCCCCGAGACGTCTCTCGAGCTCTCCGTCGCGGAGCAGACCCGCGACATCCTCGGACAGATCGAGCAGTCCCTGGCGGAGATCGGCAGCGGGAAGGCAAAGCTTCTGTTCGCAACCATATGGCTTGCCGACATCGCTTCTTATGAGGAAATGAATGCCGTCTGGGATGAATGGGTCGTACCCGGACAGGCTCCGGCTCGGGTCTGCGTGGAATCCAAGCTCGCCGACCCCGACTACAGGCTCGAGATTCAGGTCATCGCTGCCCTTTGAAACTCCCGGGCCCTTAGGCGCGCTCCGCCCTGGAATCTGTTTTTGTCAGCGCATTCATGCGCTTGCGCTCGAAGTGCTTGGCCAGGCGCAGGTGACGCCAAGTGGCGTAGTTCATGGCGATGAGGAAGCCGTACGTGCCGCGCAGAACGTGCAGCCGCCCGAAATAAGCCTTCAGGAAGGCCACGGGGAACTCGACATAAACCCGCCATGTTGGGATCGAGACCCCCCTCACCTCGAAGTCGATCGCCTGCTGGTCGGTATAGCTGTTGAGCTTGGCGAGCTGGTCGCCGAGGGACCGCACGGACCGATGGTGCACAAGGCCCTTCAGGCGGCCAGCCTTCGCCTCCGGCTTCAGCTCCACCCGGTCATGCACGAGGGAGGAGGAATATCGGCCTGCATCCCGCCGGTATAGCCGGACAGGGGCGACCCGATAGGCCAGAGGATGTGGAGCCGCCTCTCCCGGAAAGGTCTCGGCGATGCGGATCCCGTAGGCCTGACAGGGAGGTTCCCCATGGGCGAACAGGGCGCGGATTTCGGACACGAGCTCTGGCGACATCTCCTCATCCGCGTCGAGATTCAGGAGCCAGGGGTGTCGGCACTGCTCCTCGGCGAAACGCTTCTGGAGGCCATAGCCCGGCCAGGGATTGTAGATGACACGGGCGCCGAGCTCCTCGGCAACGGCCTGGGTCCCATCGGTCGATCCGGAATCGACCACGACCAGATCGTCCGTCAGTCCCCGGATCGCGCGAATGGTCGCGCCGATCCGGTCGGCCTCGTTCTTGGCGATGATGAAAACCGAAACAGGGAGCATGGCATCGGGTGCCTAGCCGCCCTGCAGGTTTGTGGCAAGGGCTTTGGATCTTCAGGCAGAAGGGGCCGGTCCGATTGTTCAGGCCTGTGCCATCAATCCTTCGGCCTGCAGGGCATGCTTCACCATAGGACGGTCTGAAACCCGTGTCATATAGGCTGTGACGGCCGGATGGGCGGAAAGGTCGACCCGATGAAAGCGGCTCCAGCTGAGCACGGTGAAGCAATAGGCATCGGCGATGGTGAAATGCTCGCCCGCCAGATAGGAACGCTCCCGCAGATGCACATCGAGATAGGCGAAGCGACGCTGGAGTTGGCTCACGGCCAGTTGCCGCGCCTTGGGCGGCATCGGCGCCGTCCAGAGCGGATCGAAGCCCTTGTGAAGCTCCGCGCCGGTGAAGTCGAGCCATTCCTTGACGCGGTAGCGTTCCAGGGATCCCAGCTTCGGCAGAAGGCGGGCGCCGGGTGCCTGATCGGCCAGATACTCCAGAATGACAGGCACTTCGGCCAGGATGTCGCCCGTATGAAGGGCGAGGGCCGGAACATAGCCCTTCGGATTGATCCTGATGTAATCCCTCCCGGAAGCCGTTGTCTGGGTTTTAAGGTCCACCTTGTCGTATTCGATCTGCAGGCCTGCTTCACAGGCAATGATCCGCGGCGCGAGCGAGCAGGCTCCGGGGGTGTAGTACAGCTTCATCGTGACCCTTCTTCCCGCGCCCCCACGGGAAATTAAAAATTATAACGTAACACGATGGCTAATTCCTACGTCACAGGATGCCGCTCTCAAGGCACCTTAGACTAATTGATACATTATTTCATAAGCCGGTTGTGGGCTCTCCAAGAAGCTCGCCTTCGCGGGCTCGACCCGCAGCCCTGGAGAGTTTGCGGACGCGAAGCTGGGCCAGCAGTGGGAAATGGTCCGATGCGACCCGGGCCAGGGGGGTGCGCACGGGCCCGGCATCCACCACCTCGATCGATTTGGTCACGAACACATGGTCGAGGCGCAGCACCGGGGCACGGGTATGAAAGGTAGGCTGCGGCTCGCCGAACGAGTTCGAGAGCTGGGCATCCTGCAGCCTGCTGGCGATCATCCGGTAGGAGCGTGAAAGGGGCGGTGCATTGAAATCGCCCAGCAGCACTGCCGGCTCCTTGCAGTCAGCATGGCCGATCCAATCCGGCCCGACGAGGGCGGCGGCCTGCGTCCGCCGCTCCCCCGAGCGAAGGGAGAGATGCGCGTTGACGACCTGGATTGCCTGCCCGTCGATCTCCACAGCCACCCAGAGCGCGCTGCGCTTCTCGAACGACGGCCGCGTCGACTGGGTCGGCAGGCGTCCGGACTTGATCACACGCGAGGAGTGGCGCGTCAGAACCGCAATGCCGTACTGCTCTCCCAGGATACGGATCGTGGGCTGGAAATGCAGATCCATGCCGAGGATCGAGGCCACGGTTGCGGCCTGATCCACCTCCCCTGCCCGCGCACGGCCGACGCGGACCTCCTGCAGTGCCACGATGTCCGGCTGGCAGGATCCGATGACCTCCGCGATCCGGGTTGGGGAAATCTGCCTATCCGTGCCGAGCCAGCGATGGACGTTGTAGGTGAGGATCCGAAGGGTTTGCCCCGGGTTTTCGGTGTGCTTCAAGGGTTCGTACCGACTCAATCGTTCGTTGCAGGTAAAGGCACCGCCCCGCACGGGACAAGCCAAGAGGCTCGATTGCGCGGCGTATGTGGCAAACGTGTCGGATCAATGACTCTGCTTCAGGCCCGGTTCCAGGGCTCAAAGGCCATATAGGCAGGGCTTTTGAAGGCGCTTGACCTTCCCATCATTGGAAGGACTAAACCTGCTCCCCATATCAGGATCAGGAGATTCCCCATGGCCGCCGGCAAGCTTGCCCCCACCGACGCGATCGACATTCCCATTCAAGGCATGACCTGCGCCTCCTGCGTGAACCGGGTCGAGAAGGCCATCCGGTCGGTCGAGGGGGTCAGGACCGCCAACGTCAATCTCGCGACCGAACGGGCCCATGTGGAATTCGCATCGGCTGGAGCCGATCCGGCTGCCGTCGCCGAGGCGATCCGGACCGCGGGCTACGAGCCCTCCGACAGAACGATCGACCTGAAGATCGACGGCATGACCTGCGCCTCCTGCGTCGCCCGGGTCGAAAAGGCGCTCAAGCGTGTGCCCGGTGTCCTGGAGGCCAACGTCAATCTTGCCACCGAGCGCGCTTCCATCCGGTATCTTGGCGGAGCGGACATGGTGGGCCGTCTGATCGCCGTCGTCGAGCAGACCGGCTATGAGGCCGAGGCGCTGCGGCAGGACGGTGGCCAGAGCGACCGGGAGCGGGCAGTCCGCGAGGCGGAGACCTTTGGTCTCCGGCGCTCCCTCACCCTTGCGGCGGTCTTCACCCTGCCGGTCTTCGTGCTCGAAATGGGTTCCCACTTCATCCCGGCGATCCACGACTGGGTCATGGGGACCCTCGGGCATCGCACCAGCTGGTACCTGCAATTCGTGCTCACCACTCTGGTTCTTTTCGGACCGGGCCTGCGCTTCTTCCGCAAGGGCGTGCCGGCCCTCCTGCGCCGGTCGCCGGACATGAACTCCCTGGTGGTGCTCGGCACCAGCGCGGCCTATGCCTTTTCGGTGGTGGCCACCTTCCTGCCCGACCTTCTGCCCGCCAGTATGGGCAACGTCTATTACGAGGCCGCGGCCGTGATCGTGACTCTGATCCTGCTCGGGCGCTATCTCGAGGCCAAGGCGAAGGGGCGCACCTCCGAGGCGATCAAGCACCTCATGGGGCTTCAGGCCAAGACCGCCCGCGTGGTGCGCGGCGGCCAAGCCCTGGAGATCCCCCTCGATCAGGTGCTCGCCGGCGACGTGGTGCAGGTTCGCCCAGGCGAGAAGATCTCGGTCGACGGCGAGGTCGTGGAAGGCTCCTCATTCGTGGACGAATCCATGATCACCGGCGAGCCGGTGCCGGTGCAGAAGTCCCAAGGGGCCGAGGTGGTCGGCGGCACCATCAACAAGACCGGCAGCTTCAGTTTCCGGGCCACCCGCATCGGTTCAGAGACGGTGCTGGCCCAGATCATCCGCATGGTCGAGCAGGCACAAGGGTCAAAGCTGCCGATCCAAGCCCTCGTCGACCGGGTGACGGCCTGGTTCGTGCCGGCCGTGATGGCGGCGGCCGCCCTCACCTTCCTGGTCTGGCTCGTCTTCGGCCCGGAACCGGCGCTCACCTTCGCGCTGGTCAATGCGGTGGCCGTGCTGATCATCGCCTGCCCCTGCGCCATGGGGCTGGCCACGCCGACCTCCATCATGGTCGGTACGGGCCGGGCGGCAGAGCTCGGCGTGCTCTTCCGCCAGGGTGAGGCGCTGCAGAGCCTGAAGGAGGTCGGCGTCGTCGCCCTCGACAAGACCGGCACTCTGACTCAAGGCCGCCCGGAGCTGACCGACTTCGTGACCGCACCAGGTGCCTCGGAGGCGGAGGCGCTGAGGCTCGTCGCCGCCGTGGAAGGCCGCTCGGAGCATCCGATCGCCCAGGCGATCGTCGCGGCCGCCGAGAACCGCGGCCTCGCCCTGCCGTCGGCCGACCGTTTCGAGGCCGTTCCCGGCTTCGGCGCCTCGGCCATGGTCGAGGGCAGGAAGGTGGACGTGGGGGCAGACCGTTTCATGACGAAGCTCGGGTTCTCCGTTGCAGACTTCGCTGACACGGCCGCTCGCCTCGGTGCCGAGGGCAAGAGCCCGCTCTATGCGGCCATCGACGGCAGGCTTGCCGCCATCATTGCCGTGGCCGACCCGATCAAGCCCTCGACTCCTGAGGCCATCGCGGGTCTCCATGCCCTTGGGCTGAAGGTCGCGATGATCACGGGCGATAACCGCAGGACCGCCGAGGCGATCGCCCGGCGGATCGGGATCGACGAGGTGGTGGCCGAGGTCCTGCCCGACGGCAAGGTCGAGGCCGTGAAGCGCCTGCGCGCTGCCCACGGCAGCATCGCCTTCGTCGGCGACGGCATCAACGATGCACCCGCGCTCGCCGCGGCCGATATCGGCATAGCCATCGGCACGGGCACGGACATCGCCATCGAAAGCGCCGACGTGGTGCTCATGTCCGGCGACGTGCGCGGCGTGGTGAACGCCATCGCCCTGTCGAAGGCGACGATCCGCAACATCGGTCAGAACCTGTTCTGGGCCTTCGCCTACAACGTGCTGCTGATCCCCGTCGCCGCTGGCCTCCTGTACCCGTTCAACGGCGTCCTGCTCTCACCGATCTTCGCGGCAGGCGCCATGGCGCTCTCCAGCGTCTTCGTCCTGGGCAATGCCCTGAGGCTGCGCGGCTTCAAGGCTCCCGTTCCATCCGGGCAGGGCACCTCCCCGGCCATTCAAACCGTCGAAGGTGTCGCATGAATATCGGACAGGCTGCTCAGTCCTCCGGCGTCTCCGCCAAGATGATCCGCTATTACGAGTCCATCGGGCTGATCCCGAAGACCGTGCGGACGGAAGCGGGATACCGGGTCTATTCGGATCACGACGTGCATACGCTGCGCTTCATCCGCCGGGCGCGCGATCTCGGCTTCTCCGTGGAGCAGATCGCCGATCTCGTCTCGCTCTGGCAGGATCGCGAGCGCGCAAGCAAGGACGTGAAGACCATCGCGCTCGGGCATGTGAGCGTGCTCGAGCGCAAGATCCGCGAATTGCAGGAGATGGCCTCCACCCTCAAGCATCTCGCCACGAATTGCCATGGCGACACGCGCCCGCATTGCCCGATCCTGGAGGAACTGGCCAATGACGAGGCAGCACAAGTTCACATCAAGCCCGATGCTAAGTTCGGCGTGCTGGGCAAGGTGTCGGCGCGATAGGTACGGCCAGCAACGCACCCAAGCCCTCATCCTGAGAGGCTAGAGCGGATTCGATTTAGGTGAACTCGTATCCGCAGTTGCTGAGATAGTTCTGGCATTCGTCCGCCGGGAAGCTG